>JARLHP010000149.1 GCA_031292195.1 Syntrophobacteraceae bacterium
ATGCCGGGAACTCAGGCGGGAGGCGTCGAGTAGCACGTAAATCTCCTGAGTGCGCTCCAACTGGTACTCTTTGGTCACCAGTCGGCCCCGCTTGGCGGTTACCCTCCAATGGATATCCGCCATTCCGTCGCCCGGCAGGTAATCGCGCATCTGCTCGAACTCCCTGCCCTGTCCGACCTGCCGGCGGGCGAGGCAGCCGGCTGCGCCATGGCGCAGAAAGAGTGCGGAAATACTTCTTTGTTCCGCAAGCAGATCCGGGTAGACGCGGATTCGGGTTTGAGCCTCCAGACATCCCTGTTTGCACCAGAAACCCAGGCGGGAGGGCGCCCGATAATAGCAACCGGAAACAAGGTATTCACCACGCTCCACTCCGTTAACCGGCCACACGATTTTCAGTCCGGTGGAATTACGCGGAAGCGTTACGAGAAATTCCTTTTTCGGGGAAGTGATTTCCGGAGGCAGAGCCAACGCGATGTAAAGGGTAGAAATGACCGCATTGTCATCACTTACTTTGAAATCAAGTGTTTGATCCCGATATCGAACCAGGTTCACTCTTTCCGGGAATTCCGCCCTCATTTTTCCACAGCGGCCGGCAATATGCAGCGCATCGAACAGGCAGACAAAAAGAATCGCCAGGCCGGCCCCCGCCAGCAGCGGCAAAGCGGCCGGCGCGGCTGCGGCAACCAGCGACATCGGCAGCAAGGTGAAGCCTGTAAACAGCACCAGCCTGTTTTGCGGGACTATCACCTAGGCACCGCCAGCTCCCGGACCAGGGATTCAATGATTTCACTGACGGCGGTTCCCTGTATTTCGTATTCGGGTCGCAACACCAGCCGATGCTGCAGTATGGCAGGCGCCAGGCCCCTGATATCGTCCGGGGTGACAAAGTCGCGCCCCGATACGGCGGCATAGGCGCGTGCCGCCAGGATGAGTCCCTGGGTGGCCCTGGGGCCGGCCCCCAGCAGGACCGCATGGTGCTCGCGGGTGGATCGGGTCAAGTCCAGAGCGTAGCCGATGAGTTCATCGCGAAAAGTTATTGCGGCCAAACAGCTTTTAAGCTCGGCCAGTTCGGCTCCCGCAAGGACCTGGTTAACCGCGCCGGAGGAAAGCGCCTCTTCCGGAGCTTGCGACCCCAACATTCGCCGCGCTAGAGCCATCTCTTCTTCACGATCGGGCCCGCCCATGGATATCTTGAGCATGAACCGATCCTTTTGCGCTTCCGGAAGCGGGTAGGTTCCTTCAAAGTCGATAGGGTTCTGGGTGGCAAAAACAATGAAATCGGAGGGCAGAGTGTAAGTTTGTCTGTCGATGCTGACAGTCCTCTCCTGCATGGCCTGGAGCAGGGCGGATTGGGTTTTGGCGGGCGCACGGTTTATTTCGTCGGCCAGAAGAAAGTTGGCAAAAATAGGCCCCCTGGAGAGCAGAAACTCGTTTTCTTTCATATTGAAAATGTGGGTCCCGGTGATATCGGCGGGCATGAGGTCGGGAGTGAACTGAATGCGGCCGAATTCGCCCCCGAATATATGGGCGAGCGTTCGCACCAGCAGAGTTTTGGCCACTCCGGGGACCCCTTCGATGAGGACATGCTGTCCGGTAAGAATGGCTACCAGGGCCAGGTCGATCACATCTTTCTGGCCAATGACCACCTTGGCCAGTTCCTCTTTTACCTTGCTCAACGTCTCACTCAGGCGCAGCGTGCTTTGATTGTCCATCATTTCAGCATCCTTATATAAGGCCCCCGGCATCAGGTTAGCCGGTTTTCATCTTTCAATATCCGGGCTATTTCCCTGTAGGCTTCCACGACGGAGCGGCGAGGTTTCTCCTTTTCCATGCTCTTCAGCTTTTCGCCCGCCTGCCCGAATTTTTTGCCCGGCTGGGACCCGGTCTTTGTCGCACTCTTCTCCCATTGATCCAGGCAGACCTCTATAAGCTTATCGGTTCCAATATTTCGCCGCAGCAGATGAACCAGACCGTCTGTCTGGTCCATTTGCAGGTAATGAACCGAATCCCCGGCCGAGGGTTTGGGGGGAACCAGGGGAACCGCATTGCGCCACAGGAACAAACCGGCCACTACGATGAGCCCGAAGAACAGATAATGAAGTCTGTGCCTGCGAGCCACAGACACCACGCCCGGACTTTTTGCAATCCCGAGATGATACTCGTCGAAAACCATCAGCCTGCCGGGACCCGCGAGCCGGCAGAGCAACCCGGGAAGGCGGTGGTTCAACATGGCTTCATTGCTCAAAAGGTAGGAATCCGCAAGAAGCACCATGCTCCCTGCCCCCATAGGCCGTTCCACCAGTACGGACCGACCTTGCGCCGCATATAGAGTCCGCCAGGCGGCTCCGCTGTTTTTGAAATAGAGCGCCGTATGGATAGGGATGCCGGGCGGCATGCCCTCGACCGGTTCCTCCAGGTGAGCGGTAAAGCTATCCGACTCCAGGCCCTTCACCGACGGCGCCAAAGCGACGCTCACTTCCCATTTTTGCCCGGCGGATTTAGTCGGCTGATCCGCTTTCGACTCCTTACCCCCGCTTTTTTGCAGCTTTTTGCCCGCTTTTTGAAAATCCCGGTCCGTAAATTTCCCGGGCCGGGTTTTCCCTCCGAAAGGTTGGGAGCGAAACGAAAGCACAATCCTTGCCCCCTTTTTGGCCAAAGACTCCAGTTCATCGGCAACTCCGGACGGTGAATTTTTCAGAAAATCCGGATCGAGCCCCAGATAAAAGAGAGTCACCCTGCCTGGAGGCCCATCGCTGGAATCGGATAAACTCCTGTAATTGCGCTCAACTGAAATACCGGGCATCATTTCCAATGCCTCATAGAACGCCTCCACCCCCAGAGGGTCCCCCCGCAGGGAGGAGTAGACAGGGAACATATCGCCGGCTTTCAGCCGGATCAGGAGCAGACTGGACACTCCTGCGGCGAACAGGGCAAACAGGAGCACCAGCGCGATTATGGGGAAGCTAGCCTTTGTGCTCATAGCCGCTCATCCACCTGTAATTGGTCAGAAACCTATCGACTGTCTCCACCTCGGCGGGGTGCATTCCGTACCAGGTCCTCTCCAGAATAGAGACGTTTTCGCAAAAAGCGCTTCCCAGCCCGGGGAAGAAGTGTGCGCGCCTTTTGACCTCCCGTTCATAGTCTCGATTGGATTTGTAACCGGACACGGTCAGCAGCTCTTTTTCGGCCAGAGAGGCAAGCGTGGAAAAATAAAAAGCCCTCAGGGCAGTGCGTGTTTCCCCCCGGGCGAGCAATTTTTCTCCCAGCCTGGACCATTGGGAGGAAGCGAGCTCCTCGGGTGAAACACTTTCATCTCTTAGGTCCGGTTCCTGCCTGGAATGCGTAGTTTCAAGGGGTTTAGCGGGGGCCTCCTGTCTTCTGCGCAAAATGACTTGGCGCAAAAGCGCGAGCAGAATAAGCGCCGCGCAACCAGGCAGGAGAATCAGCCACAACCGTCTGTCGCCCAGCATGCTCGAACTGGAGGACGGCTTCTCCGGCCGGTTGGGCAGAATTGCGCTCAACCAGTCGCCAAACCGTTCCACCAGGTCGACCAGCCTTGTCCATAACCGGTCAAGATACCCGCTGACGGTGTCTATCGCCCGGGAAATAAACCCGCCCCGATTTTTGTCTTCGTTTTTGGGAGGTGGAAATCTCCACGTGAATTCGAGCCGATTGACTACCCGGCCGATTGCCTTGTCCAGCTTCCGGGCGGAAATGGAGGAGGTCTGTATTTGCGACAAATTCCCGGGGCCGGCCCGGACCGCGGAAGCACGGGCTCCATCAGAGAAAAAGAGGCAAAGAGCCACAATGGCGATGAGAAGGGCCACTCCCTTGCGGGCAGCGCTCCCAAGACGTTTGATCTCGATCAACAGGTCGCGCCCCGACCTCAGCGACTCTCCATAATGGCGCCGCAAGACATAGGCGGCCCTGGTTAGCGGATTTATGCAAAGATAGGTGATCCCGGCCATGGACAGAAGGAAAGTTGGATTAAGGAAGAATGAACTTCCGGCAACGACAATGTCCATGCCCGCAAAGCTGCGCAAGATCACCGGTACCAAAGCGCAGGCAAAGCAGACATTCAAAAATACGACCAGGGAAAAAAGCAATAGAATAAGAATCAGCTTATGATTTTGGGCCGGCCACAAAAAAGATTGGCGCCATGCTCTTCGAATGGTGCTGCGCAGAGCCCATTCACCGCCCCCGAGCGTGGTGAGGTTCTGGAAAAAAGCATAGCACCATCCAAAAGGCAGAGCGGCAACCAGAGCCAGCGACAAACAGGGCAGGCCCCATGCCGTTATTGCCAGCTGCAGGCTAACGAGGCGCGCGATCCGCCGCATGGACCAGGTGGAGCGGGGAGCATCTTCGAGCACTCCCTGAAGGCAGGCGGCGAAAGCAGCCTGCCAGCATTTCATCCAGAGGTAGAGGACCGCGAGCCCGAGAGAAGCTTCGGGTAAATGGTTGCCCGCGGTCGCGCCGCAACTCATGTCCGTGCAAAAAAACAGAAAGCCCAGCACAAAGGGCAACGTACCGATATAATAGGAAAGAAAAGCTCCAGTCGGGGCAAAACGCAGCAAATCAACCGCCTGCTCGAGGATTTCAACCGCTCCGGTTTCTTCTTGCTTGAAAGAATTCGAATTCATGGCTGATTCACTGAAACATACGGCCCAGAAGGGATTTATGAAAAGCAGAGGGGGCCGCGAGAAGAATTTTTCCGAGATAATAAAAGACAGCCCACAAAAATATGAAACTCAGCCCGCACCAGGCGGTTTGCAGCAACCCCATCCAACGGGCGCGTTTTTCACGGGGCGCCTTTTCCAAAGCGGCCAGACAGCGGGCGCAAACCACCCGCTGATCATATTCGGCGACACACTCCCGGCAAAATGAGTGGGAACAGCGGGTACAGACGGCAACCGCCTCCCGGTTCACATGGTTAAGGCATCTGCGCCGGATTATCTCTTCCATGATTCCTTCTTACAGTGTTTCTGGTTGGCGCGGCACGCGACTCTGTGGTTCTCTATCGAGCCGCCGGCCTGACATAACGGCCCCAAGCCCCCAAAAACCCAGCGCCCCGGTTACGGCTATAAAGCAAATGTGGGCCTTCAACAGTAAAGGGTGAGAGAAAGCTCCCGATGCGGCGACAGCATGATATAAATCAATCCATGTCATACCCGGTTTTGGCCGGAAGCCCCGTAGGAAAAACTGCATAAAGCAGAAAACGTAATCGAACATATAGCTGGCCAGGCAGAAAATGAGCGCGCACCAGGGGAGCGCCCCCGCCGTGGGCGCCAGTGTCCGGCCGTGCTGGCGCGCAAGGGCGGTTAGAAGTGCCATCACCAAAGCGCAATTGACAATCAGGTCAGGAATGAGAAACAAGCTGGAAACCCGGGGATAAAGCTGCCCCAGCCTTAACGCCGCGGCAAGCAGGAGCAGGCTGAAAGCGACAATATGCACCTGGCCACCGCAGTGGGCGGGCTGTTCCTGCCAGGTCGGGCGCAAATCAGGCGCCGCGCCTCCCACGGCCGCAAACATGGCCGAGTCCATCACTCCGGCCGTTGTTTCCTGCCGCCCGGAGAGCAGATCCCGCTGATGCTCCAGCACCAGCGGGCGTATGATAGCGAGTGTTTTGCGGCCATACCTGAAGCGGCACAAGGAAGGGAGTTCGTGTGTCGCAAGGTCCATTTTCAAGCGGCAGGAACAGGTCGGCCCTTTTCTCAAATTGTTGATAAGGGAAAGGATGGAAAAGGCCAGGCCGGCGCAGGTGATAAGGACCAGGAAGATAGAGTGACCCGGCAGGACCAGCAGTAGAAATCCGAAAACCGCCAGAGCCGCCGCATAGACAATGTTTCGGACCTTATAGCCCGAGGTCGGGCAAAAGGTGATGGCCTGAATACCCTTCAAATCGAAATGCTTGTACGACTCGGTGAAATAATTGGACTCAACGGCCAGGAGGTGATTGTCTCCCAGCCACAAGGTCCATTTTCGGAAGAACCCTTTCCTTTTGCCCGGAAGGCGCGTGTAAGTCATTTTATACCTTTAGCCCACCTTATGGATCAGCAGGGCCGTCCACCCCCCGATTTCCAACAGCGCAAACAATCCGGCAATGATAAACCTTATTTTGGACCTGGGCACCAGGCTGGGCGAAGCCGTCCAGTAGCGGACGGCGATGTAGAGAGCCATGGGGGCCGTGACCACTGAGAGATAGAAAAAAACCAGGCTCAATAATGGCCAGGTCGCCAGTGACAACGCGATCTGGTCATACAGAGTCCTTTGCGTTACAAATTCGGTGAGAAGCCCCTGTTGTTTCTCACGCTCCATGCATTTGGGACAAATCTTCCGGCCCCCCAGGTCAATTTCGCAAAGCGCGCACAAGAATCGCCCGCAGGCATCGCAGTGAGTTGCGGCCCTTTTGCCCGGGTGATAAAAGCAACTTGCTTCATCCAAGGCTTTCAGGGGTTCGCCGGATGTGATCCAGCCGGGTCCGTTGAACAGGGCGGGAAAGGTGGCCGCCTCGCTCACCACCCCGCAGCTTTCACATCGGAGCGACAAGACGGCATCAAATGAGCCTCCGGGCAGGGGTGAACCGCACTGTATGCAATAAAGCCCTGAAGCGCCGCCGCTCTCTACGCTCATTTAGCCACAACCCGCGTGTCGCAGATCCTGTCGTGAAGTCCTCTTTTTTCCCGGTCGAAACCAATCATCAAATAACCTATGCACAATATTATGGCGCTAAGAATTTGGGCAAAATACCTTCCAAGAGCCCTCATGTAGCTGACTCTGCCGTTGTCGGAGGTAACTATCTTAAGCCCGCAGGCCATTTTCCCCGGGGTGGCGCCATATTTTCCGACAAAGAAAATGAAGTAGGTCAGACCCAATACCGTCCCCAGAATTAGTTTGATTATGGCGGCCGAGGTGAATACCGGCGGCTGGCCGGGCCTCACGGACATAATGAAAGGGGTGGCCAGCAATAGTCCCAGGATAACGTTCATCACGCTCAGAGCCACCACATCGATAAGATATGCCACAAACCTGATCCAAAAGCCTCCATAACGGCGCTCACCCGGTTTGTTCAAACCCTGCTGGATCATCTGCAGGTACCTGGGCTTACAACCGGCACAAACAACTGTATCTCCAAACCTGACCATCAGATCGGCAGGTATGGTCTGCCCGCACAAATAACATTGCCCGGACGAAGCGTTTCCCGCCCGATCCGCGGGAGGGGGAAAACCACTTCCTTGATCCATTGTGGACATACGACCTCTGCTCCTTTCTCTAAGGGATTTTCACCAACGCCAATCCGACCGCCCGTCAGCAACGATGATCGCTATGGCCTCCACCCGTTTATGGTATGTTAATTTGCTATTCATTGCAAATAGAACCGTATCTGTAATCATGCCATTAGGCTACGGGTCCTTTGAATAGACACTTTACCTGACCTATATTTACAACAGGTTTCCACTTCCTGCTCACCAGGTCCTAAACCCGACTCAAAGAGTGCGTGCAAATACAAAAGGCGCGGACCGCATCACCCCGAATGATTCCATGGGGCCGGGGCGATGGGCGAATAGCCGGCTTTGCCGGCCAGGATGTCCAGGGGGATAAAAACCAAAGGGGCGAGATCGGGGTGCAGTTTTCGAGAGCTATCGACCAGATCGATCACCGGCAGGTAGCTGTTGCAGGTGCGGCAGGCGTGGATACGCTCCCGCTCCCGGCCGGTTGCCGTGAGTATGTCCAGCTGTTCGTGGCGGTTTTCTCCGCACGCGGGACAAACGAGCCGGACAAAGCGCCAGAGGTGGCCGCAAAGGGGGCAATGGAGCCACAGCCTGCCGGATTTTGAGAGGAGAAATTCCGAAGGGTCGCGCTTGTCCTTGAGTAAACCGTAATCCGGGCCGCCACCGCACACGGGGCACCGGTCCCTGCACCACAGAGCGTCCTCGGCAAGGGGCCCCACTCGCTGCTCGAAAGCGCGAAGACAGGGCTTGAGTACCTCCACGGCCAGAAAGGAGAGTGCACCGGCGGGGAGCGAGGTCTTGGCGGCAATCGCTCCAAACCCGTTCAAATCGCCTGTCAGTGAGGCTTGGATGAGCGGTGCGCTCAGGCCCGGCATGGCGGCCAGCGCAGAAAGCAGGCCCGCCGCCTGAGACTGGATCGGCACAAAAAGGTTCCCTATCACGGGCAGCAGCCTTTGCGCCGAAGCGGCAAAGCCGCTGTGCAAGATCGACGGATCGATGGAGGCGATAAGAGGCTCGCCGGCCCCGAAGGCTTCTTCGTTTAAATCCGGGACCGGCAAACGGGCCAAATCTATTTCAATTTCCTTTCGCTTTTGAGCGAGCATGGCGAAAGCCCGGATGATCGGGCTCAATTCCGGCGCCGCACCGCACATCTCCTCCGCGACGGCATCACCATCCCTCGTCAGGTTTTCGGCAAACTCGACCGGAAACATCTTTTGTTCCTTGTTTCTGAGAGGATGCGGCAGAGCATCCTTATCTACCCCGCAATGCGCCGGAAAGGGGCCGTGAGGTTACCCAGAAGCTCCCTGCGGCTGTAGCTTTCCACGGCCTGCTTTAACGGCCTTTGCAGGGCCAGCCCGGGGTTGGTGACCAGGTAAATCACGCTGACATTGTCTGCGTCCACAAGCTGCGCCTTGGGGTGCGAACTCTTCACCGCCTCCAGCCGCTGATGCGCCATGGCCAGCATCTGATCCCGTTCGCCAAAGTTCATGGCGCCGGTAGGGCAGGTTTTGACGCACATGGGCGCCAGGTCGGCCCGAAGCCTGTCGATACACATGTCGCATTTGGTAAGAAGCCCGCTCTGCTCGTTTCGCCTCGGAATGTCGTACGGGCACGCTTCCTGGATTTCCTTGCACTGGGCGGCGGTGAGCGCACCGGTTTTTTCGGTGTAAAGGACCGCTCCCGTTTTTTGGTCCACGATGACCGCGTCGGGGACAAAACTATCCGCCGCCCCCCTGCAGGGCGGCTCCAGGCAATGATGACACTGGTCGGGAAAGAAAAGCCACTCCACTTTGGCGCCGGTTTTGCCTTCGGCGAACCGCACCAGTTTATAGGTAAAGGGGTTGAGATCCGGCGGGTTCTGATGAGTGCCCCGCTGCCTGGTTTGAACGGCCGGCAGGCCGTGCCACTCCTTGCACGCCACCTGGCAGCCGCGGCAGGCGATGCAGCGTGAGGTGTCGATGAAAAACGCCTTTGCCATACATTTCTCCCTTCATGGCTAAACGAAGAGTTCGCTAACCTTTTCGGCCTTGCGGACGTTTACCAGGCAGGCCTTGTATTCCGGGATCGACACGTTCGGGTCGCACACCGTGGCCGTCAGCCGGTTGGTGGCGTCTCCAGCCCCCGGGGTGGTCCAGCCGAAGCAAAAGGGCATCCCCACCAGGTGCACGCTCTTGCCGAGCACTTTGAAGGGCGTAATGCGCACCGTCACCATGGCAATAGCCTCCACCCGGCCCCTGGCGCTTTCCACCACCACAGGGTCGCCGTTTCCGATGCCCCGGAGCCTAGCCAGCTGGGGGCTCATTTCGACGTAGAGCTGCGGCTCGGCTTCCAGCAGAAGCGGAGTATTGCGGGTGTCCACTCCCCCGCACCACTGTTCGGTCACGCCGTAGGTAGTAAGCACAAAGGGAAAGCGCGGGTCGCCCGGTTTGGCCAGGACGTCCATGTCGCTTATGGCCGCCTTGAGACAGGGATTATTCAACTGGGCCGAGAAGGGATGGGACTTGACGGGGGTTTCGGCCGGCTCGTAGTGCTCCGGGAGAGGTCCGTCCACCCGCCCCGGACCGAAGATCTGCCCCATGCCCTGGGTCTGCATGATGAAAGGATACTTTCCCCCGGGCAAAGCCATGGGAGGCGCCGGTCCGTCCGGGATGTCGCCCACCCATTTGCCGTTCTCCCAGGCGATTACCGGTTTGGCGGAGTTAAAGGGCTTGCCGTTGGGGTCGACCGAAGCGCGGTTGTAGAGTATGCGCCGATTTACCGGCCAGGCCCAGGAGAAATTGGGAAAGAGCCCGATCCGGGCCTGCATGGAGGTCTGGGCCAGGCCCCGGCGTTTGGCGAGATTGCCGGCCGGCCCATAGGAGCCGGCGTAGAGCCAGTTGAGGGAGGCGGTCGAGCCGTCGTCCCTTAGATACAGGAAGCTTTCCACCTGCTCGCCCTTCTTGTACTGCTTGCCTTTGACCGTTATATCCCGGGTGTAGGAGCCGTTGATCTTCCTGGCCACTCCATCGGCGTCGTAGACCTCCGGCCAGTCCATTTTAAGGATCTGCTCGGGAAAGGCCCCCGATTCTTTGGCGTAGAGCGCGCGCACCCTTTTAAAGATTTCAACCGCCATCCAGCCCATCGAGCGGCTCTGCCCCATGGGCTCGATGCCCTTGTTATGCCACATCAGCCACCTGCCGCTGTTCGTGATCGAACCGTCCTTTTCGCCACGCTGGCATGAGGGCAGCAGGAAGACTTCCGTTTGAATCTTTTTGGGGTCCACACCCGGGCGGCGCCAGAAATCGGTTGTCTCCGAATTGTGGATTTCGGCTACCGCCAGCCAATCGAGTTTTTCGAGAGCTTTTCGGACCTTGTTGCTGTTAGGCATGCTTTGGGCCGGGTTGTGACCGAGTATGAAGCCGCCTTTGATCCGCCCCTTGTACATCCTGTCCAGCAGGAAGATGGCCGAATAGTCCACACCCGGATCCGCCTTGGGGAGCCAGCCGAACCCGTAGTCGTTTTCGCTGGTAGCCGCCTCACCCATCCAGGCCTTTAAAAGGCTCACCATGTATTTGGGCTTGTTGCTCCACCAGTTGACGCTTTTGGGATCGTGGGTTTCCGGCGTGTTGGCCTTAATGTATTCTTCGACCGTCGCCTTATCCGAGGTTGGCACGGGCAAATATCCCGGCAGGGTATTCCAGAGGATGCAATGGTCGGTGGAACCCTGGACGTTGGGCTCGCCACGCAGGGCGTTGATGCCTCCCCCGGCCGCCCCCATGTTGCCCAGAAGCAACTGGACGATCGCCGCCAACCGGATATTCTGGACCCCCACGGTATGCTGCGTCCAGCCCAGAGCGTACATCATCGTGCCCGCCTTGCCCGGGGCCCCGGTTGCTCCATAGATTTCATAGACCTTGAGAAGGTCTTGCTTCGATACGCCCGTTATTGACGAGACCTTTTCGGGAGTATAGCGGCTGTAGTGCTTCTTCAACAACTGGAAGACGCAGCGGGGATGCTTAAGAGTCGGGTCTCGCTTCGGCACACCCTTTTCGTCCAGCGCAAAACCCCACTTCTTTTGATCGTATTTTTTGGCCGCCGGATCGTAGCCGGAAAAAAGGCCGTTTTTGAAGTCATATCCGTCGCCCACGATAAATGAAGCGTTTGTATACTGGGCCACATATTCCCGGTTGAATTCACCCTTTTCCAGGATATGGCGAACCATGCCCCCGAGGAGGGGAATGTCCGTTCCGCTTCGAAGCGGCACATGCATGTCGCTGCGAGCCGATGTGCGTGAGAACTTCGGGTCGATGTGGATTACCGTGGCGCCCGCGTCTTTGGCCTTGAGCACCCATTTGAAGGAGATGGGGTGATGCTCGGCGGCGTTGCTCCCCATAATGAGCACAACGTCGGCATTTTTGATGTCTATCCAGTGGTTGGTCATCGCGCCGCGTCCGAACGACTCTGCCAGAGCCGCCACCGTGGCGCTGTGTCAGACCCGGGCCTGGTGGTCCATGTGGACCACGCCCAGCCCCATCAGCATCTGGTGCGTAAGCGCGCACTCCTCGTTATCCAGCTGCGAGGCGCCCAGCTCAAAGATGCTCTCGACCCGGTTGACCTGTTGGCCTTTGCCGTTTTTGACCATGAAATCTTTGTCCCGGGTATCCTTCACCTTTCGTGCGATCCGGTCCAGCACGAAGTCCCACTCCTTTTCCTCCCATCGATCGCTTCCAGGTGCGCGGTGGAGAGGCTTCTGAAGCCGGCGGTCGCTATAGTGCATGGACTGGAAGGCCGCACCTTTAGCGCAAAGCGCCCCTTCGCTCACCGGAAAGTCGGGGTCCCCACCCGCGGCCACCATCCTGCCGTCCTTTATGGACATGATTATGTTGCACCCGCAGGAGCAGAAGTGGCAGATGGAAACGACCTCTTTGGCGCCCTCGATTTTCAGGTCCGCCGCGACGGCTCTTACGGGCGCCAGGTCGAAACCCAGCTCGGCCAGGCCCAGACAGGCCGCACCAGCACCCGTAAGCTTCATGAAACCTCTTCGAGAAATGTCCATTGCCCCTCCTTTTTGCTTAAGCCCCGAGCGCACATCCGGCTGGTGAAACGCATGGGAAAGCTCCGGCGCTCCCCCCTCAGACGGTAAAATTCATAGACTCTTAAGCTTCGCCATTCATGTATGTATTCATCTTTAATGCGGACTGAACAAGAGAGTCAAATGATAACCACAGGAGTGCGTCATTATTTTATCAGCAGTAGCCGTTGTCATTCCTGATACGAGTTGTTGCTGAAGGCTTGTGCAGCAGGTTGCAATTTTGAGGGATACGAAGTTACATCCGCGATAGATGCTGATCAGTTATGCTGTGTTTTACATAACGATCATTCGTAATTAAATGGAAAACCAATGTTCGGTAATTTATGCATTTCTTGGTATGAATTATGAACCTCAAGTTGAAACCGATGGGTTGCGCTTTGCTCCACCCATCCTACAGTTGATCCCATCCGAAAGTGTGTAGGGTGTAGGATGGGTGAAACGCAGTGGAACCCATCGTCTTGGCGTGGCTTAGATGAAACTTCAGATCGTTGACAGCGTCCTGGATCCCTGCCGGGGTGACGCGCTTAAGTTTCCACCTTCGTTCAAACCGCGTCCGCGAAGGTGGCGGCGGCGTTTGAACGCCGTAGCCAAAACTTGCCGCCCATAAACACGTATGAAGAATGGAAAACCCGGCAGGGGAGCTTCCCATTCTCCGGAGGCAAACCCTGGCTACTTTTTCCCGCCCACGATGTCATAGACCCAGCTCAAAGCGGCCGAAGCGGCGGGAAATCCGATAGTGCTGGTCAGCAGCAGCACGGCCTGGCAGATTTCCTCAGATGTAGCTCCAGCCTCCAGGGCTCGCCTGGTATGGCTGTGGACCGCACCTTCGGATCGTATGGCAGCCGATGCCGCCAGCTGAATCAAATGGGATGTTTTTTCATCGAGCGGGCCCTTTTTTCTTACTGTTTCCCCAAGATTTTCGACCGCTCCCAGGTAATCCTTATACTCTTCCCGCAGTCTGGCATACCATTCCGGAAAATCTTTATCCATCGCATACTCTCCTTCCAAGAGAAATACTCTCGTTTACATGCAAGAGGGACCATAACATCTCCTCCCCCACGCCACTCAGAAGCCCCCGCACACCACGGAGGTCATCTCCACCGGAACGAAGATAGGTTACGAAAGCTTTAGTGTCCAGAGCCTTCTCGCGCTCTCACCGTGTTCTTTGGCTCCCTGCCCTTTCCAGGGATTCCGCCTCCCCCTCAGTTGTCCAAAACGAGAGGGCAGGCGACCGGATTGAAGGGATTCGTCCTGAGCGAAAGGGAATGCATGTAGGGATAGTGCGTTTCCAGATGCTGCAGGTAAAACAGCCATTCCCGGACAAGAAGGCCGAACGCCCGCTGAATGTCGATTTCCAGGTGGTTGAGGTCCGAGCGAGGGAGTCCCTGCAACTGTTCGCGTGCCTCCAGTTCCTCGGTAAGGTGACATACGGCCCAGAGCAGATCGGTAAAAGTGTCGTGTTCCAGAAGGTTTGGATTCTGCAAAAGGCCCAGTACAAACTTGCGCTTTTGGAGAAGCAAGCCTTTGAGGTCCTGCAACTGCAGGTTGTGCGAATTGAATTTCCACTGATAGCCCTGGACGAACTCCACCGCCTCCTTGTAATTGGTCTTTTTCCAGCCCTGCGCAACGGCCAGCCCCAGCTCAAGGGTGGAAGGATCGGCATCGGTGGCGCCCATCATCTTTATCAGCGCATTGCCCACCTCGCCGAAAAACGCCCCTATGACCATGTTCAATTTCCGCATCAGCGTCTGCCGTTCCCGCTCGTTCATGAGCCGCTCGATCAGAACGGTGACCAGCAGTACCTGGACCGGAACGAAAACCACGTCCAGAGCCAGGTAGAAAAACAGTGAGTGCCAATCGGCGAACAAAAAGACATGAAAAAGCGCCAGGGCCGCGCTGGAGCCAATCAGAACAAAGGCGACTTTCATTTTCCAGGATAACCCGACCACAAGACCTCCGTATCAGCTTAATCTTCCAGATCGTCACGACTCAGGCCCTCTTCAGCGAGGATTTCGTCCAGGTCGTGGAGAGCGGCCCGGCCTTTGCGCTGCTGAATAAGGTCATAAATTTGGGCGTGCTCAGCCAAGTCCTTCAGGGTTTCCATACCGGGAATGATCACCTTCCTGCCGCCGTCCATGTACTCACCCCACCCGTTCAAGCTCGTGCCGCCACCCGCGCCCAGAGGCGGCCGTTTTCTCCGCCCGATTCTATCGGAATGCCAAACAGCTCCGTGAGCAGATCGGGCCTAAGGATAGCTTTTTTTTCACCTTTGGCCGCGCAGCGCCCGGATTTGAGCAAAAAGACATGGCCGAAGGCGGGCATGATCTCTTCCAGGTAATGGGTGACCAGGATCATCGAGGGTCCGCCGGGCTCCCGGCCCAGGCTCTCCAGGGTGGAGAGCAGCTGCTCGCGGGACACCAGGTCGAGCCCCCCGCAGGGTTCATCCAGGATCAGCAGACCGGGCTTGTGAATGAGCGCCCTGGCGATCAGCAGCCGCTGTTTTTCTCCCTGGGACAGCACGGCGTAGGGTGAGTCGAGTATATTTTGACAATTGAGCCTGGCCGCTAATTGGGCGGCATCTTCGAAATCGGCGGGCTCGGGCTTTTCAAATATGCCGAGAGAGGCATATTTTCCGCTCACGATGAATTCGAGGGGCTTTTGTGAAGGCGGGACCTGCGCCTGCA
Organism: Syntrophobacteraceae bacterium; assembly: GCA_031292195.1. GTDB lineage: Bacteria > Desulfobacterota > Syntrophobacteria > Syntrophobacterales > Syntrophobacteraceae > SbD1. The sequence continues at coordinate 14,985 of JARLHP010000149.1, forward strand.
GAAAAGAGCCGACCCAGCCTATTTTCCTTCGCAAAGCGCGCAGATCGACTTCGCCGAAGCGCTTTCCCAAAACGGTCACTTCCCCCGAGGTGGGCCAGAGATAGCCGGCAAGAATCTGCAGAAGGGTGGTCTTTCCGGAGCCGTTTGCCCCAAGGACCACCCAGTTCTCGCCCGGCTTTATCTCCCAGGAAATATCATCCAGTATTTGTCTGCGGCTCCTTACGAACCGTACGTTCTTAATGCTGATCCAGGGATTTTCCATTAAAACGATTTCCACGTGAGTACGATTTTTCCGAAATGCTCTCCGGAGGCAAGATACCGGTGAGCGTCCTCCACTTCCGAGATGGAAAATATCCGGTCGACTATGGGTTTGACCCGGCCGGATTTTAGCAGCGGCGCCACGGTCCGGATGAACCCGCGCGTGATTTCGGCCTTTTCCTCTCTCGACTGGCCGCGCAAGACCGAGCCGATGATTTTGAGCCTTTTGGTCAAGACGGGCACAAGGTTTATTTCCCCGGAGCTTCCTCCCATGAGTCCGATCACAACGATCCGCCCCCTGGTTTTTAGAATATCCAGGTGCTTTGATAAGTAGGGCGCCCCGATACAGTCCAAAACAATGTCCACGCCTTTGCCGTCCGTAATTTCCATTACGCGCCCGGCAAAATCTTCTGCCTTGTAATTAATCCCGGCGTAAGCCCCGAGATCGATCGCCCGCCTGATTTTGTCATCGCTGCCCGCCGTGACGATAACCTTGGCCCCGCTCGACGAGCACAACTGCACGGCAGCCGTACCGACACCGCTGCCCCCGCCGTGAACGAGAAGAATATCCCCTGCCTTCATCCCGGCCTGCACGAAGAGGTTATAATAAGCGGTGAAAAAAACCTCCGCGGCGGCCGCGGCTTCCACAAAACTCAGGTTTTCGGGGATGCTCGCCAGGTGATCGACCGGGACCGCCACGTATCGTCCGTACCCGCCCCCCGCCACTATCCCGAACACCCTGTCGCTTGCCTTGAAAGTCTGCGTGGTCGGCGCTTCGACGACGAAGCCGGCAAAATCGAGCCCCAATACCTGCGAGGCTCCGAGCGGCGGCGGATAGAGTCCGCGTCGCTGCAGAAGATCTGCCCGGTTGACCGAACACGCTTCCACCTGAACGAGGACTTCTCCAGCTTGCAGAGCGGGCATTGCAACGGTTTCGAGCCCCACCTCGTTCCATTCGCCCCTTTTGGCCTCGCCGCGGACCACCACGGCGGGCATGGATCGAGCGTTCATTCCAGACCTCCGTTTTCAGCAAATGAATAATACTGGTCCAGCCCTGCTACTATAATATGATCATGGACCACTATGTCGAGATCCGCCAGCATGTTCCGGAGCTTTTTGGTGAGCTGCCTGTCGGCAGCGGACGGAGTCGGACTCCCCCCCGGGTGGTTATGCGCCAGAATCACGGCCGTGGCGCGGTGTTTCAAGCTGGCCTCCGCCACCAGCCGGGGAAAGACAGCCGTCCGGTTGACGCTGCCTCTTTGCACCTCCTCGATGGCGATCAGCCGGTTTTGGCTGTCGAGGGCAAGCACGCAAAAGACCTCGTTTCTCTCCGTACCAAGCTGTGCGCCCAAATAGGAGACCGCGCTCGCAGTCGAACTGAAAGTCGTCTGCCGCTGCCAGCGGCTCTTCTGGTAGGATTCGAAAAGGCGCGGAACGAAGCTGATCATCTTTGCGGACTCCGGTCCGACCCCGTCGACCTCCAGGAGTTTTTCGACCGGGGCGTCCAGAACCGAGGCCAGATTGTTTCCAAATTTACTCAGAAGCTCTTTTGCGATCGGTTTAACGTCGCCCTGGCGAAAGACGTATGTGAGCAGAAGCTCCAGTATTTCATAGTCGTGAAACCCGGCAAGACCGCCTTTCGAAAACCTTTCGCGCAGTCTTCCGCGATGGCCTTCGTGGCCGGAAGAATCCAACTTTGCAGGCGATTTCGGGTCCCTGGGGGTTTTCATGCTAAAAATTTACAATCTTCCAACACGAATTGCCAGAACAAAACGAGAGATTGGACAGGAAGACAGCGGGACCGAAGGTCTAAGACCAAACGGGAAGGGACGGGTGGCCGGAGCAACTCTTTTTGGTTGCCCGTGCCACCCCATGATCAGAGGCGAGTGTGGTAATTGTCTTTCCTGTTCCCTCGGGCCACCCGGAAACCGCGAAAAATCGCGACGGAGCGGGGGTGGTAACCCCGGCGGCGGCACGCCGCCTAAGTGGCCTGCTGGACCTTTTCGCGCAGTCTTTGCAACAGCGAATCAAACGATTCGTTTGCAAGTATGGAAGAAAACTGGCTGCGGTAGTTCACGACCAGGCTGATCCCCTCGACCACTACGTCGTAGACTTTCCACTTCCCGTCACTTTGGTGAAGTCTGTAGTCGATCGATACGTTCTTATTGCCCTGGTAGAGGATGTGGGTCTTGACGAGCGCATAGCACCCGTTGACTTCCTGAGAGTCGTAGGAGACCTTTTCATTGGAACCCGTATAGTCCTGAAGACGCTCGACATAGGTGTTGAATAAAAGCTGCTTGAACAGACTAGTGAATTCCCGGCGCTTTTCCGGGGTCTGTTCTTTCCATGGGCGGCCGAGCGCGCTTTTGGCCATTTCATCAAAGCTGAAATAATGGTCGACGACTGTCAGGATTTCATCTTTCCTCTGTCGCAGAGGAGCAGCCCGACCGCATTCCGACTGGTGCAAAATTTCGAGAGCCTTTTGTGTACCTTCCTCTATAAGGGGCAAAGGGTCCGACGGGCATGACACAGACGCGCAAACCAGGCACGGAGAAACGAACAACAGAAACAAGACCCCCGCCACGGTAAAAAACCTGGCGGCTTTAGATGTGGTAAACACTCTTTTTCTCCTCAAACAAAAGTCCCGAATCCCCAGGCGGATCAACATCCGCCGCATGACGGTGGCGGAGTATATCTCCGCGACCGGATTTGTCAATGACCGTAACGCGGCAATCTGCAGAGAGAACGTATTTGTCACCCAGTGCTCTATCAGAGCGCGGCATCGTCTTCCGACTACGGCTGTATCAAAAAATCGAATTTTTTTATGGACTCTTCGCCGATCACGCCCAGTCTCGCTATTGCGCCGGCGGTAAAGAGCCTGAACGTTCCAACCGACTTGACGCAAAGCACCTCGTCAGCTTTATAAAGAAGGCCTTCCACCGTCGCCTCCCGTTTGCCCGCGACTTGGAGCACTCTTCCCTCCACCCGTATCTGCTCGCCGATCCTCACGGGTTTGAGGTATTCAACGGTCATGGAATTAGTGAGGCCGAATTTTTTTAGAAAGTGAATGGCGGTCCAACCCATCGTTTCGTCCATGATTGTAGCCAGAACCCCCCCGTGCACCAGGTTTTCCCAACCGCACAGGTGGCCGGGCACGCTCAACCAGGAGAAAAGCGCCCCGTCCCCGGAGTAGAATTTCATCCGAAGACCATGGGGATTTTGAGGACTGCACCCAAAACAGTCATGGTTTCCGCTGTTCTCCAGTTCTATCAGATGTGAGGGGATTTCAGGTCCTTGCCCCAAGCGAACACCTCCTTTGGATACGGCGCGAAGTCGTCGGTGACCATAATACTTTACGCAAAGCCCCGGAGGGCAGGCATCAACTCACCAGTTCGATCCCCTTCCGGAACGCCCTGAGGTTGATCTCCAGAATTTCCCCGGGGAAGCGTTCCGCAAGAAGGGGAAAGATCGACTCTTCGCCCAGGGGCAACACACCCGCGCCGATGACCGCGCCCAGTAAAATAATGTTGCTGTAAATGGGGTTTCCCATCTTCAGGGCCTCTTCGGTAACATTGACATAGCTGGTCCTGGAAGACATCCTCTCGATGGCCCGCCGGACTTCGCCAAGGTCCGGATAGGCTACGCCTCCCGAAGGGTAGAACGGCCTGGGATTCACAATGGATATTATTCCGGGGTTGCCGAATTCGGCCAAAGACCTGAGGGTTTCCACCGGTTCCATGCCTATCAGCAAATCCGCCTTCCCCTTGAGCGTAACCGAACTGTAGAGAGTCTTTCGGGAGATTTTTATATGGCTTGCCACCGACCCTCCCCTCTGGCTCACTCCGAAGGTGTCGGCCACACTCACCATGAAGCCCTCATTTACCAGGGCGGCCCCGATGAATCCGGAAAGCAGGACGTTTCCCTGCCCTCCCACACCGGCGATGATGACGTTATACGGCTCTTTTTCCAGTTTCCCCGGTCTCATCGTCACACCTCCTCCCCGATTATGGCATGGGCCGGACAGATTTGGGCACACAGCCCGCATCCGGCGCAAAGCGCTTCATCTATGGCAGCCTTGCCGGTCTCCCCGTCCACCATCAGCCCCGGGCATCCGAACAGCCGGGTGCACAGCCGGTGACAACCGCAAGCATCGGCCAGACATTTCGATCCGTCCACATGCATCTTCCAGGACGGCGCGATCTTTCTTTTGCCTTTGACCAGCTGGCACATGTGCCGCATTATGACAACTTTGACCCCGCTTTCCTCCGCCATCATTTTAAGGAGCGTATCGATGGTTTTGGGCAGGTCGAACGGATCGCAGGTCTCAACCGTAGCGCCCATGGCCCGGCAGACGGCCTCCAGCTCCACGACTTTAGCGGGCTCGCCCGTGGCGGTTTGCCCCGTCCCCGGGTGGGGCTGAAATCCGGTCATTGCCGTGGCGCTGTTGTCGGCGATGAGCAGTGTAAAATTGGAGTTATTGTAGACCCCGTTTGCCAAAGCGGGCATCACGGCATGGTAAAAGGTGGAATCGCCGCAGATGGCCAAAACGGGCTGATCCAGACCGAATCGGCCCAGTTTTCCCAATCCGCTGGCCAGGCCCGTACCGGAGCCCATGGCGTGCATGGTGCGCGCCTGGTAAAATCCGGGGCCCGCGAACCCCATGGAGTAGCACCCGACGTCTCCGCACACGAACCCGTTGCGGCCGTCAAGACTCAGTCCGTTTTTCACCGCCCAATAAGTCGCCCGGTGGGGGCAGCCCGGACACATGTTGATCGGGCGGCCCGGCACGAGCGCCGCCGCCTCCACGCACATTTCTTCATAAGCCCTGTCACGGGGCTGATAGGTTATCCCCATGATGTCGGCCAGGGCGCCGATGACACTATCGGTGCTCAGTTCCCCGTAAGGGGTCAGATGTCCCGAGCGGGCGCCGAAAAAAGTGAGGTGGGCCGTTTCCGGCAGCAGGGCGGCCGCCAGTTCCATGACGCTTCGCTCCACGAAGGGGTCCATCTCCTCGACAAAGAGCACCTTGCAGGTTGTTTTGAGATGTTTTGCCACCAGTTTTTCGGGAAGCGGCCAGGTGGTGCCCAGTTTCAAAACGGAGACCCTGTCTTCCAAATTCAATTCATTCACGCCCTCGATGCAGTAGGAGGTCGAGGCGCCGCAGGCTATTATCAAAAGTTCAGGCTTTTCGGGGCCCGTATAGCTGTTAAAGGGGGATGTTTCGAAAATCTCCCGCGCTTTTTCCAGTTTTTCGTGCAACGGCGCGTGGAAGACCGGGAAGGGACCGGAGGTAAACCTGCTTTTGCGCGGGTTGTTCCTGTCCCAGATTTCCGGAAAGACGGCTTCGGGTTGGGCTTTTCGGGGCAATTCTCCCGGCACGACGTTACTCCGCGTATAGGAGATCCTTCCCACACCCCGCACGAAGGTCAGCAGATTGACAGCTTCGGACACCTCATAGGCCCACTTGATCATTTCCTTGGCTTCCTGGGCGCTGGAAGGCTCCATCAGGGGGTTGTCGATCCACTTGGCGATGGTTCTGGAATCCTGTTCGTTATTGCTGGTTCCACCGCCCGGGTCGTCGGAGATAAAAATTACCAGCCCCCCGCCGCCGATTCCGGTCATGTTCAAATTGACGATAAAGTCCGCGGCCACGTTGGCCCCGTTCTGCTTCATCACGCAAAAGGAGCGGATGCCGGCAAAGGAGCCGCCTGCGGCCACCTCCACGGCCACCTTCTCGTTGGTGGACCACTCCACGTAGATATCGGTTTGCGAGGCGGCTTCCGCAAGCGCCGGAATCACTTCCGACGACGGGCTCCCGGGATATCCCGAAGCCACTCCCGCACCGGCTTCGAGCACCCCGCGCGCCACGGCCTCGTTACCCATGAGAAGACATGTCGATCCGGGTTTTAGCGTTGCTATATTTGCCATCTGTCACCCCCTGGGATTTCACGAATCACAAGATATTCCATCGAGACAAGATATCGGCAGACTCTTCCGGCGGGCGGCCGATATGAAGGAGGTCATTTTTACTGCCGCTCTTCTCGGTGATTTTCTCGACAGCCGCCCTCTTTTTCTGGAGCGCGGCCCACTTCAAATGACTGAGTTTTTCCTCGGGCAGCTCCCTGGTTTCCAGGATTCCCTTTTCAGTCGCCAGGGCAAGCAACTCGGCGCCCCGCGGGCTGCGAACCAGGACGGTGTTCCATCCCGGGAAAGTTTCGGCGGAACCGATCGAAACGTCGGAAAACTCGGCCGTCATATCCCAGCAATAGTGACAACCCGAATTGATATGGGGCTTGATCACATCGAGCGAAACGGAACCGGCCTCCCGGTCGTTTTCGAAATGAAACTCAAACGAGTAGCGAGGCCTGGGAGGTATCTCAAACTTGCAAACCTGTGAGAGTTCGCAAAGCGATTTCAAATAGGGGTGGAAAGTCCCGGGCGCCAGCGCCCAGCCGCAAAAAAGACCCAGGGTGAACCGGATATTGCGCGGATCGGGGCTGTTTTGGGGAGGCTCCCGCTTTATCTTGCCCAGGGCCTCCACCTGGCATCCGGTCCCAACGATCGCCAGCTTTTCCGTGCTTTCCGCCGGCAGACTTCTATAGGCTTCCAGGGAAAAGCCGACTTCATAACACGCTCCGGCGCTTTCCAGCAGTTCCCGCCGACTGCGCGCCACGCTGCCGTGAGGCGCTTTTTCGGCGTCCATGCGGGTGGAAACCGCGGCGTCTATCAGGCCCTCTTCGAGCGCCAGGGCCAGCAAACTGGTCACCGTTCCCCCGTCCTGGCCCCTTTTTAGTATCTCCGGGTCCGTTGCCCGGGCCATGAAGATCTCGAGGACCTGGCCCATCTCGCCACCGGGATAGGCTTTTCCGAAAACCGCCTCGCTTACCCCGTCAAAATCAAAAAAAGTCCTCGGGCAGTGTTTGTAGCAATCTCCCTCGCTCCCCGTGCACTTGTCCAGGGCCACGATTCTGCCGGCATGAGCCACTATATAGGGACATCCCGTGATGCATGCGCCGCACCCGGCGCACAGACCCCGGTTTATCACTTCGTCAAACAGTTCGTTTATGCCGTTTGCCATCGAACCACCTCCTTGGTTACGCTGAAAGAGCGGCTAACTGCCGGCGGCCCGGTCTTTTAAAAGCATTCTGCCAACGGGGCCGATCCGGCCGAGAAACGGCCTTGCCAGTTCGGGAATGAAATGACCGGAGAGGAAGGCGAAAACGATTCCGAAGACCGACCCGCTCAAAACGATCTCCGTAAAGGCGGCCAGGTAAGGCGAAAACAGCGGGTCAAAGGGGCTCGCATCCCCGGCGGCCCAGGCAGGCAGCAGCGCCGCGCAAGTCACCAGGACAATTTTGCCCGTTCCCCAAAGAAGCCCGTCGAAAGCCTCACCGCCGGATTTTATTCTCCACCACACCGCCATGGCCGCGGTGTAAATAAGAAGGGCCGCCACGCTGGCCCATGCCACTCCCACCGCGCCGGTGTAGACGGCCAATAGATAGAACATGGGGATCACCAGCACGGTCACGATGGTCCCCAGAACCGCCGGGCTCAGGGTATCGAGCTTGGCGTAAAAGGCCCGGCTCAACACCTGCTGGAACCCCCAGCAGGGGACGCAGACCAGCAGCACCTGGAGCAGCCGGGCGGTGATCGCGGTGTCTGAAACCCCGAACCTGCCCTGCTGAAATATCAGTCGAATCGTTGGCTCGGCAGCCAGGATCATCCACGCGCAAACCGGGATCAAAAGGGTCAATACGTTTTGCATCGCCGACTTTATGGTTCGATAGAACCGGGAAAGCTCTCCCTTCACGTAAAGATCGGCCATGAACGGAAAGGAAGCCATGCCCGCCGCCTGCGCCACCACGCTTACCGGGACCATCATGATGCGCCGCGCGTAGCTGAGCCAGCTGACCGCTCCGGCCTCGGCAAAAGAGCCGAATACCCGCATGAACTGCTGGTCAAGGACCGTGATGGATTGACCCAGCATTAGCGGAAGGGCCACCAGGAAATATCTTTTCAGCCCGGGGTGGAAAACGGACCACCGCAAACGCAAACCGCCCCCGTATTTTACGGCCAGGAAGGGCAGCAAAAGGTTCCCGATGAAGGACCCGACAAGCACGCCCCAGCAAAAGCCTTCCATTCCTCTCGACCGGAGCAGCACGCCCCCCGCGATGATAAAAAGGTTATAGACGACCGAGACCACGGCAGGCACGGTGAACTGCTTGCGCATGAAAAGAATGCCCGTAAGACACGACCCGCACAGAAAGAATATTTGCGCCGGAAGGATGATCCGCAGAAAAAATGCCAGGCGGACAAGCTCCTGCCCCCGGAGCCCGGGGGCCGCCAGGCGGGCCAGCGTCGGAGCTGAAAAGAAGGCAACCGCGGTCAGCGCAAAAATGGAAACGGCGACCCACAGAAAAACGCTTGAAAAAAACCGCCAGCCTTCCTCTTCGTCTTCTTCGAAATACTTGGTCAGAAAGGGGATGAGCGTAATCGAAAAGTAGCCGCCGGCAAGCATGTAATTTATCAGGTCGGGAATCACGAAGGCTGCGAAATAGAGGTCCGATTCCCGGGTCGCCCCGAACAGCAGCGAGATAAGCTTGTCGCGGAAAAGTCCCATGAACCTGGAGAGCAGGATTCCCCCGCCTACGATAACCGCTGCCAGCCCCATTTGCTGGCGTGTCTTCCAAAATGCCATAGGGTGCTTTCATCATGCGAGCCGAGTTTGGAAACGGGCGACTGAGCCCCATGAGCCATAGCATACTAAACGCACCCAGGAGAAACCAGTAAAAATAGTTGACTGCGGCCGGGAACCGGAGCCAAAATCGCCGCTTTTCACGATAAATGCTCTTTTCAAAAGATCCTTGGCGGCGTACATTCCTTATTAAACCGATGGCCCGGAAAGAAGCTATCGAGGACAATGAAAACGCTCCGGGACTGCTGATGTTGGGGGTGGCGATGTTGGTTCATCTTAGACTCGAAAGGTTCAAAAACTTCAAAGATGCAAGCCTCCATCTGGGCCCGCTTTCAATCTTAATCGGCAGTAATGCGTCGGGAAAAAGCAACATCCGCGACGCCTTCCGGTTCCTGCACGGGCTTTCACGCGGCTACAGCATCGCTGAAATTTTGGGCGAAAAGTACGTTGAGGGAGGATTTCTTCAGTGGGCAGGTGTCAGAGGAGGGGTGCGGGAGGCAACTTATCCCGGAGCTTCCACATTTTCCCTGACCGTTACATTCACGCTCGGAATGCGGTTCAGGCTTATCCCGACCAAATACCATATCGAGGTGGATCCCGATGTTGACGGCGGCAACTCGAGGGTTGTAAGAGAATCTCTTTATTATGGCCCTCAAATGAGATTCGATTCGCATCCGCCGGAAAATCCTGTCGTACAGAAGGATGCACAGCATATCAGGGTGCGCATTCGTCCCGGAGGTGACTATCGAAGGGGGCATGCGGAGACATTCATAGCTCATCAGCCGGTACTGACGCAAATTGCAGACCGGATAGGAGAGCGCAGAAAAGACTCGAAAGCCAGAGTCGTTGTGAATCATGTAAAATCTGTTTTATCGGCGCTTCAATCCATGCGCTTCCTCGATCTGGATCCGGACGCCATGCGTAAGCCGTCTCTTCCGGGTCAAACGATCCTGGGAGACCGGGGCGAAAACCTGTCGTCGGTCCTTCAAGCAATATACAAGGTCCGCGACCAGAGAGCTGCTCTCATTGAATGGATACGCGAGCTAACGCCGATGGATGCAAGGGACTTTGAGTTTGTCCCGGACCAGACCGGTCGCATTCTGGTCAGCCTGGTGGAACAGAACGGGCACAAAACTTCCGCATACAGCGCTTCCGACGGCACACTCCGCTTCCTCGCAATGATCGCAGCGCTTATGGGTCCAAAACCGGCGCAATTCTATTTTTTCGAGGAACTGGACAGCGGATTGCATCCCGCTCGCCTGTACCTGCTGCTTCAGCTTATTGAGCAGAAAACGTTCGGGGGCTCGATTCAGATGGTTGCCTCCACGCATTCTCCACAGCTAATGCGGTTTTTGAGCCCAAAGGCCCTGAAAGATACTTCCCTGATCTACCGTCTGCCTGACAGCTACGAAGGTAGAATCAGGGGAATCATGGATATGCCTGATATAGAGCAAATCCTGGAACAACAGGATTTAGCGAGGCTCCACGAATCGGGCTGGTTTGAGGATGCGATGGTCTTTTCGGAAGCGGGGGAATCGTAGCGAATGTCCTGGTCATACCGGAAGATTTCCGAAAAGACCAATACATGCTTAAACCCATACTCGATGCTATGATGGAGGCTTGCGGAAGGACCGCCAGGGTACAAATATGCACAGACCCTCTCTTGGGCGGAATTGGCCAAGCCATGAGGTGGGAACGCATTAAAGAGATTATCGTACGTTATCCCATGGTTGACTTGTTTTTGCTTTGTGTGGATAGAGATGGAATTATGACCAGGCGAAACAGACTGGATTCAATCGAGAATAATGCACTGGAGCTGCTGCCGGACCGCAAATCCCTGATCGCGGAAAATGCCTGGCAGGAAATCGAGGTTTGGGTGCTTGCGGGACACGATTTGCCTTCGAGTTGGGAATGGAAGACTATCCGGGAGGACTTGAATCCCAAGGAAGACTACTTTGTTCCATTCTCCAAGCGGCGCAGGCTTCTTGATACACCGGGGGAGGGCCGCAGAATACTGGCCCGTGAAGCGGCGAAAAACTACAACCGCATCCGCCGGTTGTGCCCGGAGGTTGGTCATCTGGATAATGCCATCCGGGATTTTTTAGAGCAAAGGGCATCGATATGAAACTCGGAATTACAGGATTGGGAAGGACCGGCAAGACAACCGTATTCGACGCATTGACCAGAAGGAGCGGCGAATCGGCGCCGGCGGGAGGCCAGGTGGTGCCGGCGCTGGGGGTCGTGCCCGTGCCGGACCCAAGGGTTGACTGGCTGAGCGCCCTCTATCGCCCCAAAAAGACCACCTACGCCCAGATCACCTACATGGACCTCCAGGGCATTCCGGGAATGGCCGACAACAAGCAGGAATATATGGCGCTTCTGCTGACCCACATGAGGCCTATGGACGCCCTTATCCTGGTGGTGCGCAATTTTACCGACCCGGTGTCGGGGCCTGCCGACCCGGCAAGAGACCTCAGGGAATTGGAGGACGAATTTCTTATCGCCGACATGGCCTCGGTCGAAAAGCGACTGGAAAAACTGGAAGCCGAACTAAAGCGCGGGAAAAAACCCGTCGGCGCCGAAAAGGAACTGCTGGAAAAATGCGCCGAAACGCTCAATGGCGAACAGCCTCTTCGCACCATTCCCGAGATTTGCGCCAAGCCGGAACTGCGGGGTTATACCTTTCTTTCGGCAAAGCCCCTGCTGGTGATCGTAAACAATGCGGATGAAGACGACTCGATGCCGGCCCTGCCTCTTAGGTCCGCCGAAGCCGTGATGGTGCGCGGAAAGCTCGAAATGGAGCTGGCGCAGCTCTCCAGTGAGGAAGCCCAATCCTTCATGAACGATTTCGGCATAACCGAATCGGCCCTGGACAGGGTGATAAAGAGTTCATTCTCTCTTCTCGACCTTATCTCCTTTTTGACTGTGGGCGAAGATGAGGTGAGAGCATGGAACATCCCCAGAGACATGCCCGCGGTGGAGGCGGCGGGGGCCATTCACTCGGACATTCAGAGGGGCTTTATACGCGCCGAGGTGGTGGCCTACGAGGACCTCAGGAAAACGGGCGATTACGCCGCGGCCAGAAAGCAGGGAGTGGTCAGGCTGGAAGGCAAAACCTACCCCGTCCGGGACGGGGACATAATTAATTTCAGATTCAATGTTTAG
>JARLHP010000150.1 GCA_031292195.1 Syntrophobacteraceae bacterium
AAATATATAATCGCTTCAAAACAGTGTTCGGAGTGAAGCTGGACAGGGAGGTTGCGGCGCTGTTTGGAATCGACCAGGGCGATTTTTCCAGGAGAAAGAGTCGCGGAACCCTGTTGGAATTGATGATAGATTATGGACATGATCGAAAAGTCAATTTACATTGGCTTTTGACGGGTGAAGGTGCACCTAGGATTGAAGAGGCCAGAAATATCGAAGCCGATGTTAAGGAAAACGCCGAGCTGGGGTCCCTCCTCTCCCAGGCTAAAAAGGTGCTGACCAGCGGAAATGAGCAAGCCGTGGACGCCCTGGAGAAAAATATCAAGTATTTTGCCCATGCTATCGAGGTGGAAAGAAGATTGAGTAGGCTGGAGAAGGAAATGGAGGCGATAAAGGCCCTGATCGGGAGCAAGAGGTCACCCGAGGCCGGGTCGCCGCAAGAAGAGGCAATCTAATTTATGTATACTTTTATAAAAGGCCGACCATTTAAGTATCGGCAAGCAGAGCATCTCTGAACACGTCCGAGAATGTCGAACTTCGACGCTGAGCTAGGGCCTTTACGCCAGCGACAAGACCGGACTCGATTCTAAAGGTCACGAGCTGCTTGGCACCAAGATTGGTCAAATTCAATTTCGGCAAGGAATCCGCCGATAAGAGACTGAAAGATGAACCACAAAGTACAACGTTATTCTCTAAGGTCTCCAAAATGATGGCCGGAAGTCTCCCCTTGATCAGGGGCCAGAGTCCCCCGGGAGCAAAATAATTGTTGAGGATATAGGAGCGCAGCTTACACTTAACGAACTGCGAGACCCGGGATTTACCAATAGTTGATAAGGGTCCAACAATTCCGGAGGCTAACCTGGTGGAGATCTTCTCCGTCCCATTCTCGTCGCCATAGCAAGCGCTCAAGATCTTTCCGTAGAGGAGGACGTCGCCATCTATGCCGAATTTTCCAACCTTCGGTGAATAATCAGATAGAAAGAAAGATAAAGTCGGCAAAAAATGTCCGGACTGGCCGTTAGCAGGCCGACCTCCAAGGCACAATTGAAATGCGTCCTCAATTTTCATCTCGGACACACACAACCCCTCGATCACAATAATCGGATCATAGAGGCCAAGGACGTATTCTGCGCTCTGCCTATATCCTTTGACGTAGCCCAGGATCATGCCCTCGATCGTCTTCTCCGTTGTTAGCTCAACCATCGTCGGTTCCTCACTGAAACAACTATTGGGACTTCCCCAAAACACACCGACCTCTATGCCCATAATGCACACTCCTTTCGTTCAATTTGTATGTCACCTTACCATACACTGCGAGGAGACGGAACCACCAAAATTTCATTTTTCAAAATTTTTTGTATGGCAATCGTGTACGGCACAAAATCAATCCCCAATATTGCCAAGCCAGTATAACCAAATATATTCCATAATTTACAAAATGCCATACAGAATATCCAAGCACAACGAATTTGTATGGCATTTGTATGGCATTTGTATGGCATTTTGTATGGCAGCCAGCCGCCCATCAGTCCGGTCCGAAAGGTTGACAGTCATCATTCGGAACCGGTTTTGAGCGCAGCAATTCCCGGAGCTATCATGGCTTCTGGAGCCAAGAGCGTGCCTTTTGACCCAATCAGCCTACGAGGGAACGAATTGTCGAATCGCATGATGACACAATCCGAAGGACCTCCGGGAATTGCTGTTTTGAGCGTCAAGGGGTGATGAGATAACCTGTCAAAAAATTCAATCCCGCGCCAAATTGCTACGATACGAATCATTCCATTATAATCGCCAACCCATTAATTTCACTCACGTCAATCTTCTTCAGGCCTCTTCACCCTTTTTCTAAGATAACCTGTCAAATCACAGTGACGAACCAAAGTTTCGTCCTCGTTCAAACCGCGTCCGTGGACGTGGCGGCCCCGCTGTTAGCTGGCTGTTCTTCATGCTGTTAACCTGGCTGTTAGCTGGCTGTTAGCTGGCTGTTAATTTCGTCCCCTAAATCCAGTAATGTCAAGTAAATCAGAATAATGCGGAAAATGGGGAGAAAAAAAGCCGTATTAACAGCGTAAAACAGCCAGCGGGGCCTTCTAAAAACGCTTTAAAATAAGACCCCGTGGGAGACGGCCACGCTCTTGATAATGGCGAAAACAGGCATGCCGGGCTTCAAGTCCAGTTTTGCGAGTCCATTGGGAGTTATTCTGGCCAGCAGGGGACAGCCGATATCGAGTTTCACATCAACCAGCGTTCCGTTGCCGGTGGTAATTTCCTCGACTGTTCCCGGCAGGATGTTCTGAACGCTGGTTTGTTCGGGGGAAACCAGGGCAATGGCTACACTTCTGGCCTCGATGCGCACCCGCACTCTGCTCCCGATTAAGACTTCGAGACGGGGGACCTTCAAAATGCCTCCCTGGAAACGCAAATCGCTAAGCCCCGCCGCCTCATGGTGAGATTCCACAACGGTCGATAACACCGCGCCGCAATCGGTGTATCCGGTCAATGCCTGCAGATCGCGGCGGCTCATCAGTTCTTCGATCGCACCCGAGGCGACTGTGCGGCCACCCTCGAGCACTACCATGGAATCCGCCAGGTTTAGAATTTCTTCGAGCGAATGGCTGACATAGAGTATGGGAATGGAAAACCGGCCGGCCAGGCGGGCGATGAAGGGCAGCACTTCCGCTTTTCTGGCAAAATCAAGAGAAGCCAGCGGTTCGTCCATGAGCAGAACCGAAGGGCTGGTGAGCAGCGCCCGCCCGATCGCCACCCGCTGCTTTTCGCCACCCGAGAGTTTGGCGGGCCGGCGGTCGACCAGGTGTTCCATACCCAGCAGCTCCACGACCTGGTCGAACTCCACGTAGCGCTCGGCTCTGGGAATAAGGCGCATTCCGTAGGTCAGGTTCGAGCGGACCGAAAGATGGGGGAAGAGCCGCCCCTCCTGAAAAATATAGCCCACACGCCGCTTTTCGGGAGGAAGGTCGACCGAGTTCTTTGAATCGTACAGGCACCGGCCGCCAACGATAATGTGGCCCTCGTCCGGGCGGGCCAGTCCGGCCACCATGTTGATGATCGAGGTCTTCCCCGCGCCGGATTGGCCGAACAGCGCCGTCACCCCCGCCGCCTCCGACCGGAATATGGCATCCACGGTGAAATTGCCCTGCTTCCTTCTGAGGCTTACATCTAGCACGAAATGAACCCTTTAGCCTTCCAGGCGGGCCGCATAGCGCCTGGCCAGAATCTCGGACGCCACCAGGGCGGCCAGTCCCAGGACTATGGCGATTCCGCACAACCGCATCGCCGCCCATTCACCGCCGGGGACCTGGGTAAGTGTGTAGAGAGCCAGGGGAAGGGTCTGAGTCTCCCCCTGGATATTGGAGACAAAGGTGATGGTCGCCCCGAATTCGCCAAGGCTGCGGGCGAAGGCCAAAATGGCCCCCGCTATCACACCGGGGACCATAAGGGGCAGCGTTACGGTGAAAAAGACCCTGAGAGGTCCGGCGCCAAGCGTTCGGGCTGCGGCCTCCAGACCCCGGTCCACATTTTCGATCGAAAGCCGGACGGCGCGCACCAGCAGCGGAAAAGCCATCACCGCGGACGCCAGCGCCGCCCCTTTCCAGGTGAAGATGAATGTGATCCCAAACACCCTGTGAAGCCAGGCGCCAAGCATCCCCCTGCTTCCGAGCAGCACGAGCAGCAGGTAGCCCACCACCACCGGCGGCAGGACCAGCGGCAGGTGGATCAGGCCGTCGAGTGCGGATTTTCCGGGAAATTTGAGCCGCGCAAGGACCCAGGCCGCCAGCACGCCGAACGGCAGGCTCACGGCCACAGCCCACCCGGAGACCCAAAGGCTGAGTCTTAATGCTTCGCTTTCTACCGGGGTAAGCCCAAACCAGCTCATTTAATGCTGAAGCCGTACTTTTCAAAAATCCCGCGCGCTTTACGCGTCTTGAGAAATTTGAGGAAACTTTTGGCCACAGGGGTATCATGTCCGGCAACCAGCGCCGCCGGGTAGACAATCGGCGGATGGCTGCTCTCCGGAAATACTCCCACCACCTTGACATTTTTGGAGATGGCGGCATCCGTGGCGTAAACGATCCCCAGGGGCGCCTCGCCGCGTTCGACCAAAACAAGCGCCGACCGGACGTCGGAGGCACGCGCCAGGCTGCCTTCCACGCTCTTCCAGGCCCCCAGAGTCTCCAGGGCCTGCTTGGCGTAGATTCCCGCGGGCACATGCGCCGGGTCGCCCACCGAGAGCCTTCCGCCCGCCAGGAGCCCTGCCAGATCAAAACCCTTGGTGATCTCGGCCTTTTTGATCTTGCTGTTCCCCGGGGCGATCAACACCAGCCGGTTGCCCAGCAGCTTGCTGCGGGTGGCCGGATCTATCAGTTTTTTATCCGCCAGGTAATCCATCCACTTTTCATCCGCGGATATGAAAACGTTGACGGGCGCTCCGTTTTCGATCTGTTTGGCCAGGGTCGAAGAGGAGAGGTAGGAAGGCGTGAAGGTGCTCTTGGTCTTTTGGGCAAATAGTCTGCCGATATCGTTCAAACAGTTCGTGAGCGAGGCGGCTGCGAATACGGTCACGTTTCCCTCCGCGCGCGCCGCGACATTAAAGCCAACGAGAAAACTCAACACCAACAGTACCGCAAATACACTTCGAGCAATCCGGTTTCGCTGCATGATCACCTCCCATAAATGCTTATGGAAATCGAGTCCCATTGTCCAAACGCATCAGGACCTTCCGGCTGAACTGGTGTATGACGGGAGTTCCCGCCCCGTGCCGCACAGCCCTCAATACGGCCTCGCCGTCTACTGCCACCGTGCCGGCCAGCACGCGGACGGGCAGCCCTGCGAACGCTTCGCCGACCATCGGAGTGCTCGGCCCGATCATGATCGCCTGAACCCCGGGACTGATGTGGCTCAGCACCTCTTCGGTCGTGGAGTTCAGAATGGAGGTGGAGGTCATAATCAGCACTTCCGCCCAATCGGACAGCTTGTCGTAGAAAAGCGCTTCCTGGCCGCCGTGCAGGAACCGGCCAAACCCGAAATCCCCGCCCCCCATGTGGTGCGCATTTCGCTCGATCACTACCACGTCCGCCCCCCTGTGTCTTAAAATCTTTAGGAGGGGCCGGAATAACCCGACCATGGCCACGCGGCTCCCGACGCCGATGCCCAAACCATCCATCCAGCCGGCGTCCGAGTCCTCTTCGGCAAGCCCGCTCGCAGTCTCATGGTTAAGAGAGTTTATTAGCGCCAACGCCATGCTGCGGTCAAGCGGTGATGGACTTTTGATCAATTTTAGCAGCTCCGCCGCACTTTCGCCTTCGTAGTTCCGATAATTTTCAGGCCTCGGGCAGCAACTCCCGCCTTCCGTGTACGTGAAGGCTATTCCCGTTGCGCCCGCCTCGGTCACCACCGCCGTGTAGCGTAAACCCGCGCAGAGGTGGACAACCTTTGTCCCCTGCGCCCTGGCATAAAACAAATCATAGAGATTTTCAACCAGCCCCATGGGAATCCTTCCCAGCCGCAGGTCGGGCCTTCCGGTCCGCGCTGGGCCGCCGGCGGTTCCCGCCTGGAGAAGCGAGAATAAAAATTGATGTAGTATTTAAATAGCACTTGACAATTATAAACTACACTATTAGCCTCCTGGACGTGCAGAATGTCGTGTTAGAATAAATACCAACTACTCCTTTTACCTGCCTTAATCAAGGCCAAAAAGAAATACCGGGCGGTTGCGCTCGGTCCGCTCTTTTCATCGCAAAAGGGGCGGGTATTCGTTCTTACGGCGTTCGTCTTCGAATCGGGGGGGCCTGATTTCCAATTCCAATCAAGCAGGAGAGAATAGAGATTTTTCTCGAGGGGGAGGAGACGGTATGGGAGGTATGGTGAAGGGTGCCTGCGCGCTGGCGCTGGCCGTGGGGTTGTGTTTTACGGGAGTATCCGGGGTGTGTGGTGCACAGGACCAGGCGGCCTCGCCGGGCGCCGACGAGCAAGGGCTTTCTCCGGATGGTAACAAGCCGGATCAGGTCAACGGCGCCAATACGGGGTCTGCCAAAGGCAAAGAGAGCGAAGCGAAGAAAAACCAGGTATTCACACTGGGTGAGGTCGAAGTTGTAGGAAAAGAGGACGAGACCAAAAACACCACGATTGAAAGACTTTATTACGACCAAATGCGCCTCTTCGATGCGAACAATGTGGCAACGGCCGCCAACCTCGAGCCCGGCGTCACGCTGTCCACGAGCGGTCAAAGGAATGAAGAGTATATCAATATCCGAGGCTTTGGCCCGAGGGATATTGGGATTTTCCTGGATGGAGTGCCCATAGGCGATACGTATTTCGGCTATCCGCCTCTCGCCGAATTCACCACCTACGGCCTTTCGGAGATGACCATCTCCAAGGGCTTTACGTCGGTCCTCTACGGCCCCAACACCATGGGGGGCGCCATCAACCTGATCACCATAAAGCCTCAGAAGGAATACGAGATAAACGGGGGCTCAGGCTATGGCTCGGGCAACAGCTATCACGGCTTCGCGAATTTGGGGACCAACCAGGGAAAGTGGTACTTTGAAGGCGGGGGCTCCTACGAGAACCAGGATTACTTCAATCTGGCGGATAGTTTTACGTCCACCCCGTACTGGGGGAAGGGACTGTCGGGCTTCCAGGGGGCGGGGGAAAGGGTTAATTCGGATTCCAACGAGTGGATAGCACATGCGAAAGTGGGGCTTACGCCAAACGATACCGACGAATACGCTCTTTCCTTCATGAGACTGGAAGAGGAAAAAGGTTCGCCGCCCTACGTCGGGTCTGACCCGAACAGCAGGACCTTCTTTTGGAGATGGCCCTCCTGGGATTTCCAGGACGTGCACTTCAACTCGAACACCGCCATCTGTGGGGAAAGCTATGTTAAAACGACCGCTTTCTACGATACCTACGATAATAGTCTTAACAGCTATACCAATGGTAACTACGATGTGATCAAGTCGCCTCCCAAATATTCGTTCTCAGACGCCTATGGCGACTACTCGTACGGAGCATCGGTGGAATCCGGGACCAAGCTCGTGCCATATAACTTCATCAAGGCCGCGTTCCATTTCAAAGACGACGTTCACTCGGAGTGGGGGTACATCCCCTATTATCCGAAATTTCGTGATGAAGATCGTACCTTTTCCTTTGGGGTCGAGGATACGATCGACTTCACCAAAAGGCTCTATTCGATTGTAGGGGTTAGCTATGACTGGATGACCACGGTCGAAGCCACTTACAATAGCCAAACCGTACCGCTTCTTTCGCATAACACCTGGAACCCCCAGGTCGGGCTTTTCTACAAACTCACCGATACCGGCACGATCCACGCCAGTATAGAAGATAAATCGAGGTTCCCTACTCTCCAGGAGAGGTATTCCAGCGGCGGCGGCCTGGTGGGGAACCCGGAGCTAAAACCTGAGAAAGCGACGAACTATGAGATTGGCTACAAGGACCTTTTCGCCGGAAAACTGGCCTTTGAAGCCACCGGATTCTACGATTACGTTCATGACTACATAATCGGCTTCCCGGTGACGTTGTCTAACGGGCCCTGGGGTCCCGGGGGGTTCTACCACGAAGAGCTCAACGTCGGCCACGTCGACCTGTACGGCATAGAACTGGGATTGAGCGGGCACATATTGCCCTGCCTGAAAGGCGGCATGAACTACACGTATCTTCAATACATCAATGTCGACAACAGTTCGTTGATAACCGATCTTCCACACAACAAGGTCTTTGCCTACCTGCAGTACTTCACGCCCGTAAAGGAGTGGAGCATGCTGGGGTCGGTCGAATACAACAGCGCCCGGTACAGTGATTCGGCATACGCGCCGGCCATTGCCGGGGGATATGCGTTGGTAAATTTCAAGGAAATCTACGAGATTTCGCCGGGCGTTACGCTTGAAGGCGGCATCAACAACATATTGGACGAAAATTATGAGCTCCAGTACGGCTATCCCCTCTCGGGGCGCACCTTTTTTGTGCAGATGAGGTTTAAGTATTAGGCTTTTGCGGGCGGAAGGCCGCAGCCCCGCGGCCTTGGCCAGGTAAGGATCGGCCGCGGTTGCCCCACCGCATCCGGTCCGTCGGTGCGCGTTACTACGGGTCCGTATCGGGTTTTGAGGCCGTTTCCCGTTGCCTGCGGCCGTTCCCGAAACGGTCCCGGATAACACGTTGAGGAGGCTGATCATGAATGAAGATTTCAAGGCCCTGCTGGGTGAAGCCGTAAGGTTCCATGGCCACCTCTGCGGCGGGCAGGTCATAGGCGTAAGAATGGCCATGGCTGGCCTAAGAGAGCTGGGTATCAAGGAGCCCCGGGGAAAAGAGGGCCGGGACTTGGTGATTTTCGTCGAAATCGACCGGTGTCCCGTCGACGCCATCATTGCCGTCACCGGCAGGACTCCGGGCAGGCGGAGCATCAAGATGATGGACTACGGCAAGCAGGCGGCGACCTTTGTGGATGCCGGCGCCTCGAGGGCCGTTAGAGTGAGCGTAAAAACCGGCTGTTTTGAAAAAGCCGCCTTGATCGCCCGGACCCTTGCCGGCTTCCAGGATGAACAGCAGGCTCTTTACGAAGCCCTGGCTGCGATGGACGAAGAGGAGCTCTTGAGCATCCGCCGGGTGAGTGTGGCCATAGAGCCGCGGGACCTTCCCGGGGAAGCGCTCCAGACCGTAGTCTGTCAGAAGTGCGGAGAAACGGTGAAGGACATGCGACAGGTCGGCGGCAACGGGCTTATCCTTTGCAAACCCTGCGCCCTGGGCCTTTGCTATTACAAGGAGATCCCAAGTGAAACCGATGCTTGACTGGAACGAAATTTGGCGAAGTACTCAGGTCGAAAAATGTAGTCTGCACCGCGATCCCGCTTTTTGGGACAAGCGGGCGCCCGAGTTTACCCGCCATGCCACGGAAAGCGACTATATAGGCCAGTTTCTGCGGATCATGAAACCCGAGCCTGACTGGAGCGTGCTCGACATCGGGTGCGCGGCGGGGACCCTGGCCGTTCCCCTTGCTCCGGCGGTTAAATCCATTACCGCCCTCGACCCTTCCGATGTGATGCTCTCGCTTCTCGAAGAACGCTGCCGCAACCGGGACATTTGCAATATAAGGGCCGTAAAGGGCAGGTGGCAGGACGACTGGAATGACCTGGGCATTGGCATCCACGATGTGGCCATAGCCTCGCGGTCCCTCATGGTGGAGGACCTGCGCCAGGCTGTCCTCAAGCTCCAAAGCTGCGCGCTCAAGAGGGTTTACATCACTACCCTGGTCGATGACGGCCCTTATGACCGCAGGATTGTCGAGGCGGTCAGCAGGAAGTTCTCCCACGGGGCCGATTACATAGTCGTATACAATCTGCTGCGCCAGATGGGAATTTACGCCAACATCAACATTACCGTGACCCCCAAGGACGAAACTTACGCCAGCCTTGAGGAGGCCCTCGATTCGATGCGCTGGATGATTTACGAAATGTCCCCTGTAGAAGAGTATAAGCTCCGGAGCTACCTGCGGGGTTGCCTTGTCCTGGATGGCGGAAGGTGGAAATTGCCTTATGCGCGGATCGAACGCTGGGCGGTTATTTGGTGGAATAGAACCCGGGACTGAATTGATTCGGAGCTCGCTCCTCAATTTCGCCTGTATGGGGTCTGCGGTATGCTTGCGGGGTCGCAGCCTCCGGATGATCGGGGGAAGCTGCCGTGTGCTGGGATGATGTGGCCCTGGCTTTTCCGGGCTCTTTTGAGGAAGGCCTGCCCGGGGAATCGAACCCGGTGGAGGACATCGAGATTTCCGAATGGGTGTTCGGAGGATTTCGGGCCTCTCAGGCGTGTCGTCGTGAAACCGCTGTGGGACTGGTGCTAGCCATTTGTCTTCACGTCGCCATACCTGCCCTGATTTTGCTTCTGGGTTTTCTTTTGGCCGTCCCGTCCGTATCCCAACAGCCTTTTGTAACGGTTAGCCTGGTAAGCCTGCCAGGTGCGGGCAAAGGCTTGGGAGGTTCTCCTGGCGCCCCCGGGTCACCAGGGGCCGGTGTGTCCGGGGCCGAGGGAAAACTCGCTTCTCCGAACCCGCCAAAGAGTCCGGCGGAGGCGCCAAAGAAACCGCAAACGGTGCCGCGGATTGTATTTACGCACTCCGTAAAACCGGCCGAGCATATATCGATCCGAAAGCCTCGTCCTTTCCGCCGCCCGAAGGAGAAGGTCGAAAGGACTGCCGAACCTTCTGCTGAACTTTTTTCCAAACCGGCGCCTCACCGGGATGTGGTGCGCGGTGATCCGCCCGATAGGCCTGCATTTCCTCCTGCGGGTGGGCCGTCGGCCCCGGTTGCGGCCGCTTCCGGCACAGGGCAAGGTTCCAAAGGCCGTGGAGTCGGCGCTGGCTCGCTTCCAGGCTCAGGCGGCGGAGGAGGTCGGGGAGGTTCGGGAACTGGAACCGGATCGGGAGGACTCGGCTTAAATCAGGTTGACATACCGCCTGTTCCGATTAAAAAAGTGGAACCGCAATTTCCCGATTTCGCCAGACAAATGGGTATTTCGGGCAAAGTGGTGCTCAGATTTTTGGTGGGGCCGGATGGAAGGGTCGCCAGGGCTTCAGTCGTCGCCGCGCAGCCTCAGGGGGTTTTCAATCGATGCGCGCTGGAAGCTATAGGCGAGTGGAGATTCAAACCCGGCCGCTACAGGGGAAAACCGGTGGCGGTCTGGGTCGAACTGCCGGTGAGTTTTCGGCTCTCCAGGTAGACAGAGGAGATTTGTATGAAAACCGTGATGAAGAGCATACAAGACGGTGATTCCAAGGGATTTGCGGGCAACGCGCCGGAATCCGGACAGGCCGGCGCCATCCCCTTTGCCGGGGCTCTGCGGGTAACCGGCAGAGTCAAGGAGCCTCTTGTCCTTTCCCTCGAAGAGCTTGTCGGGATGGAAACGGAGGAGGCAGGCGACATAGCGGTAAATTGCGGAGAGGGGACTCCCGTGGGAAGAATCGAGAGCTGCCGGGGAGTGCTCCTGGAAAACGTGATCGGAAAGGCCTCGGTCATCAAGGAAGATCACAACGATACGAAAAAGATGTTCATCGTGGCTTCGGCCTCCGATGGCTATAAGGCCGTCTTTTCCTGGCAGGAGATATTCAACACTCCAATAGGCGGCGGCGTGATGGTCCTGATTGAAAGGGATGGAAAGCCGCTTGGGTCTGGTGGCCTCGAACTTATTTCCCTCCAGGACTATTTCAGCGGACCGAGATATGTAAAAGGGCTGGAGACCATCGAGGTTCTTATGGTCGCATGAGCGTTCGACCGAGAGGCCCCGGCGCCATCTTCGCCCGGGGACTCGAACCACCGCCTGTCGGCGCGATCCTCTACCGTGGCGGCAGGCGGTTGTAACGGCCCGCAAACGGCCTGTTTACCTTCTTTTACGTCCACTACTACGTCCACTACCTCCCTTCGAACACGTTCGCACGCTGAGCTTCCTATCGTTTCTTTTCTCTGAGCTGATTTATCGAAAAGGCAGGCAGAAGCCAGGAATGCCGGGAGCCCTGAATTCTTTGGCTTCTCGCAGTGGATGTCAAGGTGTATAGTGGTAATTATAAGCTTTTCGTCATAAGCTTTACGGCCGTTCCTGTCCCGGAGACCGGGGAAAATGCTGCGGAGGACATACCATGAAGACCGAAAAGGAGCAGGTTGTTTGTAATCTCAGGTCGGTTCGCAAGGCAAGTGGGCTTTCTCAGAGCGAACTGGCCGCGAGAGTGGGCGTAAAGCGCCAGGCCGTCTATGACATGGAGACCGGGCGGTATGTGCCCAACACTGCTCTTGCGCTCAAAATTGCAAGAGAACTGGGCTGTAAGGTCGAAACTCTATTTTCCCTCGATGACTCGGAAGACGAAAAACCCATAACGTTGGTTGAAAAAGCTGAAGCCTCCAATACCAGGGTTTCGGTGGCCTGCGTTCGGGATCGGCTCTTTGCCTACCCGCTGGACGGAAAGTGGCTTTTAAGGGATGGCTTTCAGGCTGCGGACGGCCTGCTCTCGCCCGATAGCGGCCATGTGCAGCTCCTTCAGGGGGGGCGAATCGACCGGAAGATTTTGTTGCTTGGCTGCGATCCGGCCTTTGCCATCCTGGCTGCTCGCGCATCCGTGCGGTCGGCGGACGTGGTCGTCCAGTGCCGATTCGCTTCGAGTCGCCTCGCCCTGGAAAGAGTTGCCTCGGGTTACGCCCATATCGCAGGAACGCACCTCCACAACGTGCCTTCGGTCGAATCCAACCTGTGCTTCGCTCGCAAGATGCTTCCCGGCGCCAAAGCCACCGTGGTCGCTTTCTCGTCTTTCGAGGAAGGTCTCATGGTTGCGG
This sequence comes from Syntrophobacteraceae bacterium, assembly GCA_031292195.1. GTDB lineage: Bacteria > Desulfobacterota > Syntrophobacteria > Syntrophobacterales > Syntrophobacteraceae > SbD1. The sequence goes on from JARLHP010000150.1 coordinate 12,348, forward strand.
CCGGAAATCCACGCCGGATACGTTCGGTGGCAGACCTTGCAACAGAAGGCACCAGATTCGTTAACCGCGAACCCGGCGCCGCCCTGCGCACCCTCCTCGATGAACGTTTGGCGCAGGCCGGGATTTCGGGCGATGCGATCGATGGATACGACAGGCTCCTTCCCAGCCACAACCTGTGCGCCCAGATGGTTGCCTTCTGCATGGCCGACGCCGCCCCGGGGCTTCGGGCGGTAGCCGTCGCCTACGGTTTGGACTTTGTTCCCATGGAGGCCGTGCGTTGCGATCTGGTGATCCCTTCCGATTTTATGGAGCTTCCCGCCGTCAAGGTCCTGCTCGACGTACTTCAGATGCGCTCGCTCCGCGACGAACTCTCCGCTTTGCCCGGCTACGAATCTTCCTGCACCGGCAAGGTGATCGGAGAGGTACCCTGAGCTTATGTCCAGTCTTTTTGAAAAAACCTCCATTAAGTCTATCGAACTTGACAACCGGTCCATCCGCAGCGCCACCTGGTCGGGAGTGGCTGACAAAAGAGGCTTCGTGACCGTCCTGGCCATGAGTTTCTATGGTCGTCTTTCCATGGGAGCATCAATCAGTTTCTTTCAGGGGCCTCCAACCGCAGGTCCGATGCGTATGGCGGAGACATTACCGGGCGCTACCGCTTCCTTGGCGAAGTTATGGAATCGGTCAAAGGGGCTGTGGGGAGAGACTACCCGGTTCTCGTCAAACTCAGCGGAAACGACTGCTTCGAAGGGGGCCTTACGACCGGGGAATGTGTCGACGTGGCGCGCCGGTTGGTTGACGACGGGATCGACTGCATCGAAGTTAGCGCCGGGAGCAGGGCGTCAGCCGGGGGGCATGGTCCCGTCTCGGACTCATATGGTGCGGGAGGAAGACGAAGCATATCTTGCCCAACTTGCCGGTCTTTTCGAGGAGAAGGTCTCTGTGCCGGTTGTCACCGTGGGCGGGATTCGGTCTCTACCCGTGATTTCCCGAATTCTCTTCAAGGTCTGGGCATATCCTGCAAGGTCCAAAGAAAACAAAAAGAACGCGGCGGTCGGATGTAATCCGAAAAGGAAGGTTTCACGCTTCCTTCGTGCGCTATTCGGAATTTTTCTCGCGCACGCGGAAAAAACAGAAGCCAACCAGTGGGGCAGACCGGTCGGCTTCGAGGAGGAAAGAGTTGGTTTTCGCTTTCATAAGAAAAGCAACTTTAATACCAGGTAGATGTTTAACCCTATTAAAATAATGAATACACATAGTTATACAGTGTGTGCCACTGATTGCCGAAAATAAAATCCAGCCGAAATCCAGCCATTTATCGACGAATTACGCCATGATCGAGTCATCTGTACGGCTGTTTTAATGGGGTGAATCTGGTAAGCGACAGCAAGGTCCGGGAAAACATCAGCGCTAAAAGTTAAATTGCCCGCATCGGGGCGATCGAATATACTACTGAAAAATCCTATCGTGCCTGGGGGAAGTGATGGACCTCGATTTTGTGCGTGATCTTGTGGTGGAAGCGGGAAGGGGCGTCCTCGACGTCTGTGAAGAGGCCTTGAGCGCTGGAAAAGAAATCCTCTCATTATTGGAACTCGCATCGGGCAGGGCTCACCGTATTATCTCCCGGGGGCTCCAGTCCTGCTGTCAGGACATCCCCGTGATCTCGAAAGAAGATAGAGATGCGGCCCGCTCGCCCGGAGTGGATTTGTCCCGATTTTGGCTTGTCGACCCACTGGATGGCGCCGGCGAAGGCATGTTGGACAGTGGCGAGTTCACAGTCAATATTGCTTTGGTAGAACGGGATATGCCTGTTTGGGGAGTAGTTTACGCTCCAGTCCGGCAGACCCTGTATCTTGCGGCCAAAGGGGAGGGTTGTTGGAAATTGCATGACGGTAAAAGGGAGCGGCTGCAAGTGAACGTTCCGGCCATCGGGGCGCCTACGCGTGTTGTGGTCAACCGATCCCGTATATCGCCGGATACCGTGTTGCTTATCGATTTTCTGCCCAGCAGTGCGACCGTTGGCAGGGAGAGTGCTCTCAAATTCTGCTCGATAGCCGAAGGGGAGGCCGATTTCTATCCTCAGTTGGATGCTACACGCGAGTGGGAAACGGCCGCCGGCCAGTTAATAGTTATGGAGGCTGGAGGGGTAATGACGGATTTGGAAGGCAAACCCTTCACCTATAACAAGGCCGGTCTTGAGAACGGCCCGTTCCTTGTGGCGCCGAGCCTGGGCTGGTTAGAAAATATGAACCTTCTCAATTGCCGCAAAAGGCTTGCTGAATGGCAACTGGACTACTGCGCCATGTCATGCAGGTAGACTGCCGGGGGAGATCGCTGATGAACAAGATTATCACGGCCGCGGTTATCTTTGCCCTGCTGGGGTTGTTTGCCCCGGCACATGCCGGGACGATCACTCCGGAAGAAGCGGCGAAGTTCACAGGCAGCCAGGAGACTGTTTGCGGCAAGGTTGTCCGGGCCTTTTACGCTGCTAAGGCCAAAGGGCAGCCCACTTTGTTGAACCTGGCCGGTGTTTCCTCGGATCGGGTCTTCACCGTGGTGATCTGGGGGGAGGACAGGAACAAATTCGAAAAACCTCCTGAATCCCTGTATAGCGGAAAGAAGGTTTGTGTGACTGGAAGGATAAAGGTCTATCGCGGTCGCCCCGAGATCATCGTAAGAGACCCGTCACAGATAGAAGCGAGGGGTGTGCCGGAGGTTGAAACACCCAAATAAGTTGTCCTTTTTGAAAGCTGTCATGAAAACGGCGTGGCCGTGGTCAGCGGTCGCCATGGGAAAAAATAGCGCTGCCGCCACAGGCTTAAACTAATCTGTGCACGCACAGCCAGCCCCCTAACGCTCGGGTTGCAGACCTGTCACAAACGCGGAAATCTCGCTCGCGAGAATGAAAGACAAGGGGCGACCTCACCTGCCGGCGATATTTTCTTGCCAACGTGCCCTCGAATGCTCTATTTTTCAGGTCCTTAGCCATTGTTTGATATTTGCTGTCTAACCGCCGCTGGGAGCTGACTTTCGATGATGTATTTTAAAATAATAATACTGGCGATCCTTCAGGGGGCATGCGAACTCTTGCCCGTATCGAGTTCGGCCCACGTGATAATCGCCGAAAAACTCATGGGCATTGATCCGGTTACCCCTGCCATGACTCTATTGCTCGTCATGCTTCACACCGGGACAATGTTTGCCGTCATTCTATACTTCCGCCGAGCTTGGAAAGAGAGCTATTTTAAATCCAAAGAGACTTTCCGCAGCGCTGCCTTGCTCGTTTTGGTGGCCACGTGTCTGACTGTGGCTATTGGTTTTGTTCTGAAAGAAATTATCGAGAAGATTTTCCTGCGGGGGACGCCTCATGCGCAAGTGGAGATGATATTCGGAAATCTGGGTCTCATCGGGACCTCCCTATTGGTCGTGGGCATTTTGATAATCTTTTCGGACCGGCGGGAAAATGGCCGACGGGTGCCGAGGGACGTAAGCTTGAGGGAGTCGGCGTGGATTGGGGCCGTTCAGGCGCTCTGCCTCCCCTTCAGGGGGTTTTCCCGCTCGGGCGCCACTATTTCAACGGGCCTGCTAACCGGCGTTACTAGAAAGGAAGTCGAAGAATTCAGCTTTGCACTTGTTGTTGTGCTTACCCCTCCGATAATCGTAAAAGAGGTGTATCGGCTGCTTGAAGCTCACAGTGCTGTGTCCCGCGGAGCTCCGGGCCTCTTTGACCTTTTCATCCCCAGTATTTTCGGAATGGTTGTCAGCTTCCTGGCGGGTCTGCTGGCGCTAAGATGGCTGTCCAACTGGCTCGAGGCGGGCAGGTGGAAGTATTTCGGCTATTGGTGTCTTACCGTTGCAGCCATCGCACTTTATCTCTATCATACCGGTCTTTAGCTCCGTGTGTGGCCGTTTGGCGGGATTGATCGACAGAATCATCGGGGCCCGAGTTTGGTTGCCGCTTTATCTGTCTGCCGGGAGGGGGGTATTTTACCATCCGGCCCGGTCGGCAGGGTTTTGGGGGGTATTTTAGCGGGCGACGGTTCGTGGGATTGCGGTAAAGTAACCGGAGCCGTTCGATTCTGATTCTTTGGGGTTTTCCCATCGGGCTTGCCGCTTATTTCCGGGCTGAGGGCGGATTCTTCCCCCTTCTTATTGTAGGCCGTAACCGCAAAAAAGTAGGTCTTTCCCTCTTTCAGGTCTTTGATGACGACCTGTGTGGCGCGCCTTCCTTTAACCTGGAGCACGTGTGAATATTTACCGGGTTTTAGCCCGTAGTGGACCCTGTAGCCGGCGACCGAACGGCCTGGACTGCGATTCCACGCCAGGCGCACCGACGCCGCTTGCGAGGGCAGAGCCGTGCAGAGAAGCAGGATGGATGCAACCAGAAGTTTGAGCTTCATTTTTGCTTCCTTTCTCGTGAATACCAGCCCAGCCGAAGGGTGAGCGTCATGTCCGGGGTCCCCTGACGGAAAGATTTAACAAGCGGATACCCTGGCGTCAAGAGTTCATTCCCCGGCCCTCTTCAGGACTTCAGATTGAGGAAACAGCGCGCATGTGAGCACTGTGGTCCTCAAAGCTATTCAGGTGGCCAATTCGCCGGAATTGATGTTGCCTGATGCCAAATTGAAAGCATAGCCAAAATTTCAAACGCTCGGGTCCATGATCTTGACGTTCTGCTGCTTTCAGTAGAAAATCGATTCAGACTTGGGCAGGTCATAGCTGGTCCACGTCGTTGATGTGCGCGAATTGAGAAAACCTGCCCGTAAACTCGGCCCAACATGGAAAGCCTTGGAAGGAATGCTGGCCCTTCAGCCTTTCCGGGTATTTTCCATCTTTGCGTGAAGACGGTTTCTAACTCGTTTTCTGGCTGCCTGCATTCGCCGCCAGAATTCTCCATTCTCAGGGTCATTGAGCATCTGGTCTGTTATCGGCGTTTCGTCGGTATTTCCTTTTGAGGTCTGCTCTCGATGTTCCCGCAGCAGCTTCCCAATGTCTTCATTTTCGCCGTCCCCTCCTGGTCCAGCCGATTGCGAGCTGCGTTGTCCCGTCAACCCTTGGAGATTTTCCATCGCAGCGTTCCTCCGGATTTTGCTTTTCAACCCTGAAATTCTTTTCTCTATCGGAGCCATTTCGGAACCTTCGGGCTTACGTTCGTCTCTTCGACCATTCCCGCAAATCGCCCGACCAAGCGCAAACGCTTCTTTTTCCGAATCTTTTTCGCCTGTAGAAAATATGGCCTCCGTTTAGAAGCGGTCCCCTGTATCCACGTATCGACCGCTCAGAGACTCCCAGGAACTGCGCAATTTGTCTCCACCCTATTAGCAGATCGCTTCCGTCCATCGCTTGTCCTCCATCTCAATGTGTTTTGGGCTGATTTTGCACCCTGGTCTGTGCATAAATTGCTGCACCTAGCTCCGCTTTGGCGACTTCTGGCTCACTGCGTACCGGCCGAAAAGCTCTCTAGCATCGTCTGGTTGGAAATCCGCACAAAGGGTAAATTTGTTCATTCAGAATCCGACAAATTTTAGTTAAAACACTTCGAATTTTGTTGCAAAGTTAACCGATACCTTTTATAACTCCCCTCAGAACTGCGTGAGTGGCATTTAATGAATTGAGACCTTCATCTTTCAGCCGAAGAGCAGGGAGGGTGACTTTCAGTGGCAGAGCATACATCACATAATGACGTACTGTCAATTCAGAAAGCGATGCGAGTGGGGGAAAAATCTCCTTATTCGCAAAGGATGAAACAGGCCCGCGAAATTGCCGCCGAGGCCAAAGGGCTTACAAAACTCAGTCAGGTAATGTTCGCAAAGATGCTTGGCGTGCACCCGAGTGTTATCAGTCATATTGAGGCCGGCACCACGCGAATTCAGCCCGATATGGCCCGAATTGTCGAGAGGGAAATCGGCGTCAGACAGGCATGGTTGCTAACGGGCGATGGTCCCGTCAAAGCAGACGAACCCGTTTCCATCGACCAGGAACCGAAGCGGCCGCCTCTGCGACCGTCCGACTTTTCTTGTGTCAAAAAGGTAAAATCGGTTCTTGGCGGCGGCACTGGACAATTGGTCGACGACGAGCTAAGCGATGATGTCTGGTCCTTTCGCACCGACTGGCTGTTACGAAAAGGACACATCTCCGACATGCGCCTTGCTCGAATAAGCGGCGATTCTATGTTTCCAACCCTGGTAGATGGAGACCTGGTACTGTTCGACACTTCAAAAATAGAACCGTTGGATGGTAAGATCATGGCTGTAAATATCGATGGACTCCTGTACATCAAGAGGTTGCGGGTTTCTCCGGAAGGCTTTTTTTTGGTCAGCGACAACCGGGCGGTCTATGAGCCATGGCGCATAAGTCCCGACACTGCGAGGTTTTTGGGGTTGGTTATCTGGCGCTGCGGAGAACTCTAGCCGGTTGCCTGGTGATAGGGACGGGTATTGGGAATTCTCCAAACACATCATAATTTGCATTGACAATGCTTCAGAACATGAAGTACACTCCGCGCTGAGAACATTCCGACTCTTTCAATACGGCAGGTTTTGATTGTTGCTATGGGGAAAAAGGAGAAAAGGTGATGCATTATCTGGACTCTTTCAGGCTGACTTCTCACTCGCCCGCCGGGTGCAAAGAACGAGATAGTCAGGCAAGCACGGGCCTTGAAGAAGGTGGTTGTCACGCTCCAAGTTTTCAAATCCTTGAATCTTTGATCCGTGAAGGTGCCGCCCTGAAACGTGAAATCGATGACAAAACGGCGAGGCTTCGCAGTATTAACCTGCTTCTGGCTGAGAGCGCCCCGTTCAAAAGCGGTCAGAAGTCAGCCTGTTTGATCGGAGGGGGGTACAAGGTTAGAATCAGGTTGCACGAAAACATAACATGGGACCAGGAAAGAATAGCCGCTTTTCGCAAGTACCTGCCGGCAGAGAAGTTCCTGGAACTCTTTAGAATGATCTTTGAGCCAACGTCCAAAAAAGAAATCGACGGTTTTATCGCTCATGCGGATAAGGAGCTCTCCGACGGTCTCAAGTGGTGTATGAGCGTCAAAGCGGGCGCACCCCAACTGACGTATGAGAAACTGGATTGAGGAGTTGAAAATGGCTTTGTTAAATCTGGACCTTGCTGGTTACCCCGCTTTGGATTCCAATTTGGCGTCAATCCCATCAGGCGATTATGAAGTGCTGATAGTGGGATCATGCCTCAAGGAAAGCCCTGCACTTCGCAGATTGCTGCCTGAAGCCGATGAGTGCCATGGGCTCCGGTCCGAGGGCGCCAGTCATTACAGCGGTCCATCTCAGAGGCCGTTCCAAACCGTCGAGTTTGAATTAGTCGTTCTGGGGCCGGTCTGCAGGGGAGCTAAGCTGCGAGACAGTTTCGCTTTAGGCGAGCAAACTTCGATGTGCAGAATGAAAGCCCTTGCCGTGGCCGCTCGATGTCCCACCCCGGATTTTATCGGCGATACCGTAGAGCTTCACGGGCTTAGGTGCCGAGTACGCGTTGAAAGAAGTGGCGGTTTTCGGTCTTCCGGATGCGAGAATGTCATCTCAGGATACATGCCTAGTGGTGTGCGGTTTCCACTTCGGTGGTCGTTGGCGGCATCGACGCCCGGTGCCTCCCACTCTTCTGGCAGGCGGTTGTTTGCCGAAAGAATGGAATCGGTCAGGCATCAACCCTGCACTCGTTCCTATCCATGGAAGGCCTGATGAAAGGTACTCCCGTGGTGAAGAGCCTGGCAATGGGACCAGTTTGACTGGCTGCGCGAGGAGCTGCCCGCGGAGTAGCAACGTTTGCCCACCATATCGGGAGGGAGCGTTCATTGAATTGTTACCGCCCCGGTGCGGCGGTCTTGCATCACAGGGGCGGCGCGCAAGATGATTTTCAGAAGCTCGGCGTTGTCTTCACCTCATCCTGCCTGCTCGGAAAATACACCGGCGCTCCAAGTTCCTCTAGCTTGTTCGCTGTCCGTTTGACTCAACCATTCGAACGTTCCCGCCCACTATTCACACTTCCAGCCTCCTCTTTGATCGAACCGCCATGTGCGGGCCGGCACGATCGTATCGGTCCTTCCCAGTGCTGGAGAGGATGAGGCGTACAGCACAAGTTTGCGGCCGTCAAGTTCTTGTGGAGAACCTTTGAAAATAGCCCCGTCCGCATTGATTTTGAAGTGGATCAGCGTCGATGACCCTTTGGATGCAAACGAAATTGGGGGCACGATTTGCGAACCGACCATGGGAAGATACGATGACTCAAGCAGTTTTCCGTATTCATCCATTTTTCCCCACACCAGTTCACCCTCGACGACGTTATCCGCACCGCCGGGCTTCGAATAAACCGGTGGCCCCATTTCATCGAAAGAAAAACTGCTGAATACGTGATGGCCGTCGATGTCCATGATCCGCAGGTCATCTGTTTGGGAAAGATCACCCAGGATTGTTGAGAAACGTACGCCGTAACGCTTCTGCACAAGATCGATCGGGACCTTGTGAGCAATGAATTTGGATATGCCTCTGGCTTCAAGCCTCTGAGCGAACCCTGGTGAATCGAGTGAGTCAAAGGTGGTAAGGACAAGCATGGGCCCGCTTCCGGCAAAAATTAACGCGGCTATCATTAGAGAATCTCCTTTCTTGCTTTTCAAGGCCAAACAACTGCGAGGCGCGGTCCCGCAGGCGAATGCGGCCAAACCTGAGTGAAGCCTTTTCCTTCCGGCCTGCTAGGTTTCTAACAACAGTGCGCCCACCCACTTTTTCAGAGAGCGAAACCAATCTGGTTTATGAAGCTGAAGCAAACCTCGTTCCGTTCAGCTCCCTTGTTGGCCATAACTGGTTTTTAGGTAATGAACGAGATGGTCGATGGTTCTTTTCGGGCCAAATGAACACTTTGGGCGACAATGGACTGTAGCTTGAGAGTTTCAAAAATGGTGGAAATTAACCAGCCAGTTCTATGGGGTGTGAAGAAGCGCGGTCGCGAAGCTGCCCTATCTCCCAGGCGGGACCGTCAAACACCAGCCTCTCGGAGTGGAATGCCAGCAGCGTTCCTCTGTGTCCCACGCTTACCACCCCTGAGTTTGGCAAGTACTTTCGGAGAAGTTCATACAGGGCGCCTTCGGTTTCTTCGTCTACCGAGGCCGTGGTTTCGTCGAGGAAGATGAAGTCCGGTTTGGCGAGAAGGATCTTTGAGAACGCCAACCGCTGTTGTTCCCCTGGTGAGAGCGCATGCGACCAGTCTTCCACGTGTTGCAAAGATGAGCCAAGGTGACCGAGTCGGCATTGTTCGAGCACTCGCTCGAAATCCTCCTGCCTATATCCGTTCGAATGCGGGTAAGACAGAGCGTTGCTGAGAGTGCCCGGCGGGAGGTAGGGTTTTTGAGGTAAAAACAGTTGCATGGAAAATTTGGGTGTGATTATCTTGCCCTTCCAAAAAGGCCAAATACCAGCCAGTACCCTGATCAAGGAGCTTTTGCCGCAACCGGAGGGCCCTGTAATAAGGAGACGGGTTCCCGGTTTAATGTTCAGATTCAGGTCGCGAATCAGGAGGCGGCCATTCGGGAGAAAAACGCTAACGGAATCAACCCTTATCGCTTTTCCCGGAGTGGGAAGGCGTTTTGTGTCCGGTGGGAGTTGGGAATTTTCCAGCCTGTCAATCGTTTTGGAAAAGCCTACCAGGCGGTTAATCACGGCTTGCCACTTGGCAATTGTCGTATAGCTGCCGACCAGGTATGAAAGAGCCCCCTGGACCGCCGCGAATGCATCCACAGTCTGCATGAGTCCTCCCAGGCGTATTTGACCGGAAAAAAAACCGGGGGCTGCCATCAGTAATGGAAAGATGATTGCCGCCAGCCTGTAGGAATTCGTCACCCAGGAGAGCCGTTTTTGCCGCAGCATGATTTTCCAGAAATTGTCCAGCACGTTTTTGAAGCGATACTTTAGGTGCCTCAGTTCCTGCTCCTCGCCGCTATACAACGCTATCGGCTCGCTGTTTTCCCGGACTCTGACCATACTGAAACGGAAATCGGCCTCAAACCTCTGTTGATCGAAATTTAGGCGAACAAGCGGATTTCCTGCCCAGATGGTCAGCCAGGTGCCGAAAACGGAATAGATCAGCGCGGTCCAAACCATGTATCCGGGGAGCCTGAGGGTTGTGTGACCGAAGAGGGGAAGGGCGAGCGGGCCCGACAGTACCCACAGAATGCCAAGAAAGGATATAAGCGAGGCTGCCGAAGTCAAGAGTTTCGTTCCAAGTTTGATCGCCAGTTCGGTATATTTATCGATGTCTTCGCTTATTCGCTGATCGGGGTTGTCGGTTGCCGCGCCGTCGAAATTCATTCGATAATAGGTTGTGTGGTCGAGCCATTCATTCAGGTACTTGTTCGTAAGCCAGTTTCTCCAGCGGATCTGCAGCATCTGACCGAGATAGAGCCCATAGGTGGCCTGTGCCACATATGCGCCGGCCAGCAGACCAAATCGGAAAATTTCGGGAAGAAACCTCGCCTTATCGCCGGTTTGGAGAACATCGTAGAACTGTTTGATCCATAAATTTATCTCCACCAGGACATACACCATCCCCAGGTTCATCGCCACTACCGCGCAAAGCAATACCCGCGCCTTCCACTTATCCTGCGAATTCCAGTAAGGGAGGGCAAGTCTTCTGAACGACTCCACAAATTCAGACATGTTCGCAAATCCCCTGTTGCGAATTGCACCCCGAATGCCCAAAGCTTTACTATCGTTTCCGCGCGATCAGCCACCTACCGTTTCGGGTTCAATTGCGCAACTGTTTCCTGCCGCGCCGCTCCACAATTGAGACGGATAATTAATAATGGTGGGCGGAGATGGTTCTGTCAACCAGACAGACTGTGGCAAAGTACGGGAGATGGTTAATGGGAGCCTTTCCCGGGAGACTCTTGGGCGTGGGACGAACAGTTAGCTTCTTCCACTTCGACTGTTCGTTGTCAAGGATCCAGGTTCGTCAGTCTCGTTCAAGGGGATCATACTCTGTCAGGGCGAATGCGGCCCGGGGAGGTTGGGAGCGCCTGGCGCTTACCGGGTATGCAAAACTGATGGCAAGGCAATCGGCCCGGTTTGGCGATCTCAAGCCTCGCTTTTTCATTGCGTCCTTCGGCTCGATCTGGATCTTGCCGTCGACTCGCGCGACGGTTTCAGGCCCGATCAGATCATTGTAGAGGACCGAATCCTTCGGGATGGCGCCCCCGGCTTTCAGCCAATCACGCATGAGCTTCCACATCTCGGCGCGTTTGTTCGCACACCCGGGGTCCACGGAAGCCCCGGCAAACCATACAAGTTGCCACGTTCTTCCGAAGGTCCTTCCGGCAGAAACGATTCCAGTCCCGTAGCCGGCATCGATAAATACGGCGTCAGCCTTTTCATCGTCTTCCAGCCTGGCGATAATATTGGCGATATCTATGTCGTTGTCGTTTTTGGGGATAGTCCTCAAGATAGTAAACGCCAGTCCCTGCCGCAGACCTATCACCAGTTCGTCGTCACCCTCCCACGCAGGGTCAACAGAAAGTATCTTGGGAGCGAAATCATACTGGTCCCTCCGCAAATGTCGACCAAAAGCCGCGTCAACATCCGTAACGGAAATGAACTGCCTGGCCGACAGGGAAGGAAATACGCCCCTTACGCGAACCTTCAAAAAATCGGAGTCTTCTCCGTAGTCCTCCACCCACTGTTGGATTTGTTCCTTGTTGGTAATCGCGCATGTTCTCGAATCTATCTGGCGGGAGACCCAGCGCCCGGCATGCTGACCGGCAAAACAATCCTTGAACCTGCCCCTGTTTCGCGTGGGATTGCCAAATACACACCAGATAATTTCAGTCCCCTCGTCGGTGAGCGCTCCCTCGCTTACCTCCCAGATCACGTCAGGAATGGCGCTCGCCTCATCGAAAACAAGCAGTATGCGTTTTCCTTTGTTGTGAAGACCAGCAAATGCTTCGGTATTCCTTTCGTTCCACGGAACCTGATCGATGCGCCAAGTCTTCTGATGCTTCTGGTCTGAAGATTGGATGGCCGAGGCGCTAATTTCGAACAGGCCACGCCTGGCGGCCGGCACACCGCGGGCGAACCAGCACAGATTGAACCATTTGGCCAATTCCGGCCACGTTTTGGTTAGCAGCTGTTTTTCAGTATTGGCCGTAACGACTCCCCTGGTATCTTCAAACGTCGAGACCGCCCAAAGAATAAGCCATGCCACAAGGGTTGATTTACCGATGCCGTGTCCTGAGGCGGTCGCTTCTCGGATGATCGCTCCCTCAGACACCCCCTCCCGAGAATCCCGGGAAAGCCTGCGGCCAATATCCTTGAGAATGTCCTCCTGCCACTTGTCCGGCCCCGGATAAGAAGAAAGCTCCGAACCCGGCTCTCCCCAGGGGAATGCATAGAGCACCCATCCATGGGGGTCTGAAGCGTACCTGCCAAGCTCGGCCGCAAGTGCCGCGCAGGGGCTGGGATTTCGACCTTCCGGGCCTTCGGACCTCTTCGACATAGCCTCTTCTCATCTTAGCCGGAACGGATCATCGGGATAAACATGAGCCAACAAGGGAATGGGCCGAAGCCGAAATCCCAGCAATGCGTGCAAGAATACCGGGTAGGACCACCATCCTGCCAAACGGCATCCTGAAGCGGCAACGGGGAGCGGAAACGAGAAGCGGCAATATGGACGGCAAAATTAAGCCCGGAAAAAATGGAAAGATTCGATCGTTTTAGGCGAGAGGAGCTTTAAACTCTCTTCAATTCCATTCCACCTTCATCTTGTCGTTCATCGAGGCTCTTCAGTCGCTTTTGGCGGTCCTTTCCAGGGCAATCATGGCGGCTCCCAAAGCGCCCGTGAGCTGAGGCTCCGCGGGAATGCTAAGAGGCCGCCCCAGCTCTTTTTCCAGCCATCGCACAACGCCGATATTCTTGGCGACACCTCCAGTAAAACAGATTTCGCCGTGCATTTTCCGTAGCCGGGTCATCGCCAGGATTCTGGTAACGATGGAGTGGTGAACTCCCGAGATGATTTCTTCCCTGGGAATACCCTTTGCCAGGTATGAAATCACCTCGGACTCCGCAAATACGGTGCAGGTGTTACTGATCTTGATCTCCCCCTGGGCCTTGATGGAAAGAGGGCCCATTTGGTCGAGCGGGGTCTCCAAAGCCATGGCCAACATCTCGATAAACCGCCCCGTGCCGGCGGCGCATTTGTCATTCATTGCAAAGTCAATGACCTGGCCCGAATCATCAAGATAGATCACCTTGCTGTCCTGGCCGCCGATGTCAATCACCGTTCTTACCTGCGGCATTGAGCGAACAACCCCGGCGGCGTGGCAGAAAATTTCGGTTGCCTGAGATGTGGCAAAAGAAATGTTGTCTCTTCCGTATCCAGTGGCGACGATGGAAACCAGTTCTTCCATCTGCTTGCCATGATCCTTCAAGGCTTTTGCGATTGAATCATTGACCACGGTCAGGCTGTTGGCGCCAGCTTTTGCGACCCGTTGGGACAGAATCTGATTTCCCTCCAGGAGGACAACTTTTACCGTGTTTGAACCCGCATCGATACCTGCAACCAACATTTTATTTACGCCTCTTGATCAGCTCCAGGAAAGAATCCATTCTGAGTTTTGTCTGAGACTCCGAGTAGCCGCTGGGGTCCGAATGGTCTGCTTCGATGATAAGGCTCGGTATTCCGAGTTCTTTCTGAAGCATGTCCCTCAATTCGTACTGCCCTATGGAGTACCGTCTGCAGCTTCGGTTGGATAGAAAAACGACACCGTCAGCCTTATGCTTTTTCACATCATTGACCAGAGTCTTGAACCGGGTGTCAATGCTCATATCCAGCCACACATTGGAGAGAATCTTCCTGGCATAACCCCGATAGGGATCCGTCATGTCAATGCGGCCTCCCCAGACATAGCGCAGATAGGTTTCCATGACAAAAACCGCTCCGAACTGCTCCACATAGGAAAAGAGTCCCAAATCGTACCAGATAGGGATATTATCGTATATCAACCGAATCTTCTCATCCGGAATCATCCCTGCCTTCATTTCCACTTTGGATTGCAACTCGGCCCGCAATTTTTTATAAAAATCCACGGGAACCTGAGTTCCCAACAACGCAACCAGCGGAAATACATTGCCGCACATTTCCCTGGCCCCAACCGGGCAGGGAACGGAGGCCCTGAGATCCATGATGTCATCCCAGTAGCCTGCCGCCTCATCCGACAATGCCAAGGCCTTGATAAACTTCTGCTCATCAAATTTGGTGTGAGTAAAATCCTCAAGCCTACGAATCATCTCTTTTAACTGAACAACGATATAGTCGATTTGATCCTCTGTCGGGGCGTCGTCCACCAAGGGGGCATCCAGGATCATGAGGGGACAGTGATACCAATCCTGCAGAACCTCCCACCATTTAACCTGGACCAGGCAAGGGATCCTGGTCGTCACCAGGATATCAGGCGGAAGGGGAAGGCCCCCGAAAGGCATTTCCGGTTTCTCTTTGTCTTTCCAAAGGAGATCCCCCAGGTTGATCTTCGAGTAAGAACAGAGATCTCTGGAAAATCCCGCCGATTCGGCCATTTGACAGAATTCAAGGGCCATCTGCTTCGAGGCCAGGACAGCGGCGTAGTTTTCAGGATAAGCGGGCAGGATCCCGAAGGAATAAAGAAGTTCTACCGGTCCGTTTCCGGAGGCCCAGGCCACCGGCTTCCCACTATTTTTTGCGGCATGAAGCTCAGCCCAGTAAGTCTGCAAAATGGGGCCTGCTTCGTAAGAGGTCTTTAAAGCACGCTTCTGCGATTTTTGACTCATTTGCCTACTTCCTTTTCAATATATCCATGAAGGTCTGGATGCGAGTTCGCAGCTGTTCCTGGCCACTTAGTCCCAATTCCGCATCAATTACAAGCACTGGAATATTCATTTTTTCCAATTTTTCGTGAAGCAGGGGCTGATCATAGAGATGAGCATCGCAATATTTTTCCATGACAAAAATGACGCCCTGGATATCTCCCTGACGCACGGAATCGAAAATGAACTCATGGCGATCAGTATTGGGGTGTTTGCAGGCACAGGGCAATTTATAGAAGTATCGATCACTGATAGCATTGATTGGATCGTTATCTCCTTCTATTGCGTTATCCCAGTAATAACGTGTTCCTGTACATAGATCATCCGATACTACATCTCCGCCATATTCGTCTATCATGTCATAGAAGTCAATATCGGTTACCAAACTTCCGGAAATATGAAGTCTTACTTTTGATGATTGTTCTGGCGGTTGCTTAGTGCTCAGACGAGATTTAGCATCCGAGATAAAATCGGTTAGAAGGCTGGAGTGAAGCTCTTTGGGAGTAATAAAACTCGACAGTACCGCTTCATAGGCCTGTTTGCATGGCACAAGCCCGGTCTCTTTTCTGCGCAAGTTGTAAAGTTCTTTCAGGAGCGAGCGATTTTGGTTGTAGACACGGATTGAATTCGAAAGAGCATCAGGTGATATTTCGTTTCCGATGTATCCCTCCACGGCTCTTTTGAACCGAATAACCTCATCCTGGAAACGGGTATGACCTATATCACCCCTGATAAGGCATGGTATATCTAGAAGGTGAAGGAACTTGCCACCCAGGTTCTTTTGCCACAAATCGTAAAGGAGTCTCATTGCATCACAGGTATAAGGAATTATCAGACCATCTAAATAGTCGAGCTCTCCTTTTAATCCCAAGTCTAAACTTGATCTAATTACTTTACATACATAAGTTTGAAGATGGGCGTCGGCATGTGTGACCGGGGCTGGTGAACCAAAGATACGGATGGACAGTATGCCCGCCGCATGAAGAATTTCGTCAGGCACATAGTTGCAAAAATGGCCCATTACTTTTCCACCCTTGCTTTTCCAATCCGCTGCCAGCTCTTTCTGTCTAATTAACAAATCCTTGAAGTTATTAGCCATTGTTCAATCCTCGAAAATTACCTTCGCAAAAGTAATGCTCCATGGAATCATGGTTTTCGACAACTACGCAACTTGGAAAACTATATGGTCAAACACCCACCATCGACAGCAACGACTGTTCCTGTCAGGTAGGTTGCCGCCGGGGATGACAAAAACAACACCGCGCCAACGATCTCGTCCGGTTTTGCAAACCGTTTCATGGGTATCTGGTTGACGAGTGCGGTGTGGACTCTTTCCGAGGCCATCAGTCCTTTGGTCATGTCGGTCTCCATGTAATGTGGCGCGACGGCGTTGACACGAATATTGTATCTGGCCCATTCCAAAGCAAGGCTTTTTGTGAGCAGAATGACCCCCGCCTTCGAAGCGCAGTACGCCGGCGCACGTGGAACACCCTTAATTCCCCCAGTGGAGGCAATGTTGACAATGCTGCCGCCTCCTCTTTTGATCATCTCCTTGCCGATATATTTTGAACAGAGGAATGTTCCCCTCAAATTCACCGTCATTATTTTGTCCCACTCTTCCACCGGTAGATCTTCTGTGGCAGTGTGGCCCAATTGGGTAATTCCGGCATTGTTGACGAGAATGTCCACTTTGTCATTGGTGGAAAATACGTTTTCCACCATTCGTGCAACGCTGGTTTCGTCCGAAACGTCCAGGTGAACTGTTGTGCAGCGGGAACCAATACTTTCGATCTGCCTCACCGTTTCATCAGGCGGCGACACGCCGGCAAGAATCAAAGTACACCCGCTTTCAGCCAAACCTAATGCGATCGCCTGTCCCAACCCGCGCGAGCAACCCGTAACGAGTGCCACCTTTCCATCCAGACTGAACAGTTTCGCGGAATTCATCGGTTCCCTCTCGATCCCCTATTGGAAAAAATCGCCCCCTCAAACTCCAGGCCGTTATTCTATTGGGATAGACCACCTTTGCCCACCCCGAAATTCCCAGGACTCCGGCGATTGAGAAACTGAACCGACTTAGGGCCGCCGGGGTAAGGAGGGCGGCGCCTGGAGACCTGTGAAACAGAAGCTACATTCCCGCTATAATGTAGCTTATGCCAAATTGCAGTGTCAACATGTTTTTGGATGTTCGGGTTTTGGGGGCCGCCGCGGTCTGGGCGATAGTGTTGTGGAAATTGCATTCACTTACCTTTTTTCCGTTTCTGGTTGCCGTTTCAGGTTTCCGTTTCTGGTTACCGCTTCTATTTGCCGCTTTGCAGCTATTTCCAGCATATCCTAGAGTTCACGTGCCGGGCAAGCGGCGGCAAATAAGAGCGAAATGGGGCTACAGGGATTTGATCGAAGGCTGGTTACCCGCGATGAGCGGTCGGGTGTTTTGGCCTTAGCGGGGGTCGTGAACGTAGAAGGGAAAAATAGGAAATTCCAAGATGGGACATTCGACGGAAAACATATTGGCAAACAGCGGTGGTCCGAAGGTGAGGCAGTTACGGGAGTATGTCGATCGCAGACTGGTCTCGCTCAGGGCGGATCGATGGAGTTGGTGGCAGCACTGGAGGCAGCTCAGCGATTTCATACTGCCGAGGCGGGGCAGATACTTGGCCTATCCAAACCAGGCGACGCGAGGCGATCCGTTGGGGTCGCGGATAATCAACGAGACGCCAATCCTGGCGCACAGGACGCTTGCCGCGGGATTAATGGCCGGCTTGACAAGTCCCGCCAGGCCGTGGTTTCGGCTGTCCATCCGTGATTTCGACTCAAGCGACAACACGCCGGTTAAACTATGGCTCGATGAGGTCGGCAGACGGCTACAGGTTGTGCTGTCTCAAAGTAACGCCTACAACGCCCTTCATGTCATCTACGAGGAGCTGGGGTGTTTCGGCACTGGCTGCATGCTGATCGAGGAGGATTTCGAAGATGTTATCCGGTGTCACACCCTTACCGCCGGAGAGTACTATATTGCGAGTTCCTATAGGGATGAGATCGATACTCTCTACCGGGAGTACGTGCTCACCACGGGGCAGATAGTGGAGAGGTTCGGGATCGAGAATTGCAGCCCTCAAATAAAGTCTTTGTGGATGTCCGGGCAGCTCGATAAAGAGGTACGAATTGCCCAGGCGATAGAGCCCAACGACGAACGGGCCCCTCAGAGCCCCGGGCTTAAAGGCAGGAAATTCCGGTCGGTCATCTGGGAATGGGGGCAGAATCCGGACTTGGTGCTGGACCTTCGGGGATACTACGAGTTGCCTTTCGTGGCGCCAAGGTGGTCTGTGATCATGAATGACGCCTACGGGCGCGGACCGGGAATGGAGGCACTGGCAAGCAGCAGGATGCTGCAGCAGCTTGAAAAGCGCACGGCGCAGGCGATTGACAAGGTACTAAATCCGCCTATGGTTGCCGACGTTTCGATGAAAAACGAGCCGGCATCTCTTCTGCCCGGTGGCGTGACCTATGTGGCCAACATGGCCCAAAGCGGCTTCAAGCCGGCCTACCAGGTTCCTCCGGACATTCGCGGGGCGCAACAGAAAATCAACGAGTGCGAGCAACGGATTAACAGGGCCTTTTTCGCCGATCTCTTCCTCATGATCTCTCAGCTTGATACGGTTCGAACCGCAACGGAGATCGTCGAAAGAAAGCAGGAAAAGATGCTGATGCTGGGGCCGTTTTTGGAAAGGTCCCAGTTCGAACTGATTAACCCGATGATCGAGCGAGTCTTTGCCATGATGCACCGTGCGAGGCTGATTCCGCCTGCCCCGCGTGAGATAGTCGGGTCCCATTTCGATATCGAGTGCATCTCAACCCTGGCTGATGCTCAGAAGAGTACGGCCACGACAGGAATCGAGCGGCTAATGGCCTTTACGGGAAACCTGGCCGCTGCCTTCGCCGGACAGCCGAACAACCCGCTAGACAATATCAACGCCGACGAAGTGGTCAGGGAATATGCCAATCTCCTGGGGGTTACACAAAGGTTGGTTGTGGCCCAGCAGCAAAGGGATGCGACGAGGAGAGCGAGACTGCAGCAGGTCAGGCAGGCGCAGGTCGCACAGATGGCGATGGCTGCTGCGCAGGGGGCGAAGACGCTTAGCCAGGCCGAGGTGGGTGGTGGCCAGAACGCGCTTCAAATGATGCTGGGTAATGCGGAGGTGGCGCCCCAATGAGCATGAAGCAGGAGCCCTATATGGCCGGCGACCCCGAGCAGGTCAAAGGTCGCAAAGACAAGCAGAAGACCCGGGATCTGCAAAAAAAGGCGGCGTTGCGGGCCATCATGTCGGAGCCGGGTGGCAGAATGTGGATGTGGGACCTTCTCACTGCGTGCGGGGTCTACCACTCGTCGTTTTCGAGCGATGCCCTTTTTATGGCTTTCAATGAAGGCCGGCGGGATATAGGCAATCACCTGATAGCCGAGATAAACCGGCTGGACGGAGGACCTGAGCTTTATCGGCGGATGGCCTCCGAAATCGAGGGTCGGCGGGCGCCGGCGTCCGAGGGTTGAGGATTTGTTGTCTCCCGGCACTTTGAATGAAACCGCAATCAATTCCACCCGCTGTGTTAGAGAGGCGGGAACCTGGACGGCTCTATTTCCACTTGTAAATGGACGCCTGAGGGTCAATGTCACTTACGGCCGTATGAAAATTTCCCAAAAAGCGAGCACACGGGCTTATGCTCGGTAATCGCAGTTTTGCCTGCTCTGTGGTCCTTTTGTATAATTATGGCTAAAGTCTCGATTAGTTCGTTGGCTGCATCACTCACCATACAACCCGGTTATACGGTTAACCCTTGGTTCGTTGCCTATTTCCGTCACTACAGTAATCGTCCTTATCGCCACGTTGCGTCACCAATCTTGGAGAAGTGCCCATTTTCTGGCGTATTATTAGCGTGCCACTCAAAGATGTCCAGCTTTCCGATGTACGAAACTTTATACCCTATGACGTAATTTTCCCCGTTGCTACTCAAGGGCCTACGAGCGGGAAGCGGTGTAGCCTCCTACATGTAACATCCTAACGTTTTTCGATGCACTCATGCTGTATGGCGATCACATGACCATTACTTCGGCAACATTTGGAGAGAACTCAGGATCCATTATCGCCATCTGACTGCGGATATTAGACCGCAATGCAACCGCTGGCCTCAAACAGAATTCATAAAACTCCTCTGTGGTAACTGAATGAACATCCGGAAATAGCAGCTTGAGATAACCGCAAGCAAGCCGCTGAATAGCTCGCGTATCTCTCAAATCACCGTCTGCAATCGTATGGTCTTTTACGAAAGCCATGTGGTCCTGGCGTGAGCGCAGGGAATACAGGACTTCGCCAAAATAGTCGGCGCGGAGAGCGAACGATTGACAGATCGAAGAGGATTCGATCCTGGGTAACTCCCAGCCCGGCAGTAGCCCATGGAACCTGTCAAGGAGTGCTGTCGCGCCTTGCCCTTTGAGCCATCCGGGTAATTCCTGAAAAAAATTGACATGCTGAGGCAGACCATCTTTAATGGGAATATTGCCGAGAATTACAAAACCGGCATCGGCAGAACCATGAAAACCCATGACTCGAAATTCGCCGGACTCAAGATACCCTTTAAGAGCTCCGACGATTTCTTCTTCGTCCTTAAGTCGGATCGTTTGAATCTCATCAAGAACAATGGTGTCATATCGTGAGATAATGCCTGTTTGCTGCCGGTTCATATCGTAAAACAACTGAGCCCGGGTCACAACACCCCCGCTGATCAGCCAGGCGTGCCGAGACAGCTGACTGAAAATATAGGATTTTCCAGTCCCTTTCGGGGCGAGTTCCATGATGTTAATCCGTGGCTCGACAAGGGGGATCAAACGAGTCTGCAAAAGCATTTTTTGCCGGGGCGTATATTTCTCCTCCGCATACCCCATGCACCTTGTCAGAAGCACTTGCCATTCAGCTAGAGTGAACTCCTTGCGAATTGCTAAAAAATAGTCAAGATCAATGCTTGCAGCCTGCATGGGCTTGAAAGCCGTCATGACCACTTCAAAGTGATTCTCTTTTGCCTTCTGGGGCTTCCACATGAGGGTCGCGCTCCCCCATACGTTGCCATACAGCAGGAGAGGGTTCTCGTCCACGATGTTTTGGAGCACACGGCCGGTAATGTCAAGAGATGGTATCCTTAATTGTAGATGGCCCGTGGTCGGGTGGACTTTTACGCTGAAGGCGTCAAGAATTTTTAAACGATTCCCCTGGGTCAATTCATACATCAAGGATTCCTTCTGCTTCTTGTCCGGCAAATAACGAGCAATAAATTTCCTGATCCCATCGCCGTCAACCCCGCCTTCACTGGTGCGGTAGCGGCTAACCAACCAATCAAACACAAACGCCGGGATCACTCTGCCGGAAAGGCCGACACTTGCAGCAAGGCCCTTGTGAACACAGACATCGGGGAAAAATTCCTCGATTTTTCTATCTAGATTTTCTTTTTCCATTTCAGAACTCAAAGTCATCACCAAATTCATCCACCATAGCGCCCCTGGTCTCAATCTTTAGCCCGACAGAGCTTTTTTCTTTGCCAAATCGGTGCCGCATGGTGAATGTCCCCTTCAGATCAATCAGAATTTCGCTGACGCCTGTGGCATCAAAGGTTGCCTCAAGGCAGCCAACCTGGTTCGGCAGGACCCGCACAGGGAGTGGGGTAACAAATTCAATCCCTGGCAGGGAAATTTCTACTATGGTCAAAGCGTAATTATTGGGGTTGGAGAACGAGACCTTCACTCTGTTCTCTTTGCGCTTACGGAATATTTCACCGTCAATGGCAACACTCGGCTGGATGGCGGGCTCAGACTTTTGGAAAGAGAGCATGAACCAGGGCACAGCAACTTCTTGTGGAGTACAACCGCCATGGGTAGCGCCTTTTGGCCTTTTACCAAAGCATGCATATCCCAAGGGGATGGCCATTTCTTCATGAAGGCCGAAAAGGCCGGGTTTCAAACGCCAGATGGATTTTTCATCAACATGTTGGACTGATGAAGATTGGTCTATAACGGCACTGCGGGTTTTTCCTGTTTTTGAACCCTGCACATCCAGTTTGCCGATTTTTTGGGGCAATTCCGTATAGCCATGATCGCTACAGACACCGATGCAAAGATTGGCGCCGAGTTGCTCTTTGACCACTCGTGCGGCCTCAATAATTGCTTCGGCCTGTTTCCTGATATGGGAATTGTATTTTTCACGACGCGCATAAGGAGTCAATGACGTATGGAGGTATTCCCGGTCAAGCTGGTTATCCAGGTAGAGGTACACTTTGGCGGGATTCTGCACCAGCTCGTAAAGCGTGGAGTCTTGATCGGTCGCCGATACCACTTCCGTCTCGACAAGACCGAATGAATCTTGCAGTAGTTTACGGTAAAAGGCGGCGTCAGGACGCTCCGGTGGTAGCTGCGAATTCATCCACCCGCAGACCAGGGTTGGTTTGGCGATGAAAGTTTCTGTCGGCAGGAAAGCAAAGTAGGGCGCAATCCCGTTTTCCGGATAGGCGCCAGCCTGCTCCAGAATGGGGAGCAATACATCCTGCCCCCCAAGATAATCCAGGCCGTCAAATACATAAAGTAGGACGGGGCCGTCTTCCAACCGTGACTTTAATTCACCGATTTGGCGGTACGCCATCCCCGCTCCATCGATCAAAAGATTTGAATAATTCCTCTTCAGCCAGTTTTCAAACTGCTCGACAAACGGTTCGGTTTTCTCCGTCAGTTTGAGGGTAGCGCAGGAATCATAATAGGGAAGATACTCGTCCCGAAGCCATTCTTGGACTATTTCAATTGAAACGGAATCAGGCAGAAAGGAAGGCTCCTTGACGGGCAACAGCCTTCGTGCCAAACAAACAGCTTCCGGGAAGCCAGCGAGTTGACAAATTCTTTGATAAATATCCCGTTCGAGGGGAATACCCTGGCGCAAAAGAGATTGCAGTTTTTTTAAAAGGAATATCCCCTCAGGTTCCAGTCTACCAGAAAGGAAAGACAAGGCCTGAAACGGCGACCGGCTCCATTCCTCATCGAGAAAGGCCTTGAGAAAAACGGCGGTTCCCTCCGGGATTGGAATTTCTAGGCCGGGAAATGACCGAAAGTTCTCTGGCAGCAAATGAAGCGAATTCCATTCATCAACGTGCTGAAACCAGCTTGAAACAATGCTTGAAGGGTATTCGCGCAACGCCTGTTCCCAGGCCAAAACCTTGGCTCGTTGAAACGGCGCATGGCCGAGCCAACGGAAGAATTCTGCTCTGCCGGAATCACTCATACCCCACGCATTCAATCGCTCCATCAGCAGTTGGCGAGTCAAAGGGTGCAGCTTATTCTCATCACGGGTTGCAAGCCATCGGAGGATCTCTGGCAAGGACGCATCCTCAACCGGCTCCTCAACCTGCCAGGAATGGCCAAGCAAAACACGCAACAGCCATGACTCGGCCGACTCTTGTGACAAGATTTCCTCTTGATCGGCTTTTTCCAGCAACTTCAGTTCGACAATCCATTCTGGATGGTTTCTGAAAAGGCCTTTGATATCGGAACGATTAAGCCGTTTTGTCAAATCGCCCACAGGATCAAGGTGGATTACGGTACAGGAAAATCTCCTTGCCGGGGCATCAAACCAGTGGAAAAGAGCCGGATTCTTAACGACGATACACCCAATGCTTTCGTTCGCCTGGGTTTTCAGCAATTCGAGGGCTTTTTCGTACTGGCTCTCATCCTTGACGAGATAATCGCCAGCCTGGAGCGGATGAAGCCCGAACTTATCGCAGATGATCTTTTGCATCAGGAACCCGTTCCGAAAAAATGTTTTTTCAGAAAATGATACAGAATCATCGTCTTTTCCTTTTCATCAAGACTTCTGCCGATTTGCTCTACAGTGGCGTCCAGCATGTTTGCCAAGGCGTGTCCGTTTGGGCTTAACTCTTCCACCACCTCAAAAACCCGCCTTTTGCTTTCCCCACTGGGGAAAGCAATGGTAAGGCCCACATGATCGGGCCTAATGGGATCAAGATCAGGTCCCGACATTGCCCCTGGCATGGCAGGAGGTTCAAAGCTTTCAATATATTTTTTGGCGGAATCGAGCTTGGCGCTGAATTTGACCACCATCTCATCCGCCCAGGAAGTGACAGGCAGGCCGGTGAGTTTTTCGGCCAGTCGTATGAGTGAATTTTCGTCGATGGCCTCCGTCTCGCGGCAGCAACCGACAAGCACGGCTGGGTCCCCGTGATGCATGAAGTTTTTTGTTTCATCCGGTAATGCATCGAACCATTTCCAAACGGAACCAATCCCATCGGAGTCACCTTCAAAATTCTTCAAGCACTCTTCGATCACCTTCCGCCGTAATTTCGCCGGCGCTTCCTCGAACTCACCCTTGATCTCTTCAAACAGTCTTTCCACGCCGCCCTGTTTTACCTTCTCGCCAGCGTAGAAAACATGCACAAAAGCATCTCGGAGGAGAATTTTCTGCGTGTCCGGATCTAATTCCGCAAGTGGCTTAAAAATGTAGTCGCGAAGCATACCCGCGTCGCCGGAAATATTTGCCGTCGATTGAGCATGCCTGGCAAGCCCCCGCCACCAGAGGCCAACAGACTTTCCAACCTTTTTCACTCGCTCAAGGGCAGGATCGGTGGGTGCGAGCATTACATCGAAAACTTTGGCCATCCCTGCCACCACCGCATTCTGGTTGGAGCTGACGTTCACATACACCAGCTTATATTTATCAGGCGCGGCAAAGACCTTTTCCAACGTATCACTTTCAATTGTCGTGATCATTTCCACCTGATTCGCCGAGCGCTGAAACTCAAATGAGATATTTCCCAGGGCCAGCTCATGATGGGCGACAGCGGCGAAAAAGATGGGCATAACGCGGCATTTCAATCCATAAGGCGACTTCCGCAACTGGGTCACGAGCTTTTTCATCTCCACCGGTCGCTGCCGCGCCTTATTGAGAAAATCGTCGATCAAAACCCAAAGCTGATGCGCGCCTGGGTATTCATCGTTGCCGGGCGGTTGGATGACAATGTCACCGGCTTGGTCCTTCCGCAGCAATCCGTTACTCTTTAATAGCAGAGTAATGACATGCTGCGGAGCTGCAGCCGTTTCTCTCCATAGGGTTTCAGCCGCATCATTGCCTGCCAGTTTCAAAACGATGTCACGGCATTCCTTGCGATACCCCCAGTTTCCGCCGAAATCGTCCTGAGCCAGCTTCTGATCACCGATATGTGGACAGAAGGGGAAAGTATCCAGCATGATAGCCGTCGCTAGTTTTTTCAATTGCCGGCTGTTCTGCGCCTCATGTGCCTGCCCCTTCCAATAGTATTCAAGCGCCTGCTTCTCGGGGGTTACGATGTCGCTTATGGCGTCCGTGAGCTGGGTGTTTTTGTCCTGCTCCCACACCTGCCATTCCTCATGAAGTTCTCCTCCTTCGGCATAGAGACTGGCCTCGTTTCCTTTCAGATATGCCAGCGCCTGATGTTCCAAAAGTAGTCTGGCGATCTTGGCCGGCTGCCTAGGGATGGCAAGAACGACCTGCTGGTACTGTTTCCCGGCCAGCGTTGTCTCGGCGATTTTCCTCGCCTCTTCTATTTCGCCGGAGGTTTCGCATAAAAGCACCAGCAAGAGCCCATCAACAAAACTTCCATTGCCAAGATTCTGGGTAATAATATGAAGCCGTTCCCGAATCTGGTACATGCTAACAGGTTCCACAGTCAGTTGCCGGTAAACGCCAAAATCGTCACCGTATCCGGTAGCTTCAAGTGAACTGGTCACTGGCAGATTCGGCCAAAGGGACTTGAGGTAAGGGAGGGACTTCTGGCCGAGCTTTTCCGGGGTATCCTCGATAATTTTCCGGACCTTCTCCATGAGGGTTTCAGTGGAACTGCTCACTGCCGGACGATACGAGCCGTCCGATGGCAAACGTATCAGAATATGGTTCTCGTTTTTCAGGTCCGAATGGCGGGCAAGCTCCGTGAGATAATGCTCCCGGCTATCAGCAGCTACATCCAGCGAATACAGAAGAATATCCTCTGTCATCTTGAACCGGGCGGGATTGAATACCCGAAAAACAGACACGGCTTTGAGTGTTCGCAGGCCGAAATTGTCGTCCGGTGTTAGCCGCGCCTTGAGTTGTTCAAAATCCCGGAATATGGAATAGGTTCGTTCCTGCTGCTTGATATCCCTGGAAAAGTAATCCCACAATCTATCAACAGTAAACATGGGTGGAGCGAGCCTGGATGGGTCCAGCAAAGCCTTGTCCAGGAATCGTCTGAAACTTCCGGGCTCGTCCTCGCAAAGGCAGGTAAAAAGGGTCCTGTTGTTCTGTGCGACCTTCTCCGAAACCGCCGGCAGACTGTACACCGCCATGGGATGAAGAGGATAGGCGCCCATCACCACGGTCGCCTTTAACTCATCGCGGGTGAATCCGGTAAAATAATTCAGACGGGCGGTTTCCTGGACCAAGGCATCAAAATATCCCGCAAATGACGTTGTCAGCTCCTGCCAGCCGGGAGCCTGTCCGTCCGCGACAATGACTCCGGCGATCAACTGGAAGGTCTCATCATCTGTGCTCTTGAGGATATACTGTTTAAAGCGGCCTTCAATCTTCCGCAGGTCATCCTCCAGATTCTGGTGGCTGAAGGATGATGCGCTCCGTGAAATATCGTGGTATTCATTCAGTGATCGGTGGCAGAACAGGTAGAGGTGCAACTGGTTCTCGGCGCTGGCGTTGCAACATTCCGCGAAATTCTGAAGGGTGAGCCCCTCCTTGCCGGTCGGATCTTTGACAACTTCCTCCATCTTATGGCCGAACTCGTCCCATAACACCACGATTCCGCTGTAGCCATGGTCCTTCCGTAGTTCCCTGTTCACATCTTCATAAAAAGTTGCCGGGTCGATTCTGGATGTATATTGAAACTGCGAGCCACTGGTTGCTGCCGGGTAAACTTCTCGGAACAGGTCAAAGGCATCCTTTTGATATTCACGCAACCGGGTTTTCAACTCATCTATGGTTTTGCTCCTCTCCGCGGCTTCATGTTTCAGAATCTCGAAACTTGCCGGATATTCCTTCTCAAGCTCTTCAATGCGTTTGATGGCGCTGTCAAATGCGGTTGGTGGCAATATATTCTCAAGCTTTGCTTCTAGTAGCGCACGGCGCAAGCCCATCATCAAGCTGTCTCCGATATGCCCTTCGTCTCCGTAGAGGCCGACTGCCAGATAAGGTGCGGGAACAGCCTGGCGGTGCTGCCTCAAAACCGCTCTTGTATCCGGGTCAAGTTTCTCGGAAACTGTTTGCAATTCAGGTGTTTCCAACGGCCGCAAGAAGAGATTGAGCAAAACGAGGGCAAGGTGGCTTTTTCCGGTGCCGTACGTACCCATGACGATTCTTGAACGCAGGTCGGGTGTGGTCGGGTGCAGTTTCTTGGCGAAATCGAGAATGATTTCCCTCGCCACCTCGGTTGGGATATAGCCCGCCACCTTCTCCAGATTGTGCCGCTCTTTTCGCAGGTTGACGGCAGCTTTAAAGCCGGGGGAAATCCGGATAAACTCTTTCACTTCCTGTGTCATTTGCTGCTCCACTGTCATGGGGTCCAGATAGTTCCTCTACTGTTTTCAGCGATTCCCTTGAGATCCGTCAAGTCTTCCCGGCAGTAGAGCAACAGCACCACGCCATGA
This sequence comes from Syntrophobacteraceae bacterium, assembly GCA_031292195.1. Taxonomy (GTDB): domain Bacteria; phylum Desulfobacterota; class Syntrophobacteria; order Syntrophobacterales; family Syntrophobacteraceae; genus SbD1. The sequence continues at coordinate 39,894 of JARLHP010000150.1, forward strand.
GTTACCTCCATTCGAAGCATATAGCGAAGAAAAGCATAACGTTCCTCTTCCGGCCACTTGCTGTAAAATGGCTCCAGGCTGCTAACCAGGAGAGGCTTTGCAGAACACCCCTCCCTAATCTCTTCCTGGATCTTCCATCTGGTGAAAAACGATTCCAACTCCCCTTGGTATCGGGTGGCAAAATCTGTCCGTTCCGCGCCGATCACTTCGGTCACCTCTTTAATGAGTTCCTCCGGGAAACGATCCTGCCGCGCCGGGGTGATAAGCATCACGCGGTAGCGGCTGTTAACGCATCGGCGCCATTTGTCAAGAAAGGCATCAAGGAGTATCATCGTCACCTTATTCTGAAAAGAGATTGTCTTGAGAAGGTTTCTTTTCCAGTTCTCTGACCTCGATCATGCCGGCTGCCAAGGCATCCAAGGGCGATTCGCCGTCAAGCTCGCGGTAATGAGCGCTCACCAGCGCCAGTGGAGAAACATCCATGATCGAGACCGAATTGAGCCCGGCGGTGTGGCTTATCCACGCCACGCGCTTTTCGTACCTGTCACCGATCTCAACCAGCAATTGATCGAGACCCTGGCGATCCAGCCTGAGTATCCTGCCGATTCCCCAGGGCTCTATAAGCTTCTCGAAATAGACGGACTGCCGTTTATGCTGCCGAGCCCAATCGAGTAGGGCATAAGCGGCAATAGCTGGAGGCGGCTCGCGAAAGCCGGTGGGCTGCCGGAGATATCTGCCGTCTTCGTGGGTTAAGAAAAAGCCAAAATTCCCGCCCAAGCGGGTGCCGTCAAAGACCTGTTTAAATGGGGAAAAAATGAGCTTGTCAAAGGTGCTGTCGGTCATGGGTTTTTCGTGGTCCTGATTCCACCAATCGCGTAAATGTTTCTCCAGCATGGCCCGGTCAAAGGTATCCTGGGCAAACTCATTGAAATAAACTGCGTAAAACCAAGCCGGGCTGTCTTCTCGGGCTAGATTATTGTGCAATGCCCACCAGATGCCATCATCATCCATGTCCGGATCGTGCCGGGCGATCATTTGGCCAAGGGGGGTGAGTGAAAAATGCTGTTTTTCCTTCTGGAGAATCCCTGCCGACTCGGCCCAGACCTTTGCCGCTCCCACCTTCAGCTTGCCGATGCGCAGGACGGTTTGTGCTTTTTCTACCGCGCTTGGCAAAAACAAATCGGGATATTCTGGAATCTTCTTAATGAGCAATCGGAACCAGGTTTCTTCGAAACCGAATTTAAATTCAGCCATCTATTTTTTCCCATTAAAATGCAGAGACTTTACCGCAAGGCAGTCATGCGATACACAATGCAAACAGCTAACGCATTTTTCATTGATAATTGAATAGTTGCCAGAGGAACATAAGGCGTGCTGAGAGCAAACTGCCTCACAAGAACCACAATAGATGCATGATTGTAGTTTCCTTAACTGCTTTTCAATACGTTGTTGGAAAAGACGCGCATTCTTCTTTAAAAGATAATTTATACGAATTGCGCTGTCTTCAAATCCAATTTCCACACTCGCCAGCACCTCACCCAGATCTTTATCATGAATTAAAAACGTTTCAAAATAGCCATTAGCTTTTACGTGAGTTTGCGGCCCGAGTGGCCGCAAAAAATGTCGGACTTTCTTTATTTCTCCACCTAATAGCTGGTATGAAACGGCCGTATCTGATAGGAGACATGGTGCTGATTCAATAGTAGCCTTATAGTGGTCAAAACCACGACCACCTGCTCTAGTACGCCATCCTTTGGAAACAAAATCGTGTGGATTTTGATGGTTAATCCGCATGGCGTGCTGTACTAAAAATTGAGCCCAACGATTATCTTGAGATGGTAGCCAATAATTTATCATTCGTCCAGACCATTCACTATTGAATGGGCAATAAAGGCAGCCAACTCTCCTGAACCCTTTCCTGTAAGCAGTATTGAATGTAATATCATGATAAAGCAAGTATATCCAAACTGCTAAATCCGACCATTCTAAGATTGGCCTTGCCAAGACTTCTCTCGCAATTTTATGCTGGGTTGTAATTCGTGGGTAAAGTGCTCTACGTGAGGACTCTGCTTTCCGGATACCATCAAAGGTTAAGACCCCGTCAAAGGGGCTCATACTGTCAATAAGCTTTGACAGCGGGTTTGTCTTATGGGTTGAACAGCACCACCGTAGAATGCGACTGGGTGGACCGATCGATTCTGCGGTTTTAAAGAAGTCCAGAGGCGACCGGCTGGAGATGAAAGGCGTCAGTGGATGCTCGGTTTGAAACCGCTGGAGGTATTTATAGGTGTCCGGCAACTCAATGGTTGTGTCGGCGAAAATGTGCAGAATGTCACTCCGGCCGAGCGCATTCATCACCAAGTGCGAAGCAACGGTCGAATCCTTACCGCCGGAAAAGGAGACGAGGATAGGGCGCCCCCTAAACTGGGAAACCGCTTCCCTGATAAAACTCTCCGCCTCAAATTGTAATCGTTCAATGTAGTTTTTGTTCGCCTCCCGCAACCGCTCCAGGGCATCTTTGCGGGTTCTTTTCGCAATAGCCTGGTGGCCTACCCTACCCGGTGCGACGTCAGCAGGGGTGGCGGTCAACTTAAAGAGCACTTTGCCCTGTGAATAATAGGTGTAATTGACCGGATTTACCCACATTTCCAACTCGCGCAGCCATGGGTGAAGATCCTGAGCAACGTGTTGGCGCAGGTATCTTATTTCAGTTTTAAAGACGGGAACCACAGTTGCCGATGCGATATTACGTCCTTTTGCGCCGCAAGCGCCGCATAGCTCTCCAAGCAGGGGAACCTGGCAGGAATCGCACCAGTATGTTCTTGCGGATGCTGGTTTGCTCATAGCGCGATTTTGCCCCGGCCTTTCTTCTTTATTGAGATGGAGATCGTGCTTTCTCTGTCAGCTTTCAAATTTTCTTCTTCCGGGAGGTCAAGCGCGATCTGGCACTGCTCTCTGGTCTGCACATCCACCATTGCGTCTGTCAATTTATGGAGAGGAAGCTGCGGAGAGATCATTCCAAAATAGTCATCGATACCTTTCAAGAGAATGATCAGCAACAGACTGTGGGCTGCGGGATTTACCAGCAAGGCAATAAGACTCTCTTGGAGATAAAGACTTGAAAACTTTTGACTCCAGAAACCAGAATTTAAGAAACTTTTCATTGGTTCTTTAATTGCTTTGTTCCTGATCTCATCGGCGTTCAGTTCGCCTATGCGGCGCATGAGAACATTTTCAGCCTCCACCACCTCGCCCCTTTTATGGCGGGCAAGATAAAAATTGAAAAACCTCTCATTTAGGATCGGCAGATAATAGGCCCCTTTGTCATTCATACCTCGGATAAAGACACGGGCGAGCACAAGCTTGTACGAGCAATTGTTGTTGGTGGTGACAAACCCCGCCAGGTTCGCCAGAGCATCGGGCAACAGTTTGATTAATTCAGACATCGACCGCTGTCGCCACCTTTCCGGTCGATCATAAAAACCCTCGCCAATATTGACAAAACGACTGCCCCAGGTATGCAATGCCGCTGAAATATTACCTCCGGAATATTCTCCGGCAAGGGTATTGATAATCTCACTCCGCCGCAGCGGCAGATCATGGGTATCCAGCAGATCTTCGATGGCCATGGAAACGGAACGGTATCTGCCAGCGCCCCACGCCTTCAGACCATAGGCGCCGCGCTGAATGATCTCGACGGAGTCATAACGCATCATCGCCGAATGCACATTGTTGTCGGAAATCCCCCGGTGCCTGATGTTTTCCTTGCGGATAGTAGCGGCAATTTCGCTGAAATGCATGGGTTTGCCTTTATTTTCGAGAACATGAATGATCAGTTCCTCGATCTTCTCCCCATGGCGGATCAGCCATCGGTCTTGTGGAAAAACCAGATCACCGTGGAGGCGGTATTCTCCGCCGGAATCGTCCACCATCTTCTCAATGAATGCTTTGTGAAATTTCTGCGAAGGGGTGGCCTGGCATTGGCTTTGGCAAAGCCGGGCGAGCCTGTCCCCGACAACAAGCAGGTGATAACTCTCATTCGCCTCGAAATCGAGCGCCGGTAAAAACTCCCCTGGCGTTTCACAAGCGAGACAGGGACAAGGAACCGTAACCAGATCTCCAGAGACGACAAATTTTTTCTCTTCCTCCACAACGGCGAGAAGTTCGGTCAGGGGGACAAGGTTTGGCAAACTGGGCCAGCCATATTCTGTTCGCAAGCTCTCGGCCAAGTCTTGGAGGCTTATGATGCCGCCCCCTTCGCAGATCTTTCTGGCAGCCAGTTCCCAGAAATCGGCTAATAGCTCGCGATGCGCCTTGACTCGCAAGAGAGCATTACCCCGCTTGAGAATCTGTCGCACCCCTTCCCTTGTCATGCCAAATCGTTCCCCCAACTCTTCAAGGGTCGGCATGGCACCGGGATAGTCCAGCCTGCTGCAAACTATTGCCTGGTTCCTCTCACTCTTCAGGCAATGCCGCACAAAACTCGATACCAATTCTTCATAACTGGAATAATCAATGTCATGCTGGATCTCACTGCTTTTCCGGGCGCAGGCTGCGGCTTGTGTGCCACCCCTCAACACAAAGGAACGGATGATATCCTGGACTTCTTTCAAACATTTCCGTCCAAAATTCTTCTGTGAGAGGAGTTCGCCGGAAGGGAAAAGCATCACTTCACCGATAGTTTTCAGTCCGAGTCGTTTCAGTATATTTGACGCCCGCATGGAAAACACAAAGTCCTGCCAGCGGGTAGCGCCATGAAACTCCGGGTGCAAGTCATTCACCGCAAAATCAACAAGCTGTCGTGAACTAAAAATCGGCAGGTACGTGATATTTTCTTCTGATGGCTGCAACTTCAACACATCCTCGGCCGACATGGGGCGGTTCCGGACTTCTGGTCTTGGTTGAGATACCTCCCCCATCTGAACGATTATGCCATCGCGAAATTCCATGAGTTCCCTGACGGTTTTCCGGCCACTATTTCTGAGATCGCCAAAGACATTCTCGTCGCACGACAGGAACTCGTCACGTGAAGAAAAATTCTTTAAAAGCACATTCGTGGCCCGCACCGACAACCCTGCCGACGATATGAACTTTTGCCAGTCGCCCGGATCATTTTGCGGCGTGAGGTCGGTCGCCGTAACCTGGGAGTCAATAGTCAGCCGTGGCACAGATGCCCTCTTTTTTCCATTACAGGTGTCCCAGCAGCTTGGCGATTTGCTCCGGATCGGGAAGCTGGCCTTGCAGATCGGCCGGCAGGCTTGAGAACATCCGGTACCGCGACACGCCGATAGGGTTATTCGATTCCCGCAGGGCATACTCGACGATAGTTCTTTTCTTTGTCTTGCAAAGGATTATCCCGATAGAAGGATTTTCGCCCTCTTCCCTGGCCAGATCATCCAGCACTGCAAGATAGAATTGCATCTTGCCGACATATTCCGGTTGAAACTCGCCAACTATTAATTCCAGCGCCACCAGGGCGCGCAAACGCCTGTGGTAAAGCAAGAGGTCGATAAAGAACTCCCGCCCCTCGACCTCCAGGCGGTATTGACTTCCCACGAATGCGAAGAGGCCGCCCATCTCGCGCAGGAAATGTTCGATTCGCCCGATGAGTCCCCGCTCCAACTCTCGCTCGCTATGTTCCTGGTTCATCTCCAGGAAATCGAAGGTGTATTCGTCCTTGACCGCCAGCTTGGCGTGGTTGCTGGCTTCTGCCGAAACGGTCCGGTCAAAAGTGGACTGATTGAGGAGGGTCTTTTCGTAGGTCTGGTTCTCGATCTGGTGGACAAGGACGTTCTTCGTCCAGCCGAATTTCCGCGCCATCCGGATGTAGAATTCGCGTTCCAGGTCATCCTTGCACTTCTCAAGAATGAGCAGATTATGGGTCCATCCAATTTCTGCAACCAATGGCTGCAGTTTTTCATTAGATTGATATGTGCGGTAAAAATCCCGCATGTTCCAAAGATTACGGGCAGAAAACCCTTTGATGCCAGGGATCTCAGTTTGCAGGTCCTTGGCCGGGTTTTCTACGACCGCCTTGCCCCAAGATGTTTCCCGCTGTCGCTCGACGATCATCCGGCCAATGTCCCAATACAAGGCGATGAGCTCTTTGTTAACCGCTTTGAACGCCTCATATTGCGCCTTCCGGATGCGGTTTTTTATCTCGCTCAATAAGATGGGGTAGCTATCAGGAAGCAAGCCGTTCATGCGGTTAACCATCTCGAAAGT
>JARLHP010000151.1 GCA_031292195.1 Syntrophobacteraceae bacterium
AAAAACAAAGGAAATCCATCGCAGTCCTTCATGTTAAGCCGGAACACCCAAATCAATGAAAAGGTTCGGGGGCGCGGTTCTTTTTGCTTCCTGCTTCCTGCTTCTCGCTTCCCGCTTCTTTTCAGAGCAGAGGCAACCATAAGAGCCCACCACAGAGGCACAGAGGCACAGAGGGAACAGTTTTTTGCCGGGCCGGGAGACGACGGCCCGGCAAAACCTCGCCTGAAGGGCGGACTTTGCGGGGGATAGGACTATATGCCGAAGGCGAAGCCCTTTTGCCCGGCCGCCGACTCGCGGCCGGGCAAAAAAGAGTCAGTCTCTGTGCCTCCGTGGTAGAAATCGCGGCGGGGTGAGGGAGACCGCTCGGTTGTGACAGGCGGTGGATTCAGGGATGATGCCCGGGACAGTGTGTTCTAAGTTCTCAAGTGTTCTTGAGCCGTTCGAGCTTGTCGGAAAGCTCGGCCTTTGCCTGCGCCCTCAATTTTGCCCGAAGGGCGAAGGCCTCCTTCTGGTTTTGGGGGACCGGCGGCTGCATGCTTTGGGGCTTGCGAACGAGCTTCAAGGCTTCCGAGGGGCAGGTGGAAACGCACAGTCCACACCCGATACACCTTTCCGGTTTGAGGGCGGCCTTTTCGCCATTCATTTCCAGGGCGTCCATCTGGCAGCGGTCGGGGCAGGACCCGCAACCGATGCAAGCTTCCTGGTCGAGTTCCACCCGGAAGGGGGAGGAGGAGAAGTCGGCCGGGGCGGGATAGAGCTTCAAGTTCTTCAGAATCTGGCAGCAATCCCCGCAGCAGCAACAGATATTGACAATATCCCTGGAATTGCCGGGCTGGAGCACCAGTCCTTCTTCATCGGCCTGGCGGAGGATTTCGAGGGTTTCTTCGAGGGTAATCATCCGGCCCAGGCCGTTTCGCTCGTAATAGTCGGCGCCCCACCCGAAGATGAGACAGGCCTCCATCAGTTTGCCGCAGCCGGCGCCGCTCAGTTCGTGTTCACGCCGGCAGATGCAGGGGGCGACCAGGAATTTTTTCTGGCTTCTCACCAGTTCCTCCGCCTGCTCGTGCGGAAGCACTTCCATGCCGGCCTGGATGCTCTTTCCCACCGGTATGGTCCTTAGTTGGGGCAAGGAACCGAAAGCCTCTTTGAACAAAAAAGTGGAATATTCCGCCATGTCTTTGACAAACGCTTCGTCGAGGTCGTTCACATGGTATTCCCAGATGCCGACCACAAACTGCGCCGCCATGAAGACGTGGGGGCGGTCCCGGGATTCGATACTGAAGATCAAGCCCCGTCCGGCCATGCGGTGCAGCAGGGAGTCGACCTTTTCCTTATCCAAGCCGGCCCTTTGGGCGATTTCTGCCCCGGGTTCCAGATTCATTGTGAGAAACGGCGCGATTTCGGCCTCTTCGGGAGTGAAAAGGCGTTTCAAAATCCTCATCTCCACGCCGCTTTCCGTGGCCGGAAAACCGCCGGGGAGGCTGTCCAAATGTTGCCTTAATTTTTCGTAAACTTCACTCATCGGTGTCCTTTCCCTTTTATGCATTCACGATGAATCGGGCGTCGAGGGGTATGTCCTCCGCCAAGACCTTTGGAACCAGGAGGAGGGGCGAAGCACTTTGGCCGGATTCATCGCAAAAACGAAATGTTACTGAAATGTGGCGGCAAGGTTTGGGCAGGGTAAATAAAAAAAATATGCCCAAACCACGGACCATTCGCGGTTTCCGGGTGTCCCGGGGCTACATGAGAAAGTGCTGTGATACCAGGTTGCGTTCAAGATGTGCCTGATGGGTTGCGCTTCGCTCCACCCATCCTACGCCAGTCCGTCGAGAGCCGAAGGTTGTTGTTGGGCTGCGCTACGCTTAGCCCAACCTACAGCCCAACCTGCGGGGTGGGCTGGGGTGTTGAGGGGATTTGAGGAAAATTTTGGAAAAGCCCAACCGCCCCTTCCAAAGGGGGGGCGGTTGGACTTTTTCATGGCTTCGAAGGCGCCGCGCAGGGACGCGGCCTGTCTGGTTCCAGGCCTAATCGGCCTGCCTCCTGATGAAGGTTGGGATGCTCAGATCTTCTTCCTCATGATTTCGACCGCCGCCGGTAATCCTCTGGAGGAGGGTTCTCCTCTTCTGGCCCGCCGCCGGCTGCTCCAGATCGCTATCGGGTTCCATTTCATCCATGGATTGGGCCACGTCCTTCATGGGCAGCCTTTGCCGCACGCCGGGCGGGACCTCGAGAAGGCCGTAGTCGATGACGTTTTCCGGCCTCATTCTCCTGAGGGGCCTTACCACGGGTTTTTCGACGGCTTTTGAGCGGGCCACTTTGCCAATGCCCGTGGCGATCACCGTAACCCGAATCTCATCTTCCATCTTCTCGTCAATCACCATGCCCAGGATGATATTGGCTTCGTCGTTGACCTCTTTCTGAATTATGGAAAGGGCCTCTTCGAATTCGTGCATGCCCAGGTCGGGGCCCGCGGAGATGTTGATGAGAGCGGCCCGCGCGCCGTGAATGGAGACATCTTCCAGCAGGGGGCTGGAAATTGCCTGCTCGACGGCCTGGGAGGCCCTGTTTTCGCCGCGCCCGACGCCGGTGCCCATGAGGGCCAGGCCCATTTCTCCCATCACGGTTTTAACGTCGTTAAAATCGACGTTGATATAGCCCTGCTTTATGATCAGATCGGAAATGCCCTTGACGGCGTAGAGCAACACGTCGTCGGCCCTCTTAATCATTTCGAGGAAGGTGGAGCGCTTGTCCGCCAGGCACAGAAGGCGGTTGTTGGGGATGGTGATAAGGGTATCAACGGTTTCCTGCAGCGTCTTCATGCCATCTTCGGCGTGACGCAGGCGCACCTTTCCTTCCACCAGGAAAGGCTTGGTTACAACCGCCACGGTGAGCGCGCCGATTTCCTTGCAAATCTGGGCCGCGATGGGGGCGCCGCCGGTGCCTGTGCCGCCGCCCAGGCCGGCGGTTATGAATACCATGTCGCTGCCGGTGACCGCTTCCCGGATCTTGTCGATGTCCTCCTGGGTGGCTTTGGCTCCCATTTCGGGAAGGCCTCCGGCCCCAAGGCCCCTGGTCAGATTGGTTCCAAGCTGAATCCTCTTTGGCGCCAGATTTCTTTCCAGCACCTGCCAGTCGGTGTTGGCGGCAACGAAGTCGACCCCTTCGAGTCCGGCCGTGATCATGTTGTTAATGGCGTTGCCGCCGCCTCCCCCTATTCCTAAGACGGTAATTTTTGCCCTGTTGCTGACTCCGGCATTTTCCATCGTCGTCTGTTCCATACTGAGAGCCCCCCTTTTGGTCTCTTTCCTTGCCATAATCTTTCCGCCTCAAAAGCACTAAGATGCAAAGCGGTCCGCCCCGCCCGGGGCAAAGCCGCCTGTTACCAAAATTCCTTCCACCAGCGCTTAATGGTTTCCCAGACAGGTCCCATCTTGCTCCGGGAATCGCGCATCGGCATTCCTCCGCCGTGTTCTTTTCCATAGAGCAGCAGGCCCGTCGCCGTGGAGTAAATCGGGTTTTTCACCACATCGCCAAGGCCCCCGAAATTGGAGGGGACCCCGATTCTTACCGGCATGTCGAACACTTGTTCCGCCAGATCGCGAATGCCGGGCAAAAGCGAGACGCCGCCGGTCAGAACCACCCCGGCGTGCAGGGACTCGATCAAGCCCGATCTGACCAGTTCCCACTCGATAATGTCCAGAATTTCCTTGACCCGCGCCTCGATGATCTGGGTGAGAATCGACTGCGCGAGCTGGCGCGGCTTTTGGCCGCCAACCGAACCCACCTCGATGACTTCCTGCTGGTTGACCGTTTCAATCAGGGCGGAGCCATACTTTTTCTTGATCTTTTCGGCCTCGTCCATGGCGCACCGCAGACCCACCGAGATGTCCGAAGTAATATGATTTCCGCCAAGCCCGACCACGGTCGAATGGCGGATGCCGTTATTTTGGAAGACCGCTATTTCACTGGTTCCCCCGCCGATATCGATCAGGGCCACGCCCAGTTGTTTTTCGTCGGGGTCGAGCACCGCACCGCTGGACGCCAGCGACTCGAGCACGACGTCCTGGACTTGGAGGCGGGCCCTTTCGCAGCATTTGACGATGTTTTGAACCGCGCTGGTCATGGCGGTTATGATGTGGACCTTTGCTTCGAGCCTCACGCCGGCCATTCCGATGGGATGGTGAATGCCGTCCTGGTCGTCAACAATATACTGCTGGGGCAAAACGTGCAGTATCTGCCGGTCGAAGGGAAGGGCGATAGTTTTGGCCGCATCGAGGACCCTCAGGACATCCGAAGAGGTGACCTCGCGGTTTTTAATGGCGATGACTCCGTGGCTGTTAAGGCTTTGGACGTGCGTACCGGCCACGCCCGCAAAGACCGAGGAGATCTCGCAGCCGGCCATAAGCTCGGCTTCTTCGACCGCTTTTTTGATGGAATTGACCGTCTGGTCGATGTTTACGACCACTCCTCCCCGCAGACCCGCGGAAGGATAGGTCCCCACACCCACTATATTGATTCCCTCACCGGTGACTTCTCCGACCACGGCGCAGACTTTAGTGGTGCCAAGGTCCAAACCGACGATCAGTTCCTCTCTTTTCCCCATGGGGATACCTTTCAAAAGTAGCGGGGAGCAAGGAGAAGGCGGTTTTCCCCCCGCTTCTTGCTCCTCGCTACCTGCTCCAGCCTTTAAGTGCTATCACCCCGGCCGTTTTGCCGTCCCCTGAACCGGTGCGGCGCCAGGGAACTGTCCTTCCAAGTATGCCCTGCCGGGATAATCGAGATCGATCCTGGTTACCAGATCGGTCCAGCCCCGGTCATTAAGCGTAATAATCACGTCTCTTAGCTTTGCCAGCTTTCGTTCGAAGTCCTCTTTGCCAAAGTTTACCGGGATGGCCCTCTGGCCAAGGATCACCGTGAATCCGTCCCGGGTCCAGCGGCACTCGTCGATGGACGAACTGGACAGCCAGCTTTTCGAACCACTCACGGCCGAAAGCAGTTCACTGATGTAGCGCAGGCTGCCTTCGGAAACCGAGTCGCCCGTCTTGACGGTGGAATCGCAAAGCCCTGTTATGAGAGGCAACGGGTTCTTTTGACCCGGGCTGGTTTCGGCGAAAAGAACGCCTTTGGAGTCCATGAGCATATTGCGCCCTCCGCATTGCACCACGGCAACAGGTTTTCGCTCCACTATGGCCGCCGCAAGGCGCCCCTTCCAGTCCAGCCTTACGGAGGCGCTGTCGACTACAGGCAGCCTCGCGAGGCGTCCCTCGACCCGTCGGCTATCGATGTCCAGGGCGCACTCGCCTCTTTTGAGGCCCATTGCGTCCAGTACCTCGGTGCGGTTTAGCATCTTCATCCCGGTGATGTCGATTCGCTCCAGCTTTAACCAACGCGCGCTGACGATCTGGTAATAGAGCTGTGAAAGGCCGGCGCCGAGAGTGAGAACAAAGAAGAACCAGGCGAAAAGTGCAAAAAGATCACAAAGAGGACGGAAATTGCCTTTGAGGCGATCCCGCACGCTTTCCTGGTACTTATTTCTTTTCAATTTCCTGGGTTTTATCATGGGGCCGGATTTCTACACAGTTGTGTAAGTATACGAATTTCTCTGTCTAAACGCACGCCAAAAGTTCGGTAAACCACACTTTCAGCCTTCTCCATGAGTTCGAGAATATCCTTCGCCCTGGCTTTGCCCCGATTTACAATCCAGTTGGCATGTTTTTCCGATATCTGGGCGTCTCCTATCCGATAGCCTTTGAGGCCGGCTTTGTCTATCAGCGCCCCGGCGAATTGTCCTTCGGGGTTTTTGAAAACCGAGCCGGCGGAAGGATAACGCAGGGGTTGAGACTGCCTGCGCTGTTCGAGAATAGTATCCACCCGCTCTTTTAGCTCGCCGTTTGCGCAAGGCCCGAGTTCGAAGCAGGCGCCAAGGATTATGGTGTTTTCCGGAAGGCCCATCGTTCTGTAGCCCGGTTTGAGCTGTTCTTTGCGCAGCGTCCGCCGTGCGCCGTCGGGGTCGAGCAGGTCGATGCGCACCAGGTGGTCCGAAATAGCGCCGAAGGAAGTCGACGCGTTCATAAAGAGCGCACCGCCAACGGTTGCCGGCACCCCGGCAAGGGGTTCGAGCCCTTCGAGGCCGTTTTCGATACAAAACCGGAGGAGGTCGGGCAGCCTGGCGCCCGCACCGGCGTAGAGAACGGTCGGGCCTTGGGCTTTTCGGATGGAGGGGAGCAAACCACTCAAGGCCAGGTGAAGCTGAACGACCACCATGTCCCATGGCTCGTCGGGGGCAAGGACGTTACTTCCCTCGCCCAGTATGAGGAACGGGACCTCCAGTTCCCTCAGGGAGTCCAGAAAGGCGAAAAGGGCCCTTTCGCTTCGAGGGCGGGCAAGAACACGCACCGGTCCTCCGACCCGGAAGCTGGTGTGCCGGGCCAACGGCTCATTTTCCCGGATTTCGACATCCGGAATGGATTCAAGAGCGCGAAGCGTCGAGTTCATAGACTTCTTCCCTAAAGTAACCGGCTTCGGCTCACCGCGCGCGGAGGGGCGCCGAGTCCGGGCGCGCTTTCAAGGCGCGCTCCCCAGAGTTTGGAGAAGCGATTCGCCAACCTTTAAGATGTTGCCCGCCCCCAGGGTCATCACCACGTCCCCGGGCCTTACCATCGCGGCGAGCTTTTCGCTCATCTCCTCAAGAGTCGGGCAGAAATGGAGTTCGTGGTGCCCGTGGGCCGCGATTTCCTCGGCCAGTCTGAGGCCGTTTATGCCCGGTATGGGCTTTTCGCCGGCCGGGTAGATTTCGGATATGAGTAAAACATCGCAGTGATAAAAGCACCTGGCAAACTGTTCGAGCAGGGCTTTGGTGCGGCTGTAGCGGTGCGGCTGGAAAGCTATTATGCGGCGGCGATCGGGATAGCAGCCTGCCAGGGCTTCCAGCACGGCCCTTATTTCAGTGGGGTGATGGCCGTAGTCGTCGAGAACCAGAACGCCCGCGGCTTCTCCCTTTATCTGGAACCGGCGCTGGACGCCTGTCATATCGCGCAGGCCGGCCTGGACCGCGGGCCAGGGAATTTCGAGCTCATGGGCCACGGCCACCGCCGCAAGGGCATTGAGCACGTTGTGGCGGCCGGGAATTTGAATCTCCATCTCGCCCAGTTCCTGGAAGTCATGAAAAACCCGGAAGGTGCTGCAAAGCCCGCAGGTCTGGAGTTGCCTGGCCTGGAAATCGGCCTGGGATGAAAACCCGTAGGTCACGAATCTTTTTTCGACCCGGGGCAAAATGGCCTGGATGTTTTCGTCTTCGAGACACAGAATAGCCTGCCCGTAGAAGGGGATCTTATTCATGAACTGGAGGAAAGTATCGCGTATGTGGTCGATGTCCCGGTAGAAGTCGAGGTGTTCCAGGTCAATGTTGGTGACCACGGCGATTGTGGGGGGCAGCAGCAAAAAGGTGCCGTCGCTCTCATCGGCTTCGGCCACCATGAACTCCCCGCCTCCCAGTTTTGCATTGGTGCCCCAGGCGTTGAGCTTTCCCCCGATGACCACCGTCGGGTCGAGGCCGCCGCGGGCGAGTACTGTAGAGACCATGGAGGTGGTGGTGGTTTTACCGTGCGCTCCGGCCACCAGCACGGAGTACTTGAGGCGCATCAGTTCGGCCAGCATCTCGGCGCGGCGGATGACGGGGACTTTGGGGAGCCTTCGGGCCGCCTGGAGTTCGGGGTTTTCTTCGGAAATGGCCGAGGAGGTCACCACGACGTCTGCGCCCGCGAGGTTGGCCGGATCATGGCCGGAATAGATGAGCGCGCCCAGCGAGGCGAGCCTGTTGGTCAAATCCGACAACCTCTGGTCCGATCCGCTGACCTTGTAGCCGAGGTTGACGAGCAGTTCGGCTATCCCGCTCATGCCGATCCCGCCGATTCCTATGAAATGTATGTGTTGATACCGTTTGAACATGATGTTTTTGTTTCCGAGTGCATTTACCAACTGGGTCTATTCAAAATTATCCGCTCTTTTTTCACAGCTTCCGGCAATGCTCAAAAGCATCCCGGCAGCGATACAACTGGCTACGAACGCGCTGCCTCCGTAGGAAATGAAGGGAAGGGCCGTTCCCTTTGTGGGGACGAGCCCCAGCACAACCCCCATGTTGAGCAGGGCTTCGAGCGAAATGAGCATGGTCAGGCCCATGGCGAGCGTGCTTCCGAAATAATCGGGGGCATCTCTTGAAACTCCCAGGCCGGTCAGGAAAAGCAAAAAGAAAAGCACGCAGGTCAGCAGGATGCCGACAAAGCCCAATTCCTCGCCGATCACGGCCAGGATGAAATCGGTGTAGGACTCGGGCAGGTAGAGCAGTTTTTCCTGTCCGGCGCCCAGTCCTTTTCCAAAAAGTCCTCCCGAGCCAACCGCAATCCATCCCTGAATGAGCTGATAGCCGGAAACGAGGGGATCGAGCCAGGGGTTGAGAAAAGCCTCCCAGCGCAGGCGGCGGTACGGGACCAGGAAGACCATTCTGTAGAAACCCAGGATGGCGAAAGGGGCCATCAGGAAAAAACAGCGAAACGGCACCCCGGTAACGGCCATCATGATGACCATAAGAAGAACGAACATGAAGACGCTGCCAAAGTCAGGCTCTTTGAGTAAAAGGACGGAGAAAAGGCCGCAGAGAATCAGGTAGGGCCAGAAACTGACGCGCGGCTGCTTGATGCGGTCCTGCTTCCTTTCCAGGGAGGCGCTCAAGAATAGAACCCAAACCACCTTGGCGTACTCGGCAGGCTGTATATGCAATGGGCCTACCCTCAACCAGCGCCGGGCATTGTTGAGTTTTACGCCAATTCCGGGTACCAGGACCAGAATGAGCATGAGGAGTATGCCCAGCATCAAAGGGCCGGAGTATTTCTTGAAGGTGCGGTAGGGGATGCGGCTCACAGCGAACATGAGCCCGACTCCCATTAAAATGCAAAAAAGCTGTCGCTTGAGGTAGTAGCTGGAGTCCGAGAATTTTTTGAGCGCCGGAATGGAACTGGCGCTGTAAATCATTATGAGGCCAAAAGAGATCAGGAGGGACACCTCGACCCATAGCTGGACACGCAAAGGAAGAGGCTTCCAGTGGTGGCGAAGTCTTTCCTTCGAGTTTTGCGCCGCAGCAAATGGCGTATCCGAGGTTGTTCTGGACAATCGGTTTCCTCACCTTTTGGTTTAAAAAATGCGTCTATTCTAGATGGGTGCTCTTCGTGTGCTTCGTGGTGAGAAGGCTTTTTTTCACCACGAAGAGCACGAAGTACACGAAGTTAGTGCCCCAAACCCGCGACCAGTTCCTTGAAATGGTCTCCCCTCTGCGCGTAGCTCTGATACTGATCGAAGGAGGCGCAGGCCGGAGAGAGCAGCACGACGTCTCCGGGTTCGGCGCGGCCTGCCGCATCGTGGAAAGCCGCCGGGAGATCCGGATAGAGCCCTGCCGGGATGGTGGCGCGCAAGAGCTCGTAAATTTTTGGTCCGGCCTCCCCGAAGGCGAAAGCTGCCTTGGCCCGGGCGGCCAGAGGGGCCAGAAGCGGTTCGTAGGCCCCCAGTTTGTCCCTGCCGCCCAGCAGCAGCAGCACCGGCCGGTCGAAGCCTTCCAGAGCTTTTACCACGGCGCCGACGTTGGTCGCCTTGGAGTCGTCGTAGAAATCGATGCCCTTCCAGTTACGGACCCATTCGACGCGATGGGCGAAGCCTTCGAACGTATCCACCGCGGCCTGCATGGCCTGTGGGTCGATTCCCACGCACAGGGCGGCTAGGCAGGCGGCCATGATGTTTTCGCGATTGTGCACGCCATTGAGGCGGGTTTTCTCCAGGCTTATCTCGATAGCGGCCTTGCCCGGGACGGCCAGCCTCACAACCCTGCCGCAGACCTGCGCGTTGGCCGTGGAAGCGCCAAAGGAGAGGAGTTTGCCGGGAATTTGGACTGCTCGCCCGGCGCAAACCGGATCGGCCGCGTTGATGATGGCGAAATCCTCACTGCTTTGCCTGCTAAAAATGGAGAGTTTGGAATCGGCGTAGGCTTCGAAACTGGGGTAGCGGTCCAGGTGATCCTCGGTAACGTTCAGCAACACCCCGACATCGGGGCGAAAGGTGGACGCGGTATCGAGCTGGAAGCTGCTAAGTTCGAGCACGAGGAAGTCGGCGCGTTCCTGCGAAAGTATCCACCTGCTTAGAGGCGTTCCAATATTGCCGCCGACAAAAGGGCGCTTTCCGGCCTGTTTGAGCATTTCGCCGATCAGGGCGGTGGTAGTTGTTTTGCCGTTGGCGCCGGTTACGGCGATGGCGGGGAGGCTGACCTGGCGCCAGGCCCACTCGAGTTCGCCGATTATCTCAATGCCGGCGCTTCGCGCCCGGGCGAGCGGTTCGATGTCCAGGGGAATACCGGGGCTGACGATTATGGTGTCGGCGCCCAGGAAATCTTCCAGCCTGTGGCCGCCAAGGCGCAAGATTGCCCCCGCTTTGCCGAGGGAGTCCAGGGCGCCGCCAAATTCGGAAAAAGAGCGCAGATCGGTGGCGCTCACTTCAGCGCCCCGGCCGAGCAGCAACTCGCAGACCGCGCGGCCCGAAACCCCGAGGCCGACGACGAGTATCTTTTGATGCTCCTTTTTCCTCACTCTTTTAGTCCCCGGTCATCCGTGATCTTTTGAACGACCTTTTCCATAGCCATTAAACGGGAGCCTTTCACCAGAATCCACGCCCCGGCGGGGGCAAAGCGGTTCAAGTAATCGACCGCTTCGTCGTGATCGGCGGCATGAAAGCAGAGCGACTCATCGAGTCCGGCCTCCTGCGCGCCTTTTAGAAACTCCAGGCCCATTTCGCCCATGGCGATCAGGCGGGCGGGTTTTGCCGCGCCGAAAGCCCTTCCCACCTGTAAATGGAGAAGGCGGCTCACCGGTCCCAGTTCGCGCATCTCTCCCAGGACCGCTACGAAGGGACTGCCGGAACGTGCGTACTGAACCGCTTCGAGGGCGGCAATCATGGAACCCGGATTGGCGTTATAGGTATCGTCGACCAGCACGCCCGCGTCGCCCAGTTTGACGCAGCGCATCCGCTGAGCGGCAGGCTGGAAGCTGGCCAGCCCGGCTTCGACGTCCCGGGTCCCCGCGCCGGCGCAAAGAGCGGCAGCGGTTGCGGCAAGCGCGTTCCAGGCATAGTGAGCGCCCATAACCGGCAGAAGGACTGGTATCTCCACGCCGCGGGCCTTTATCCGAAAGGCGGTTTTGGCTTCGCTGACCTCGACTTTCGAACAGATGGACACATCCGCGGCCGCGTTGGCGCAGGAGAAAGTCATTTTTGGGGCACTGATCCGTTCGGCGAACCGGGCCAGCAGCGGGTCGTCAAGGTTTACCACGGCGACGCCCCGGGGGCCGAGCGCTTCCCAGAGCTTCCCCTTTTCCTGCACGATACGTTCGAGCGAGCCCAGGCCTTCGAGGTGGGCCGAATGAATATTGGTTATGACCGCTATGCTGGGAGAGCCTATCCGGGCCAGCCGCTCCATTTCCCCGGGAACGTTTATGCCCATTTCCACGACGGCGGCCCCGTGTTCGGCGGTCAAGCCGAGCAGCGTGAGAGGCAACCCTATGAGGTTATTGAAATTGCCCGCGTTTTTGAGCACCTTCCGGGTGCGGCCCAGGATGGCCGCAGCCATCTCCTTGGTGCTGGTCTTTCCGTTGCTGCCGGAAACGGCCACCACCGGGATGTCGAACCTCATGCGGCGGCGGCGTGCGAGTTCGCCCAGGGCATAAAGCGTATCGCCGACCCTTATTACCGCGGCTGAAGCACCCGGGGGAATCACGTCTTGGGAGACGATCACCGCGGCCGCGCCCTTTTCAAGAGCGTCGGAAACGTAGGCATGCCCGTCCTGGTTTTCTCCGAGAAGAGCAATGAAGCAGTCTCCCGGTTGAATGGAACGGGTATCGGTGCAAACCGCCCGGATACCTGTGGCGGGGTCGCCGGAGAGCAACCTGCCGCCGGCATCGCCGGTCACTGTTTCCACGGTTCCGATCATATTCGCCTCATGCGGCATCGCTCGATTACTTTTCAAAATAGTCCCTCACTACCAGCCTGTCGTCAAAGGGATGTCTTGACGCCCCGATGATCTGGTAAGTTTCGTGTCCTTTGCCCCCGATAAAGATCATATCTCCGGGGCGAGCGATTTCCAGAGCCAGCTCGATCGCTTTTCGCCTGTCGGTCCGCCTGAGGTAGCCCTTGGAAGCCGAAGCCAATCCGGAGGGTGTGAGAAGGGGGAGCCCTGCGCGTTTAACCCCGGCTTCGATCTGATCGAGGATATCCTCCGGGGGCTCAGAGCGGGGATTATCGCTGGTAATGATCACGACGTCGGCCTGCCGCGCCGCGACCGCTCCCATCATGGGGCGCTTTTTCCTGTCGCGGTCTCCGCCGCAGCCAAAAACGGCGATAAGTCTTTTGGGGGTCATTTCCCGAATGCAGGAAAGGGCCTTTTCCATGGCGTCGGGAGTGTGGGCGTAATCGACAACCACATGGTAACCGCATCGGTCGGGGAGGGCAACGGGCTCCAGGCGTCCGTCCACGCGCCATAGCTTGCTTATGCCCTCCTGGATGGCGTCGGGCGCGATCTTTAGCGAGACCGCGGCGCAGATGGCCGCCAGGATGTTATAGAGGTTGAGTTTACCCAGCAGCCGGGAATCGACCTCGATCGGTCCCTGAGGCGTATGGACTTTGGCGGTGATCCCCCGCGGGCTGAAGCGAACATTTTCGGCAAAAACGGCTTCCGCCCCGATGGGCATGGAAGCCCGCACACCGGGTTGGAGCGAGTAGGGGATGAGCCGCGCGGCGCGGCACGCACCGTTGGCCATTATTCTGCCGCCGTATTCATCATCCATGTTGATCACGGCCGCAGAAACCTCCGGGCTGAGATAGGATGAAAAAAGGAGCTTTTTGGCGGCGAAATAATCTTCCATGGTGGCATGAAAATCCAGATGGTCCTGTGACAGATTGGTAAAGACCCCGGTTTTGAACTGACAGCCGGCTATTCTTCCGAGGGCCAGCGCATGAGATGAGACTTCCATGACCACGTGGGAGACCCCGTCTTGGACCATCCGATAAAAGAGCGCCTGGAGGTCCAGGGACTCGGGCGTGGTCATGGGGGCGGCAATTTGCTTATCGGCCCACCGGTAGGCGATAGTTCCCAGGAGCCCGGGATTGGCGCCGGCGCACCGCAGGATGCTTTCGATCAGCAGCGAGGTAGTGGTCTTTCCGTTGGTTCCGGTTATCCCGACCAGTTGGAGCTTTGAGGCGGGGCGGTCGTAAAAATTGGCCGCAATGGACGCCAGGGCGGCTCGTGAGTCGTGCACGCGCACAAAGCCGGTCCGAAGGCCCCGGGGCATTTCCGCCCGGGCCACGATGGCTACCGCGCCGCGCGCGAGCGCATCATGGATAAAATCGTGTCCGTCGGCGCGGGCGCCGGAAACGCAGACGAAAAGGCTTCCTTTTTCCACGCGCCTGCTGTCGTAGCACACGCTGGATACCTGAACATCCGGCCCGTTTACGGAACCGATAACTTCCAAACCTTCTATGAGTTTTTCGAGCGTTTTCATCATGCCCAGTTTTTCGTTCAGTAGATATTTAGTGAATTTGAACTGTATCTCCACGATTCCGGCCATTGGCCGGGCGGTCAATCACAATGAGGAAACAGCTCGGCGCTAATAGATGGCCGCTTCGGGTTTAGCCAATTTGAGCGAAAACTTGCCGTCGCCAGTGGCGCCACTCAAGCGGGCGTGGACCCCGGATGGGACATTGCCGGGGGAGGCTTTGCCGGCACGGGGGCGAACCGTCCCCGGATTTTTTCCAAAAGCCGATGCCGCCCAAGCCTTCTTCCTGTTAGCGGATGGTCTTTTAGTCGCAGCGCTTCTTCCGAGAAGCGCTTTTTTGGTATGACCGGATGAGGTTTTGGCCTGGCGAACGATCGGGGCAGCGTTAAAACCGGGCTGTGAAGGCATCACGCCCAAGTAGGGCAGCACTGTCGCGGCAATATTGCGAAAAACGGGCCCCGCCACTACCCCGCCGTAAATGGACCCATGGGGACTGTGAACAACTACGGTAATCACCAGTTTGGGATGTTCGGCCGGGACGAACCCGGTAAAAACCGCCGTGTAATCGCTTGTTGAGTAACGCTTCGTCTTCTTGTCCATTACCTGGGCTGTTCCAGTCTTGCCCGCAACGACATAGCCTTCGGGCACCGCGTCTACCCCGGTACCTCCTCGCTGAGTCACAGTTTCCATCATATCACGAACCACGTCGGCTGTCGTCTTTCGAATGATCCTCATGGCGTCGAGCGAGCGAAACTGCCTGTTTTTGGCGCCCTGCGGGTCGAGGATGCTGTCGACGATCAGTGGAGAGCCGCGTACTCCGCCGCTTGCCACCACCGCCATGGCATTTTCGAGCTGCATGGTGGTCACTCCAATGCTTTGCCCGAAGCCGGTGACGGCCAGGTCGATCGGTCTCCATTTTTTCAAGGGTCTAAGAAGCCCCTTGAACTCTCCGGGCAGGTCGATCCCGGTGAGTGAACCGAAGCCGAAGGCGTGAATGTAGCTGTCATATCTTGGGGCGCCCACAGCCAGCGCGATTTTGGCTGCCCCGATGTTGCTCGAAAACTTCAACACTTCCTGCAAAGTGAGCCAGCCATGAGAGTGAACATCCTTTATAAGATGGCCCTCCAGCTTACATCTGCCGTTCTCGCAATATATTCTGTTGAATTGGTGGAAAACTCCCTGATCGATGGCGGCGCTCATCAAGAATACCTTGAAGGTCGAACCGGGCTCGAATGCGTCGGAGACACAATGATTTCTGGCGGTGTCCTTGCCCGGGTCTTTCTTTGCGGGGATGATGTTCGGGTCGAAAAAAGGCCAGTTCGCCATGGCCAGCACCTCGCGGGTATCGACGTCCATAACGATCGCCTCGGCCTCTTTGGCCTGGTACTTCTGCGCTGCCTGCGCCAGCTCGTTTTCGGTTACGAATTGAACGAAGGTGTCCAGGGAGAGCTTTACGCCGCGGCTCTCCGCAGGTTCGGGCGGCGCGGAATCGCTCACCCACAACATTCTGCGCCCCCCGTCCCGTAGCGCGCATACCGGGACCGACTTGCTGCGCAGCACCTTGTCGAATGATTTTTCAACACCCTCTATACCTATGCCGTCGATATTTACCACCCCGACAACCTGGCCACCCACCTGCCGGTAGGGATAGAACCGTTTGTATTCGTCGGTCAGATTGATGCCGGGCACCTTGAGCTTGCGGATGCTACTCGCCTGCTGGTCGGTCAGCTGGCGCTTTATCCAGACGAAGTGACTGGAGGACGCGAGCTGTTTTTCGATCGATCCAGCCGGCGCGTCGAGGATGGGACTGAGCAGCTTCGCCGTTCGTGCGGGCTCTTTTACCTGGGAGCCGAAAGCATAGAGTGAGCATTGTGGGACCGAATAGGCGAGGACCCGTCCCTTCCTGTCGTAGATTGTGCCTCTATAGGCGGGGACAGTGAATTTGGTGTCGAGGCAGGCATTTGCCCTGCGAACCCAGAGGGAGTGCTGAATCACCTGGAGGGTGAAGGCTTTGACCACAATGGCCAACAGGCAGCCTATCACTGCCAGTTGAAAAAGCGCGCGGCACGTGCAGTATCGGGAGTTCAAAGATTTTCGCCCCTCGCGCCTTTCCATTTTTCCTCCCGAACTATCCGCGCTTTGTTTATGGTTTCAAGCCTCTAACGCATCACCACCTTCTGATCGGGCCCCGGAGGGGCCAATCCGAAACGGTCCCGGCCGATCTGGGCCAGCCACTGCGGATCCTGGAACTGGGTCCATTCCAGAGTGAGCTTCCGTTGCACAGTGCTAAGGAGTTCACATTCTTCGCACATTTTCGACAGGTGATAGCCGTTTTCGACGTGCTGAACGTACAACCAGACGTAGAAAACGGCGCAAATGACAAAGGCGGCGCCCAGCATGATGGCCGCCGCGAGCCATGGACCGATTCGCGCAGGGGACTGCCCGCTCTGCTGAACTCCCGGGTCGATTTCGTGCCTGATGCCCAGCACGGGCATACTTGAATTTGCTCTCATCATTTAAAATCCCCTCCCGCCTTTTTTAAGAAAAAAAGGACGGTCCCCCATGGAGGCGCGCCGGATGGACGCCGGCTAGCAAACATCCCATTGCGATTTTCTCAGGCCGGGCACCGAGCAGTAGAGATCCGGCTCGAAGTAGCGCCCCGTCGGAGCGTCGCACACGCCGTCCCTCGACATCCGAGTCGAGCCCTGAAGTCCGCAAGAATTTGTCAGGCTGCGCATGAGACGAAGATGCGCTGAAGGGCAGCCGCTTCTCGATAACCTTTTCCTGGAGGTATCCGCCTTCATGTTTTACGCCTTTCCTCTTGAGTCCACATCAGTTGTGGCCTGATCGGTCCCGGCCATCCCCTTTGGGGGGGTCGTTCAGGCTAGACTCCTTCCGGACCCCTCTAGTTCGGAAAGAAAGAAGCCGCTGGTTGCTGTGGATCATGTGCCGGTGGGCACCGCTAAGGGGGGGGCAATTTCTGAGCCGCCCTGAGCCTTGCGCTGCGTGCGCGAGGATTGTGTCCGACCTCATCGGCCCCGGGGCGTAAAGCCTTTCTGGTAAGCAGCCTGACCAGAGGTCTGCCTTCGCACTCGCACACCGGTCGTTCCGAAGGGCAACGGCACTTGCGCGCCCAATTTCTGAACGTTTCCTTTACGATCCGGTCTTCCAGCGAATGGAAGGCAACCGCGCATAGCCTTCCTCCGGGTTTAAGGACATCGAAGGCTTCCGGCAGGAAGCGCTCCAGGGAATCGAGTTCCCTGTTGACCGCTATCCGCAGTGCTTGAAAAGTACGGGTGGCCGGGTGAATACGCAAAGAGTCCCGAGTGTACGGGACGGCTCTTCGGATCAGTTCGGCCAGTTCCAGGGTAGTGTCTATGCGCCCCTTGAGTCTTGCCGCCACGATAGCGCGCGCTATCTTCCTGGACAGCCTCTCTTCTCCGTAGCGGTAAATCACGTCGGCCAGCTCTTTTTCCGGGAGCGTGTTTACCATGTCCGCGGCCGTTTGAGGCAAGCCCTGATTCATGCGCATATCGAGCGGTCCCTCCCTTAAGAAACTGAACCCCCTTTGTGCATCGTCGAGTTGAAAACTGGACAGGCCCAAATCGACCACAACGCCGTCAACCTCAGGAATCCCGTGCTTTGAAAGGACCCGGCGCACATCCGCAAAGTCAGACCTCTCCAGAATGAGTCTTTGGCCATAGTCGCCGAGGCCTTGGTGAGCGCGCTCTATGGCTTCGGCGTCCCAGTCCATTCCCACCACGACAGAGGCGCCCCGTTCGAGAATGGCTCTGGAGTATCCCCCCCCTCCCAGCGTGCCGTCGACATAAATGCCGCCGGGTTTGCAATCGAGAAGTTCGACGACCTGTTCCATCATGACGGGAACGTGTCGGTTTGGAGCGGAACCCTCACCCATATTAAAGTCCGATGCCGGCAATACTCTCCATTAATCTGTGTTCGTTTTCCCTGTCGCGCGCATCCTGACGTTCGTAAGCGCTCTTGTCCCAGATCTCGAAACAGGTTAGCATGCCCACCATGACCACCTCCTGGTTCAGGTGGGCATCTTCGCGGAGCATGGGCGGTATGAGTACTCTACCCTGGGAATCGAATTCGCACTGTTCCACGCCCGATATGAACAGCCTCAAAAAGGACCGATGATCCGGATGAATTTCGGAGAGCTTCATCGCTTTGGCTTCAATCTCATTCCACTTCTCGGGCGGATAAGCTACGAGACAATCCCCCATGCGGGAGATGAAGAGAGCGTCGGTGTAATGTTTTTGCAAGACTTCCCGGAATTTTGTGGAGACCCGCAGGCGCCCCTTGGGGTCAACCTTGGCGGCGGAGCGACCTCTGAATTTGGGTGACTCAAGGATACCCGTCTCCACTTTTTACCCCTTTTTTACACAAATCTCCACATGGACAGCATGTTTGCCCTCGCCTGTCGGGTTTGTCAAGTGTTTTTTCACGCCAAAACAAAAGAAATCCACCGCAGAGACGCAGAGGACGCAGAGGCTGGGGTAAGCCCCGGCAGGGTTTGCTTTTTGTTGTGCCATCAATTTGGGGTTGATGGTATTCTGGGGAGGGACATTCCGGGAGGAAAGAATCCTTACATTGATGGCACAGGAAGGAACGAATCATGGATGGTCAAAAAGTCAGAATCTTGATGGCGAAATTGGGTGAGGGGCATGAGCCCGCCATCTTCAAGTTGGGTGGAGCATTCAGTGAAGCCGGTTTTGAGGTCATCTACACAACGATACAGGATCCGCGGGCCATTGTAACCGCGGCCCTTCAGGAATCAGCCGATCACATAGGCATCACCACCCTACCCGGGGTACAGATTGAGGACTTCGCCAAACTCTTTGAGTTGCTGGCCAGGGAAAACCTGTCACAAATCAAGGTGACGGCGGGAGGTTTTCTGGAGGAGGAGGATATAGAAAAGATCAAGGAAATGGGAGTGGTCGAATTCTTTCCTAAAGGCACCACGTATGGAGAACTGATAGAATGGAGCAAGCTGCATATCAAACGCACCAGCTGATGGACCGGGCCGCAAAACGGGGGCCTGGAGAAATTGGCTAAAAGGTGAATCGGGCGCTGTCAATTTTTCCCTGCGAGGCTTTAGCCGGTCTATCCGGGGAGCCTTTCAGCCAGCCGGGTATAGCGTTTCAGGGTCTTGTCATTTTTCACGGCTATGGCCAGGGCCTTTGGCGTTCCAACCATCACCACCAGCTTTCGCCCTCGGGTAATCCCGGTGTAAATCAAGTTGCGCTGCAGGAGCATGTAGTGCTGGGTGTGAACCGGTATGACCACGGCCGGATACTGGGACCCCTGGGCTTTGTGTACTGAGACGGCGTAGGCCAGGACGACCTGGTCGAGATCGGTGAAATCGTAGTCCACCTGCCGACCGTCAAACGAGATTTTCAGCTCCTGGGCTTCCTCATCGATTCCGGTAATCCTGCCTATGTCTCCGTTGAAGACCTCCTTGTCGTAGTTGTTTTTTATCTGCATGACTTTGTCGCGCACTCGAAAATTGCGTCCCCAGCGGCTGATTCCATTTGCCGAGGGGTTGAGCGTGTCCTGGAGCCGGGCATTGAGGTTGCCTGCCCCGACCGTGCCTTTGTGCATGGGGGTCAAGACCTGGATGTCGTCCACGGGATCGTAGCCGAACCGATCCGGAATTCGATTTTTTACCAATTCCAGGATAAGTTCCAGGATCTCTTCGGGCTCTTCTTTGTGGATGAAGAAAAAATCATTGAGTTCTCCCTCGGAGGGCCTGAAAGAGGGGACAATCCCGCTGTTGATTTTATGGGCGGCTACGATGATCGAACTCTGCCTTGCCTGGCGGAAGATCTCGTTTAACACCACCACAGGGACTGTTCCGGAGGAAATGACGTCATTTAGAACATTTCCCGCCCCGACCGAAGGCAGCTGGTTTACATCCCCCACCATGATGAAGGTGGCATGTGGAGGGATGGCCTTGAGGAGATGGTGCATCAGAATGCAGTCCACCATGGAGAATTCATCGACTATAAGGAGGTCGCAGTCGAGGGGATGTTGCTCGTTTTTCTGAAAGCCGGCCTTCTTCGGGCTGAACTCGAGGAGCCGGTGAAGGGTCTTTGACTCATAGCCTGTGGCTTCACTCATCCGCTTTGCCGCTCTTCCGGTGGGAGCGCCGAGGAGAATACTTACCCCGAGGGCCTGGAAAATCTTCAGGATGCAATTTATGATGGTAGTCTTTCCGGTGCCGGGGCGGCCGGTGAGGACCATGACCTTCGAGCCGCAGGCAGTCTTTACGGCCTCCGCCTGCTTTTGCGCCAAAGTGATGCCGAGTTTTTCCTGAACCCATCCGAGTGCTTTATCGACATCGATTTGCCTTAGCGATCTGAGGCTATTGAGCAGAAGTCGCAGCCGCCTGGCAATACTTGTTTCGGACAGGTGGAATTTTGCCAGGTAGACGGCCTTGTTGTTTTCCTGGAAATTCTCGAAGCCATCGTTCAAGTCCTCGATTACGATCAAATCTTCCAGAGCAATCGAGCCGAAAGCTTTTACGATGACCTCTCGATCTATCTGGAGAATCTCCCGGCATTTTTCGATGAGCGGTTGGTAGGGGTAGTAAACATGGCCTTCATCGGAGAGCTGGTGGAGCACATAAAGGATGCCGGCCCGGGCTCTAAACTCGCAGTCTTTGGCGAACCCGAGTTTTTCAGCAATTCTGTCCGCGGTGACAAAGCCGATTCCGAAGATGTCGGTTGCCAGCCGGTAGGGATTTTCCTTTACCACCTGGATCGCTTCGTTTCCGTACTGTTTGAAAATCTTGGTGGCGTAGCCCGAACCGACCCCGTGGCTTTGAAGGAATATCATCACTTCGCGGATTTCCTTCTGCTCGGCCCAGGCCCTTTTTATCATCCGGATGCGTTTGGCGCCTATCCCCTCAACCACGGAGAGTTTTTCCACATCGGCTTCAATGACATCGAGGGTGTCTTTGCCGAACTTTTTGACAATCCTCTTTGCCATAACCGGTCCGATCCCTTTTATGAGGCCGGAGCCCAGATATCTTTGAATACCGGCGACTGAGGCCGGCACCATCGATTTGTAGCAGGCGATCTTGAACTGCTCGCCGAATTTGGGGTGGTTTGTCCATTCCCCCTGCATTTTGAGGATTTCGCCGGCCATGGGGGCCATGAGGTTTCCGATAACGCAGACAAGGTCCTGGCGGCCCGGGACTTTCACCTTTGCTATGGTGAACCCGTTTTCCTCGTTGGTGAAGGTGATCCTCTCGATCTGTCCCTGAAGTTCAGCGAGCATGAAAATCCTCTGGCAGAAAACTTTTTGTGGTCTGAATATATCACAGAACGGAAAGGACGGGGATTTTGAGAGAGATTTGAGGATGGTTACGTTCAAGCGGAGCCGCCGCCTCCCGGGATGCGGTTTGAACGAGATGAAACTCAAGTTCGTCGCCCCGCAACCAGGAAGAGCATCGCCGATTCAAGTCATTTCGT
>JARLHP010000152.1 GCA_031292195.1 Syntrophobacteraceae bacterium
CCCGTCCCGCATAGCGGACATCGCCGTAAAATGCGCCGAATTGAAAATGGACGTGTTCATCACTGCAAAAAATGGTCAGGAAATGTCGATCGGGGTTGATAAAAACACCCCGATCAAAGGGACTACGCCTTTCGGAGAACTTCAGATCCCACTAGAGAAAGTTTCGCGAATAATATTTCCCGACAAATGACCCGTTTCCCTGCCCGGACGAACAGGACCATCGCGCTTTTTAGGCGCCGCCATCCCATCCCCGCGCGCCATCCACCATGTTTCCCCCGATCTGCCCGCCGCCATCATTGGCGGCCTCCATCCAGCCTTCGCCGCCCGCAGAAGCGCCCCCGCACGGTGAAATCGTGCGGTGAGAAAAAATCCATGTCCCCATCCCAAAAAAATTCTTGACAACGGGCAAGGGGCCAGGTTAATAGTCCTGCTACTGACTGAGACGTCAGTCGTGATTAATCGGCGCTTCCTCCTGCTCCTACTCTCCATGCCCGCTCACGTTCCTACTCGGTTCGCTCTCCTCTTCTTCTGCGCACGGCTGCTTGGCGGCTCCATCCCGCCGGTCTCGCAGTTTGCCGGAACGCCGGTTATGGTAAAGCCGGTCGTCTACTAATCATTTTCCTGCAAGGAGGTATGATGTTCACTCTGGGAGATCTTCCCCGAAGAAGTGCTCGCGTGCACGCAAACAAGGAAGCCATCGTCTTCGGAAACGCCAGGTTGACCTTCGCTCAATTTGACCGGCGGGTCAACCGCGTGGCCAATGCACTCCTGAAGCTCGAACTTAAAAAGGGCGAACGCATAGCCATTCTCTCCGAGAACAGCGACAAGTATCTGGAAGTTTATTTCGGGGCCGCCAAAGCCGGGCTGGTCATAGTGCCTCTCAACTTCAGGCTGACCAATGAAGAACTGGTTCAGATCGTTCAAGATTGCGAACCTGTGTTGTTTTTCGCCGGTGCCGGGTACGAGGGTGTCGCATCCACGATCAGACGACAAGTGCGATCAGTGCTGGAATGGATAAGCCTGGACAGTTCTATCGACGGATTCGTCTATTACCAGGGTTTCCTGGATGGCTGTCCCGATTTGGACCCGTTGGTTGAGCTGGGAGAACATGACCTGGCGGTTTTGATGTACACGGGAGGCACGACCGGTCTTCCCAAGGGCGTAATGCTCACCCACAGAAACCTGCTCTCGGCAACGTTCGGGATGGCCCTCGGATGGCAGTTTAGCCAATTCGACTCCACGTGCATGTTTCTGCCTCTTTTTCACGCCTCTATCTGGCCGGTTTTTGTTTGTCTGCTTGTTGGCGGCAAGGTCATTTTGGTCAGGCGCCCCGAGCTTGGGCTGATTCTTGAAGCAATTCACAATGAAAAATGCACTCACATGAATGCAGTCCCCACCATTTACAATTGGCTGCTTGACTATCCCGATCTTGACAAATTCGACCTCTCCAGCCTTCGGCTCATCATCTATTCGGGAAGCCCGATGCCTCTTGAAATCCTGAAACGCTGCATGAACAAGTTCGGCAAGGTCATGGCCCAGGGGTACGGACTCACCGAGGCAGCCCCGCTCGTGACAATGCTTTTGCCCCACGAGCATGTGGTGGACGGACCGGGGGCGAGGCTGCTTCTGAGCGCAGGAAAAGAATCGGCGCCGGTTGAAGTGAGGGTGGTGGGCGACGATGGTTTTCCGCTAAAGGCCGGCGAAGACGGGGAAATCGTCGTGCGTGGACCTAATATCACACCCGGCTACTGGAAAAAAGAGGAGCTGACAAAGGAAAAGATACGTGATGGCTGGTTGTATACCGGCGATATAGGCAGGCTTGATGAGGAGGGATACCTCTTCCTGGTTGATCGGAAGGCCGACATGATCGTCACAGGCGGTGAAAACGTCTACCCCACCGAGACCGAAAACGTTCTCTACCAGCACCCGGCTGTCCATGAGTGTGCTGTGGTTTCGGCGCCGGACAATCGTTGGGGCGAAAGGGTTCAGGCGGTTGTCGTGCTAAAGCCCGAGGCAGCCGTTACCGAGGAGGAATTGATCGCGTTTACCAAAGAAAGACTGGCTGGATACAAGTGTCCTAAGAAGATCGAATTCTGGGACCATATACCTAAAACCTCAGTCGGCAAATTGCTCCGAAAGGATGTGAAAAAGCAGTTCTGGAAGGGCATGGAGAGAAACGTCGGCTAGAGGAAAAATGTTTCGCCTTTTGAAAGGAGATTCTCATGTCTGACTATAAGTTCAAGCATTTGCTAAGCCCTGTCAAGATTGGTCCCTTCGAGCTGAAAAACCGGATAGCTCTGGCGCCGATGAACGAGACGATGGCGGGTTTAAACGGCGAGTGCACAATGCAGGAAGTTGCCTATTACGCCACGCGCGCCAAGGGAGGAACAGCCCTTGTGACCACCGGGGCGATTATGGCCACCCGGTTGGGTTCTCGATTTGTCTGGGGCCGCAATATGCACTGCTTCAATCCGGGCCATCTTCAGGGGCTTGGAATGTTGACCACGCATATCCATTTTTTCGGTGGACTGGCCAGTGCTCAGATGAGCATGGGGTTTGGCAGGCAGGGTCACTCCTATGATGAAAACGAACTGGCGCCCGCCCCGACCGCCGGTCTGCCCTATGAAGCGGCCATGGACACTCAGACAAAAGGGCTGGAAAAGGTCTTCGACAAAAACGAAAGGGCGCGCGGCTTTCTGGTCGGGCAGATGACGCGGGAGATGAGCATCGCCGAGATAAGGAGCGAACAAAAAGAATATGCCCATAGCTGCCAGCTGGCGGTGATCGCCGGTTTCGACATGATCGAAATACACGGTCCCCACGGCTACCTGGAGCACGAATTTCTCTCTCTTCTTTCCAACAAAAGAACCGACATGTACGGCGGGGAATGGAGAAACCGCAAGCGCCTCCTCAATGAAACCATGGAGCAGGTCCGCTATGCCTGCCCCGGTGTGGCGGTCGGTGTGCGCATAAGCGCCGAAGAGCACATCGAGGGCGGCCTGACGCGCCAGGAAATGATCGATTTGGCAAAGGATCTCGAAGCAAGGGGCGCTGACTTTATCAGCCTCTCGGATGGCGGCGGATATGAAGAGACATGCCATCTTGTCGGCACCGAGGAAGCCGCCGAGCACATCCCCGATGCCGGCGCGGATTTTAAAAAAGCGCTCAAAATCCCTGTCATAGTGGCCTCGCAGCACGATCCGGTAAAGGCCGAGGCGGATATCGCCGCCGGCAAATTCGATGTCTCGGCCATGGCCCGCCAGCTTTTCTCCGATCCCGAGTATGCAAATAAACTGGCGCAGGGCCGTGAGAGCGAAATCATCCGATGCAAACGATGCAACATGTGCCTGATGCGGTGCCTGTCGGGAATTACTCCGGAATGTCCTCAGAACCCATGGCTCGGCAGGGAATATGCCGATCCCGACTACGGTTTTGGAGCGCGCCGCAAGCATGAATCCATCCTGATGAAAGGGATGCAGAACGCACCTATGCCAGCACTTGAAAGACCGTGGTGGAAGTCCGAGGTCCCTCTGCTCGAAGAGCACTGGAGAGCATTCCGCGGTCCCGGCCCTAGAAGATAGCTCATGGCTTGACGTCAATCTCAAAACGGTCCCGACTTGAAATGATCAAGGAGCACCTATGGACGAAAATGCCAACCGTGACGACTTCTTCAAGATTGATCCGGAAGCCCACCTGGTAGGAGACAGCGAGCCCTTTGAATACTTTCCGGGAGTTAAACTTTGGTGGCATTCGATCGCGGCCATCAAACGGCCGATGATGCAGGGCATGCCCAAATCGTTCATGCAGACGCTTGAACCGGAGGAGTTGAAAAAAGCGGCCGATCCGGAGTCGCTGCTTGCGGCCATGGACAAGTACGGCGTGGATATCGTTTGCCTTCTTCCGGAATCCATGATGGACACAACCGGCTATACGGGCCGGTTCTGCAGTAACGGCGAAATGGCCAAGGTCGTCGAATCCAATCCCGACCGCTTCTTGTATCAGCCCAATATATCTCCCATAAAATTCAAGGGTGTCAAAAACACCATTTGGGAACTCGAATACTGGGTAAAGCAAAAAGGGGCCAAGATTTTCAAATTCTACCCGCCTGAAGACACCCGCATAAATGACCCCGATCTCTGGCCTTTCTACGCCAAGGCCGAGGAGCTCGATATCGTTTTAGATATTCATACCGGTTTCGGTTGGTGTGCCCCGGGCAAGTTCGCCAACGGGCTTCCGAGGTATCTGGACGATGTGGCCCGCGACTTTCCCGACTTGAAGCTGGTAGCCTTTCACATGGGGTATCCCTATTGCGACGATCTCAACATGGTCGCGATGGCGCACAAAAACGTTTACGTATGCATAAGCCTCGTGGTGACCTGGGCGCTTTCTTCACCTCGCAAGTTTGCAAAGATGCTGGGTGAAGCCCTGCGTTGGGTGGGGCCGGACAAGATCATCTGGGGAAGTGACGATCCCGGGATGCACATGCAGATGGCTTGCGCGGTCAGGGGGTTCCAGGATTTCCAGATGCCCGAACAGTTGCAGGAGCAGTACGGGTACCAGGAGGTAACAGATGAAGACAAACGAAAAATCTTTGGCGTAAACCTTGGAAAGCTTCTCGGGATAGATACCGCGAAAAGAAGGGTTCCAGGGCGAACATCAGCGCTAATGGGTTGAAGGGAGAGTTCTTATCATGTCCAAGGCCGAATTTGCGATCATAGGCACGGGGGAAGTCCCCTGCGGCATATACCCGCAAAGAAACGAGTTCGAAATAGCCTATAGAGTCGCCAAACTGGCGATCGAGGATGCGGGAATAAACAAAAACGACATCGGGGCGGTGCTTAGCGCCGCCCACATAATGGGTTCTGAATACAATACCGAAGTGTTTTTCGGGCGGCTTCCCGAAGCCATAGGAGCCAAGAACTGCAAGATCGTTGCGACCACCGTATCCGGCGGGGGATCGAGTTTTTCGATTAGGAAGACCGCTGAAGGGATTCTGCGCTCGGGTGAAACCGATTATGTTCTGGTTATTCACGCCCAGCGTTTCTCACAGTTTTCCGCCAACGAGCAGATAAATTTTTTCGCCCATGCCGGCTCCGACCTGGAGTGGGAAGTGCCTTACGGCATGACCTACAACGCCCTTGCGGCCATGATGACTCAGGGCTACATGGCCTATACCGGGACAACCATCGAACAGGTGGCGAGCGTATGCGTGGCCTGCCGCAAATGGGCCAACCTTCAGCCAAACGCCATGTTCAGGGACAAAACCCTTACGGTCCAACAGGTGCTTAACAGCAAAATGGTAGCCTACCCGCTTACCGCCATGATGTGTAACGTTCTGGCCGATGGCGGCTGCGCATACATAATGACCACGGCCGAA
>JARLHP010000153.1 GCA_031292195.1 Syntrophobacteraceae bacterium
AAGTGCGGCCCCAGCGGAAATGGAGAGCGCAAGAACCGCGTGCAAGACCGGTCCGGCCGCGTACGTTTCACCCACAGCGCGTGGAGCGGCCACAATTACCGGCGGCCGGCCCTCCTTGCCAAAGACCGCGTGGACGGCGTCCAACTCGTTTGGGTCAAAACTTCCGAGCATGACCCGGTCGATCCCCCCGGGAGCGAGCCCGGCATCGCAAAGCGCGGCCCGCATGGCCGAACAAATAGCCTCTTTGGAAGCAAACCGGCCGTCGTCGCTTCGCTCGCACGAAAAGCCAAAGCCCGCGATCCGACCCAGTATGGAAGCCCCTCGTGCCACCGCGCTGGAAAGCGGTTCCAAAACGAGCATCGCCCCGGCTTCTCCCAAAAAAGACGCCCGGGCGGAAGTTTCGGCAATCGAGCCGATCACATTTTTAAGTTTTGCCCGGGCAAGCCCGCAGGGCGAAATTTCCTCACTCACGCCTCCGGCCAGGGCCATTTTCGCCCTGCCCTCCCTCAATGCCCAGGCCGCTTCGTAGACGGCCGTCACCCCCGCATCGCCGTGGGGGCAAAAGACGCAGTTTTCCCCGCGAAGCCCAAAGTGTATGGAAGCCTGGCAGAAAGCGACGTTGTTTAGCATCCCCAGGGACCACAAGGGGTAGATTTCCCGGTAGCCCTGCACAAAGAACCTGTCGTAGTCGATATCGCCGTCGCTTTTAAGCGATTTGAGCACGGCCGGCAAAAGGTCCTCCACGTGATAATCGACCATACCCATGCCCGCAAAAAAACCCATATCCCCCGGATCGAACATGCCGGGGCCGATGGATGCCCCGCGCAGGGCCTCATCCACCGAGGCCAACAGGAGCGACAGATGCTTCCCCATGGTCCGGGCAAGCTGGGGAGGCATATCGGTTTTAAAGGGAGGAAGATTTTTCACCGGGGCGGCCGGGCAGCCATCGAAACCCGGGATTTCACCCGCTCCGGATTTTCCGGACAAAAAGGCCCGGGCTATCTCCGGGACCGAATTGCCCAGCGAGCAGACCGCTCCCAGGCCGGTGATCGCCACCGGCTCGTGCGATGAAAGGGGTTTGCCGCCGGCTCTCATTTGCGGAATTTACCCAGGCAAAGGCAGGCGTTCTGACCGCCAAAGCCGAAAGAATTGGAAAGCGCGATCCCGTGTTCCAGACGGCGGGCCTCATTGGGAACATAGTCCAGGTCGCATTTCGGGTCGGGAAACTCGTAGTTGATGGTGGGAAGAACGGTGGAGCTGTTCATGCCCATAATCGTCAGGCCCGCTTCTATCGCCCCGCCCCCGGCGATGGTGTGGCCGGTCATGGACTTGTTGGAGCTGACCGGGATAAGCTTTGCTCTCTCGCCCATGACCCTCTTTATGGCCAGCGTTTCTATCTGGTCGTTTTGCAGGGTCGAGGTCCCATGCGCGTTGATGTACTCGATAGCGTCGGGGGAAAGGCCGGCGTCGGCCAGGGCCCGCTGCATGGCGAAAACCGCTCCGTCGCCCTTGGGGTGGATGTCGGTTATCCTGTAGGCGTCGGCGGAGGAACCATACCCCAGCACTTCGGCATAAATCGTGGCGGAGCGCGCCTCGGCGTGCTCGAGCGACTCCAGCACCAGGGCCCCCGCCCCTTCCGACATGACAAAGCCGTTTCTTTTCCGGTCAAACGGCCTGGAAGCCTTGTCCGGGGAAGAATATTTCTCGGCCAAGGCCCGGATGAGCACAAACCCCACAAAACCCATAAAGTTCAGGTTGGATTCGCACCCGCCGGCGATCATAACGTCGGCTTTGCCCGCCCTGATCGTCCCCAGCGCCTCGCCCATCGCCTGCGCCCCGGCCGCGCAGGCCGAGACCACCGTAAACCCCGCGCCCCGGCAATTGAAAAGAATCGACAGGATGGAGGTAGCCACATCGGGTTTTCGGCGGAAAAAATTAAAAAAGGAATAGAGGCCGTCCCGGGTGAGGCCGTTAATGTCCCAAGCCTCCCCTCCCCCGTGGCGGTAGAGGCGCACGAGGTCTTCGACCGAAGGGTTTTCACCGTGATAGCCAAGACTTACGCCGATCCTGGCCCGGTTTTCGATCGAATCCAGGCGGGCCATTTCGGCCGCCTCGGAAGTGGCCACCGTCATCAGTTTGAAACCACGCGAGCTGCACTTTTCGATACCCTGGAGCCTTTCGGTCCGAAAACCGCCCAGCCAGGAATCGCTCACCTGCCCGCCGATGCGGCAGGGAAGCCCCTTGGTTTCGAAAGAGCTGATGAAGTCTATACCGGAAACGGAGTTTCGAGCGTTTTCAAACGTTTCCCCGCTGTTTTTTCCGATGGGCGTGATCATTCCGTAACCGGTAACGACCACCCGCCTTTTTTCTGTATGCGTGTTCAAATACGGATTTTCCTGTTCTGACGCCAGCGGCCCGATCAAAAGATCTTCTTATCTTCCTGGATCTGCTTCAGCCAGTCTTCAATGAGCTCGTCGCCGCTGGTAAAGGCCGCCGACTCGCCGCACGATCCGCACACCGTGCGGGTTTCTTCTTCCAGCTTCCAGCTCTGCGCGGAGCAGTTGGTGCACTTTTCGGGCAGCGTGTCCAAAAGATTGCCCACCCCTTCGGCTATGGAGGAAACCGTGACCATCACCGGCAACTCATCCATATCCATGCCGGCAGAAATCTTATCGCCGTAGCCGTCGTATCGCATGGCCAGCACCCGGGCGGCTTTCTCGGTGAGCTTGCCCTCCGAATCGATCGCGGACTCTTCCCCGAACAGCTCCTCCATATGATCGATGACCGTACGCCTGGCCATTTTTATCCCGAACGTCTGCTCCAGACGATAATTTATATCCAGAAAATCGAGCGACTCAGCGCCCAGATCTTTCATGAGGGAGCTTTCGGGCTTGATCTTGGCCGGGTTGATATCGATCCCTTCGGCAATCGCCTTTGTTACTTCTTCCATTACCCTCTGTTCGGCAATGAGATTTTGCTTCATTCTAAGTCTACCCCTGTCTATGATTTTGGCTTCTTAACCCACGCCGGGCGGTATAGTCTATTGCTAAGGCCGTTGTCAACCACCACGGTCTGGCCGCGGACCCCGCGGGCGGCCGGGCTGCAAAGAAAGACAACCACGTCGGCCAGGGCTTCCGGACTGACGCACAGCTCGTCGGGGATACTTTCAAGCTCCTCCATGTACTGCCTGAGGGTCTTGAAGGAATCGGTCCTCACAATACCGCCGCACACCGCATTGACGCTTACCCCCCTATCCCCCAGGCTTTCCGCGCAGTCCCGCACCAGCGTTTCCATGGCGGCTTTCATGCTTCCCAGGGGATAGCTTGGATTGTAGAACCGGCTCCCCAGGCTCGAAATGAAAACGATCTTTCCCCCGGCGGCCTCCAGCAGGGGCAGAGCCTTCTGGATGCAGAAGATGTTGCCCATGTAGTTGGTTTCCACAAGCTGGCGGAGTTCTCTTTCCAGCAGCTTTTCAATGGGCTTGAAGGGGGCCCTGGCGGCGTTTAGCACCAGAAAATCGAGCCGGCCGCGCCAACCGCTCACCGCCTCGATCATTTCGCCGACCGAGGATTTCGAGCCTATATCGGCCGGTACCGCGATGGCCTTTCGGCCCAGCTCCCCGATTTCCAGGCAAACCTCTTCGGCTTTTCGTTTGGAGCTGCCTTCGGGCTTCGAATGGTTTACCACCACATCGGCGCCGGCCTTGGCCAAAGCCAGGGCGACAGCCCGGCCGATCCCCCGCGAACTTCCCGTTACAAGGGCGACTTTATCCGAAAAAAAACTGTTTTCCGCCACTGCAGAGTACTTTCCAAATGGAATTCATGGCCGGCTTTCCCCGAAAAACCCCGCGCCGGCGACCGGGAAGTATTCTAGCATAAAGAGGCAATTTTACAACTTAATGAGCGTAAAACAAGTCGGATACCCACCGGCATATCCGAGCCTGTTAAATTTTTCACACCCCTCCCCTCCATGCCCTGTCCGCCTCGCCCTTTCTCAATCCTGTAAATCCTGTAAATCCCGTCAGATGTTTTGCTTACCGGCGGTGGTGGGCAATGTAGATTCCAGGCGGGAATCAAGGGACAATTTGCCTTAGCCGTAAGGGCCTGAAAAAATACGGGAAAAACCACGACCAGGACAACGGGTCGGCAAGAACCGCCGTGGCGAAAGGGGTTTCAGAATGGACTCGGGATGGACCGTTCTACCTCCCCGCATATTCTATACGGTCAAAATACAGCGACACTGTAGGGCAATCCCCTGCTTGACCTAATATTAATCCCGCCGATCCGCTGCTATAAATGCTTTCAGAAAACGGTCCCCCAACTTGAGGAGAATGTCATGAAAAGAGCAAAACCGGAACGTCATATTGCCGTGGAAAGCTCCGACAAGGTCATGCGCAACGTGTTCTGCCGCAACTACGGGGAGTGTCTCGATTACGCCATCCTCAAAAAGTGGCCGGGCTTTTCCTGCCAAAACTGCCACAGCTACGAACAGGAAAGACTCGAAGGTCAGGCTTTAAATGACGACCATGCCCGGTGCATGGCGCTCGCATTCGTTAGCGGAGCGCTCGAACTGAGCTTGTAAGCACATGATTGAAACTCCTGAGGCGGAAAACAGAGTCGTGCTCGCCACACTCTCGGGTAAAGTCCGGGGATTGCGGTCCACCTTGGCTTTCTGGCACATAGCGCTTTGTTCCGCCTCAGAAGTTTTTGCAAACAGCCTTCCGGCTATAAAATCCCGCCGGATACAAGTAAAGCCGCCACATTATGGCGTGATTATGGCGCAATTATCTCATGGGGCGGCTTTATGGCGGGATTAATTGCAGGAACAACGAGACCGCATTTACTGTAACCATTGGAATTTACAGATATACTTTTCATACACATGGTTTGGCATCAAGATTGCTCTGGAGATAAGGCAAATAGACTCTTTCCTCCTCGAAGCCGATCGGTCTGCCCCACCGAGTCGGCTTCTTTATTTTGCTCTCTCCATTTCCTTCCCCGGCTTCGGAACACCCCGTGCCGTCCTTGACTGTTTCCGGGGCTTTTCCGCGTACCGGAAACCTGGCTGCTTTGCAGACAAAGATGTGATGTTACCCCCGCTTGTGTTACACTCCAGCTTGCCGGTGAGCAAGGCTTTCGACATGGCAATGGAACTCACACAGGGAGTGACGCCTTGCCTTGGGAAACGATCAAAAAACTTCCGGGTTCTTTACGCTTACGGCCCAACCTTTTTGATTACGAACGTTCCTGCGCCGACTTTTGCTGGGAGGAGACCGGCCGCGAACTGGCCTGGCTTCCAGAGGGCAAGGGCCTCAATATTGCCCACGAAGCGGTCGACCGCCATGCCCAAACTCTGATCGCAGAGCGGGTGGCGATACGGTGGATCGGTGTCGCCGGCGCGATCCGGGATTTCACCTATAACGATCTAAGAGGGCTCAGCAACCGCTTTGCCAACGTTCTAAGTCGGTTGGGTGCGGACAAAGGCGACAGAGTCTTTGTCCTGACCGGGCGAATACCTGAACTTTATATAACCGCCCTGGGCGCCCTGAAGAATACCAGCGTTTTCTGCCCCCTGTACTCGGCCTTCGGTCCGGAACCGGTTTATCAGCGCCTCAAAAGGGGAGATGGCCGGGTTCTGGTAACCACCGAAGCGCACTATCGGCAAAAGATCGCCCCCCTTGCAAAACAACTGCCCGAACTCCGCCATGTGCTGCTGGTCGATATCGAAGAGCACCTGGGCGAGAGTCTGCTCTCGTTTCCCAAGATGATGAGCGAAGCGGGGGATGAATTCTCGATTCCTTCGACCTCACCCGAAGATATGGCGGTTTTGCACTTCACCAGCGGAACCACCGG
This sequence comes from Syntrophobacteraceae bacterium, assembly GCA_031292195.1. Lineage (GTDB taxonomy): Bacteria > Desulfobacterota > Syntrophobacteria > Syntrophobacterales > Syntrophobacteraceae > SbD1. The sequence goes on from JARLHP010000153.1 coordinate 5,853, forward strand.
AATGCCCAAGGGCGCGATGCATGTGCACCAGGCGGTATTTACCCACTATATGACGGGAAAGAATGTCCTGGACTTTCACCCCGGCGACGTTTTCTGGTGCACGGCCGACCCGGGTTGGGTGACCGGGACCTCCTACGGGATCATCTCGCCCCTGCTGCACGGCATTACGACGATCGTCGACGAGGCTGACTTCGACGCGGTGCGTTGGTGCCGGATTCTGGAAAAAGAGAAGGTCAACATCTGGTACACGGCGCCTACGGCCATCAGGAGGCTGATGCGTTTGAGCCGGTGGCCGTGCCTGCAATTCGACCTGAGTCATTTGAGGCTGATTCACAGTGTCGGGGAACCACTCAACCCCGAGGCCGTCCTATGGGGGGAAGAGGCCCTGGGGCTCCCCATTCATGACAACTGGTGGCAGACCGAAACGGGCGGGATCATGATCGCCAATTTCCCGTGCATGGATATACGGCCCGGTTCCATGGGACGCCCCCTTCCGGGGATCGAAGCGGCCGTTGTCCGTCGCTCAAAAGAGGACTCGATCGAGGTGCTGGAGGAACCTGACGTGCCGGGCGAACTTGCTCTCCGTCCGGGGTGGCCTTCCATGTTCCGGGGCTATCTCCACGAAGAAGAGCGCTACCGAAAGTGCTTTGCCGGCGGCTGGTACCTGACCGGAGATTTGGTGAGGCGTGATGCGGACGGCTATTTCTGGTTCGTTGGCCGTGCCGACGACATCATCAAGACTGCCGGCCACATGGTGGGGCCCTTCGAGGTCGAGAGCACGTTGATGGAGCACCCGGCGGTGGGGGAAGCGGGCGTTATCGGAAAGCCGGACGCTGTGGCGGGAGAGTTGGTAAAAGCGTTTGTGGCGCTAAAACCCGGCTTCGAGCCAAAGGAGGAGTTGCGGCTCGAGCTTATGGCGTTTGCACGCAAACGGCTGGGGTCGGCCGTGGCCCCCAGGGAGATCGAATTCCAGACCGATCTGCCCAAAAACAAAGCCGGCAAGATCATGCGGCGATTGCTCAAAGCCCGTGAACTGGGTTTGCCGCAAGGAGATTTATCTACCCTGGAACCTGATTGAGCGACGTGTCGCCGCTGAGGGGGCAGCCTCCGAGGACGTGGCGGCGGCGCTTGAACGTAACTTCCTATCAGTCCTGATTGACCCCAGCTTATCGTTGCTGCGAGGAGCATCCATGGCCATTAGAAATCTCTCCTTTTTGCTGGAACCTAAATCAGTTGCCCTGATTGCGGACAACCGGGAACCTTCTCCTCTTGACGCCGCACTCGCCCGAAACCTGGTCGGAGCGGGCTTCGGGGTAAAGCTGTATGCGGTCGGTGTAAAAGGCGGCCCGTTAGAGGGGATGATGTCTTATCCCGATATCCCGAACCTTCCGGAAGCCCCCGATCTGGCAATTCTGACCACAGCTCAAGACAGGATGCCCGCACTGCTGGACCGGCTGGGCGGGCGGGGGACAAAAGCGGCGGTCCTGGTAAGCCCCGGGGGGGAGAAGTGCGCCGGCCCGCGGGACCAGGGGGTGCGATCCGCCATACTCGCAGCGGCCCAATCCCACGGGATGCGCATTGTGGGACCGGGCAGCATAGGAATCATGACTCCGGGAGGTTTTCTAAACGCGAGCGTAGCCTACGAGCAACCGCTCAAGGGAAATATCGCCATGGTCTCCCAATCCGGAACCGTGCTGACATCGGTTCTGGGCTGGGCGACTTCCAAATGCATCGGCTTTTCTCATTTGATCGACCTGGGAGACATGTTCGATGTCGATTTTGGAGATATGCTCGATTATCTGGCAAATGACATGAAAACTCGGGCCATCCTCCTCTACATGGAGGAAGTCACGCAGGTCCGAAAATTCATGTCGGCCGCGAGGCTGGCATCACGCATGAAGCCCGTGGTGGTGCTCAAGGGGGGCGCTCATCGGGACTCGCTCACCTATTCCATTCTGCACGGGGGCGAGACGAGCGGCGCCGATGGAGTCTACCACGCGGCCTTTCGCCGCGCGGGAATGATCCGAGCCCACGATGTGCGGGAGTTGTTCAGCGCGGCCGAATCGCTTGCCAGGGCAAAAGCGCTGCCGGGCGAGCGCCTCGCTATTCTATCCAACGGCAGGGGGATGGGAGTGCTTGCAGCGGACGCCCTGGTCGACCAGGGAGGCTGCCTGGCCGAACTTTCAACCGAATCCCTAAAACGGCTAAATAACCTGGCGCCAGGCTGGTCTCACGGAAATCCCGTAAATTTAGCCGGCGACACCCCTGCCGAGCGCTACACGGAAGCCCTTCAAATTCTCCTGGCAGATCAAGGTGTGGATGCGATTCTTCTCCTTCATTGCTCCAATGGGGCGAAACCCTGCGGTGAGGCCGCACGGGAAATACTCGAAATATTGAAGAACAACAACATCAAATCCAAATTCGGCCGCCTGCTGGCAAGCTGGACCGGAGACAAAAGCGGAGCCGACGCACGCTGTTTGTTCACCGAAAACTCCATCGCCGCCTATGACACACCGCTTGAGGCCGTATCGGGTTTCATGCAGATGGTGCGCTACCGTCATAACCAGGAAATGTTGATGCAGACCCCTCCCAGCATTCCGGGGAACTTCCTCCCCGACGCACTGAGGGCGGGCTACATCGTGGAGGGGGCGCTGGAAGAAGGCCGCGACCGGCTGAGTGAGGCCGAGATCCAGGTGGTCTTCGAAGCCTACGGCATGTATGGTTTAAAACCAGCCGAAAGTGTAAGTTGCGCCATCCAGTTGATAACAGGCGTTTTTAACGATGCTCAATTCGGGCCGGTCATTTTCTTCGGGCACGGGGGACAGGCGGCGGAAGCCATCGAAGACCTGGCTTTCGCCCTGCCTCCGCTCAATATGCACCTGGCTCGCGATGTCATCAGGCGCACCCGAATCCATGGCCTCCTCAAAGGCAGACCGGGAACGGAGGCCGCCGATATCGACTCCATTGCCCTTTTGCTGGTGAAGGTCTCTCAGCTGATATGCGATATCCCGCAGATCGCCGGACTGCGGATCGATCCGCTGCTGGTCGACAATCACGGCCTTTCGATCGCCGGGGCTTTCATGCGGGTGGCAAAGGTCGTGGGTCCCGACAGGTCGCGGTTGATCATCGCACCTTACCCCAAGGAATTGGAGGAGACGATTCGGCTGCCCGACGGTCAAACTCTTTTGCTGCGGCCCATACGCCCGGAAGATGAGCCTGCGTATGTAAGACTTTTCGAGAGGCTGCGGCCCGAGGACATAGTGAAACGCTTCCTCCATCCGATGAAGATGCTGCCGCACAGTCTGGCGGCAAGTCTAACGCAGATCGACTACGACCGCGAGATGGCCCTGGTGCTGATCGCGGAAAACGGCTCCGGGGAAACGGAACTTTTAGGCGGAGTCCGTTTCTCGGCCGACCCGGACAATGACCGTGCCGAGTTCGCTATTTTGCTGCGCCCCGATGTGACCGGAATGGGACTTGGCCCCATGATGATGCGCAAGATTATCGAAGCGGCGCGCCGGCGTGGAATCAAAGAACTTTACGGAGACGTTCTGAGCGAAAACTACACAATGCTCAAGCTCTGCAAAGCGTTCGGATTCAAGTCCAGGCTCATGCCCGATGACGCCGGCGTGGTTATAGTGACTTTACCGCTGTGATTTGCGCACCCTTTGCCGGCAGATATCCGAGGCAGCCATTCAGAGTGGCGAGCATGGGAAAATCCTCCTCGGGGATGGATATTTGCAGCCCGTCCTGGAGCGCCAGGGCAAAGTTCAGGAAATCCACCGAGTCGAAATCGAGCTGATCCCGAAATCTTTTGTCGGGCTGGAGATTTTCCAGGTCAGCACCCGGCGCAAATTTTTTGAGGGTGCGCAGAACAAACTCCCGCATGGCCGTGTCGTTCATAGGGTCTCCGTTTGACGCTGCCGGATAAGTTTTTTCACAAAGATCTCCTCGCGCTCCATCTCGTCGATTCTTTCGGCCACGTACTTTTTGGCCTCCTCGTGTTGGGGGATGAAAATCTTTTCCAGGGCGTTGACCCGCCGCTGAATCTTTTTCAACTCCCGGGAGAGAATTATGATGGATTTCATAATGGTTGCATATTCAGCCAGTATGACAAGCGCCTTTCGTGATTCCTCTTTGGCCGTGTCGCAGGCGGCCCTTGTCCCGGGCAGGGTAAGGGAACCTTTGGGGGCCTTGAGCGAAAGGTTCAACTCCGCCAGCTTCAAGCCCATCAGTTTGGTAAACCGGCAATCGAGAAAATATCCTCTCGTCTCCAAACAGCTTTGCAGGCTCAGAGCCTCAGAACCCATATCCACGGCGGCGTCGCGATAGGCGCCATAGAGACGCTGCAAAGCCTCCTCGAAACGGGCTTCGATACTCTTGATCGCCTCGATTTTCCGAACGACCTCGCGGGCCAGTATCTCTCGTTTCTGATTCAGGAGATCATAACCCTCATGCGCGAAGGCAAGATCCTGCTTGAGCTTACGCAGTGAAGACCTTGTTGGAGGCAGTTCTATCCCCGGCATCAGTTTTCCTCCCTTACAGGATTTCACCCATCCTACAGCGCCTCTCGACGGGCTGGCGTAGGATGGGTGGAGCGAAGCGCAACCCATCAGACAAATCTCGCACACAACCTGGTATCAATCCTTTAAATCCTTTAAATCCTGTAAACCCTGTCCAAGTTCAGGCCAGGTAGTATCTCTGGAGTTCGTCCCTGGTCAGCCGATACAACTCTTCGCCAGGGAGCAGCGAGAGCACCCGCCACCCAATTTCGAGGGTCTGCTCGATGGAACGGTCCTCATCATAGGCCTGGCGCAGAAAGACGTCCTCGAACGCGGCGCCGAATTTCAGATAGATTTTATCGAGCTCCGAAAGTTCTTCCTCCCCCACGATGGCGGCCAGTTCCCGTATGCGTTTTACCTTTGCGTAGGAGGCAAAAAGCTGGGCGGCCACATGGCCGTGGTCCTGACGCGTTCTACCTTCGCCTATTCCGTCCTTCATGAGTCTGGACAGGGACGGCAGGCCGGCGATGGGCGGGTATATCCCCTTGTTGAACAGTTGCCGCTCCAGGACTATCTGCCCCTCCGTAATATAGCCGGTCAAATCGGGAACGGGATGGGAAATGTCATCACTGGGCATGGTCAGGATCGGTATCTGGGTGATGGACCCTCCGCAGCCCTTCAGTCGTCCGGCCCGTTCATACAGGGTGGCAAGATCGCTATAGAGATAACCGGGGTAACCTTTGCGGGAGGGTATCTCGCCCCGCGAACTGGAGAGTTCCCTCAGTGCCTCGCAGTAATTGGTGATATCGGTCAGGATCACCAGGACGTGCATTCCCTCCTCGAAAGCGAGATACTCGGCCAGAGTGAGCGCGATTCGCGGAGTTACGAGCCGTTCGATGGAAGGCGAGTCGGCCAGGCTCAGGAACATGGCGGAGTGGGTGAGCACGCCCGACTCCTCCAAAGAATCGATGAAGAACCTGGCCACGTCGAAATTTACCCCCATGGCCGCGAAGATGACCGTAAACTCCTCCCCGGCGGTCAGGATTTTTGCCTGGCGGGCTATCTGGGCGGCTATCCGGTTGTGCGGCATGCCGCTTCCCGAGAATATGGGGAGCTTCTGGCCCCGGATAAGCGTATTCATCCCGTCGATGGCCGATATGCCCGTCTGTATGAAGTCCCGTGGATATTCCCTGGCCCAGGGGTTTATGGGCATGCCGTTCACATTCATCACCCTGTCGGTGATCACCTGGGGCGCGCCATCGATTGGCCGCCCCAGACCGTCGAAGACCCTGCCCAGCATGTCGCGATCAACGGGTATCTCCATCGGTTTTCCCACAAAGACGGCCCTGGTGCCATGCACCGAAAGCCCGCTCGTTCCCTCGTAGACCTGCACCACGGCCCTTTGTTCGTCCACCTCGAGCGTCTGGCCCGTCCGTATTTGGCCTGAAGAATCGCGAATCTCCACGATGTCGCCATACCCCACCCCCCTAACGCCATCGATGAAGAGCAGCGGGCCTGAAATCCCTGAAATGGTCGTGTACTCGATCTCTGCGGACATTTTACTCGCCTGTCGTTGGAATTTTGAGTGCGGCAAGTCCTTGTTCCAGCCGAAGGGTGTAGGCGTCGATTTTTTCGATCTCCCGGTTTGAAATCTCGGATTTGAGCCGTACGATTTCCGAGACTACCTCCAGCCCCGCTATGTCTTTAACCGAAAGGCCGGCTTGCACCAGTTCCAGCCCCCTCCGGTAAAGACAAACCAGGGTGTGCAGCAGTTTCAGTTGCTTTTCCGGGCTGCAGAATTTGTCATGGGGATCGAAGGAGTTCTGCTGGAGAAAGACGTTTTTTATCGTTTCAGCGCAAAAGAGGACATACTGCTCGGAGGGAGGCAGCGCGTCGCTCCCCACCAGTTTTACCACCTGTTGCAGCCGGTGGTCCTCGACCAGGATATTCATCAGCTCGTTTCTTATCGAAAGCCACTCATTGTCGAGATTTTCCCACCATTGCCCGATATCGGACAGATATTCCGTGTAGCTGTCTATCCAGCTGATGGAAGGGTAGTGCCTGGCGTCGGCCAGGGTCTTGTCAAGGGCCCAGAAACACCTCACAAACCGCGATGTGTTCTGGGTTACGGGCTCGGAAAAATCACCTCCCGGCGGGGATACCGCACCGATAATGGTGATGTCGCCCTCCCTGCCCGAAAGAGTTTCCACCCGGCCGGCCCTTTCGTAGAATTCGGCCAGCCGGGTGCCAAGGTATGGCGGGAAGCCTTCCTCGGCGGGCATATCGCCCAGCCTGCTGGCCAACTCCCTCAAGGCCTCGGCCCACCGGGAAGTGGAGTCGGCCATTACGGCCACGCCGTATCCCATATCGCGATAGTATTCGGCAATGGTCACCCCCGTGTAGATGCTTACCTCCCGCGCCGGGACCGGCATGTTGGAGGTGTTTGCGATCATGACGGTTCGCTCGATCAAGGGCCTGCCGTTTCTTTCATCGATGAGTCTGGGGAAATCGGTGAGGACCTCGGTCATCTCGTTTCCGCGCTCACCGCAGCCGATGTAGACGATGATGTCCGCGTTGCACCACTTTGCCAGCGCATGCTGGGTCATGGTCTTTCCCGTGCCGAACCCCCCGGGGATGGCGGCCGTTCCGCCCCTGGCGATGGGGAAAAACGTGTCGATTATTCTTTGACCGGTGATAAGCGGTATGGAGGGTTTCTTCCGGGTTCCGGCCGGCCGGGGCCTTCGCACCGGCCAGTAGGAGGCGAGTTTTCCGCTGTAGGTCCCGCTGCCCGTATCGAGCGTGAAGACCTCCTCCTCTATGGTGTATTGCCCGGCAGGGGCGATACCGGTCAGCGTCCCGGAAACGCCGGGGGGAAGAAGCACCCGGTGCAGGACCAGCGGGCTTTCGCGGACCTCGCCTATCAGGCTTCCCCCGCGCACTTCAGTTCCGGCGTCGGCCAGCGGCTGGAATTCCCATTTTCTGTCAACAGCCAGAGGGGAGATAGTTATCCCTTTGCGGATATAGCTTCCGCACATCTCGCAGAGGCCCACCAGGGGGCGCTGAATTCCGTCGTATATGTTTCCTATGAGCCCCGGTCCCAGGAGGACGGAAAGCGGACGACAATGGGAAATCACCTCGTCGCCCGGCCTCATGCCCGTATTGTCTTCATACACCTGGATGATCGTGACGTCCTTATCGAGCCTTATCACTTCCCCCATCAGCCTGTCCGAGCCCACCTCGGCCACGTCGAACATTCCAATTCCCCGAAGCCCCGTGGCTTTGACGATCGGACCATTTACCGCGATCACCTTTCCGGTTGCCAAGTCGTCCACGTTTGCTCCTTATTGTCCAACCGGGGGAGAAGTCGGACTGATTGCCACCCGGGAATGATCCGGCAGGATTTTCATGATTTCCCGGCGGATCATGACAGTTTTTCTGTAGTAGATCCTCTCCAACGTATAGTTGAAGATACGGCCTCCCAAGACATCCCGGACCAGGCATCCGCCCCACTTTATGGTTGCATCCCGGGCGATCGCCATGTCCCCGTTCAATCCGGCGGTCTTGAGGGTCTTTCGAATTTCGCTCTCCAGGGCCAGGTCCTCAGCCATGAGCCCCACTTCGACTTCGGCCGGTGTTTGCCTGGCTGCATCGACTACCGCGTCCAGCATAAACCGCTTATAATCCGGCCCAAGCCTCAACTCGCTCACGACTTCGTCCATCACCTGGCTGATGAAGTTATCCACACCCAGAAGTTTGAGCTTCCTTCGCTCCAGGCTGGCCCTGTTCTCCATTCTGGCCAGTTCCTGCCGGAGGCGTGCCTGCGTATCGGCCTCCACCTTATCGGTGAAGCTCTCCAGCTCGGCCCGGAAGCTCTCCTCCAGACCCCGCATCTCCGCCGCCTCCTTTTCGCCGATTGCGGCCAGAAGTCGCGCCGATTCTTCTCTTATGGAACTTTCCAGGGACGTCCCGGACATGTATCCCCTTCTTTTCCGATCACAAAGAAATGCCAAGCGCCTCGGCCACATAGCCCATGGCGGATTTGCCAAGACCCTGCGTATCGTCAATGCCTGGAATTTCAATAACCACCGAACTCACCACGGTGACGTTAATCTCCCTGATCCTGGCATGCAGATTTTTGCTCAGTTCCCTGGTCAGCAGCACAATACCGGCGTCCTTATTCCCGATAATCTCTTCCAGCGCGGCCCGCGCTTCCTCCGGAGCGCAAACCACACCTTCCACCCCGCAGAGACGAAAAGCGCTTACCGTATGCATGTCGCCGATAATATAAATCTTTTTCATATCAGAGCTTGTTCACTATCATGATCGCCACGATCATGCCGTAAATGGCGATTCCTTCAGCCAGACCCAGAATCACCAGGCATCTGCCGACCAGTTCCGGTTTTTCGGTCATGGCGCCTATGGCGGCTGAACCTATCTTTGCAACAGCAAACGCACTGGCGATACAAGCCATCCCCACAGCCAACGCGGCGCTTAAATAGGCCAGCCCCACCCACTCCCCTCCCGCCCTGGCCTGCTCCATCCCGGCCGCATAGAGCAACGCCGGAGAAAAAAACCCGGCCATGGCCATAAAAATCGTCGACACCCAAAAAGCTGGCGTACTATTGCGGCTCATCTCAAACCTCCGATGCTTTTCCCTTTAGAGTGAACGGCATAAAAACAACACCCTCTCCTTTGAAGAACTTGCTGAAAAACTCGTAATATTCAAGACGCATCGATTGAATCGTGCAGATCATGCTCTCGAACCCGATGATAAAGAGGTTGCCGGCGATTATGACCACAATGGCGCCCGCGGATTTCAATTCCGGGTCGGCCATGGCCGCCAGGGTATAGGTTACGATGCTCAAAGCCGCATGGGCCAGCGCGAAGGCCCCTACCCTGATGAAGGAAATGGTGTTGGCAAAAAGGCCCAACCCGATCTCCAGGATCTCCAGGGCCGTTTCGATGATATATTCCGAAATGCTTTGCGGTCCGGCGCTCTTAAAGAGCGCAGGGCCAAGCACGCCCTTGAGCGAAAATAGAACCAGGGGGAGTACTATGAAAAGGGAAATTCCGGGGACCGAGGGGAGCCGACCGCTCACCTCATACCTTACAACGCAAAACACGACGGCCGCATAAAGGGCCAGCACGACCAGCCCGCGTTTTTCGAAGAAAGCCTCCGTAAGGTCGCCGCCAAGGAAACTATTGACGATATTGACGCAAAGACCGGTCATGATAAATACCACCCCCATCAGGATGGTTACGGAAAACAACCGCATGACATGCTCGGCGGGGTTGAACCAGAGGGCCGCAATTATATGTTCGCTCGAAAAAACGCTGCCATAGAGAAGTCCGCAGACCGCGGCACACCCCCCGCAGGCAATCATGACGCCCCCGGCCTGCGCCAGTTGATCGCGCGATTTTTTCACCCCGAGCCTTTTCAGGATCACCCCGGCCAGCACGATGACCAGTCCCTGACCGAAATCGCCGAACATGAGACCGAACATCAGGACAAAAGTGATCGCGGTAAAGGGGGTGGGATCGATCTCACTGTTGGAGGGCATCCCCATGATTTTGACCAGGAGTTCGAAGGGTTTGAACAACTTGCTGTTCCTCAGGCGGACCGGGGCGCCCGGGTCTTTGTGCTCCGAGATAAGAAAGCGGTCGCCGCAAATTCCTTCCAGGATTGCGACCAGGCGATCCCTGTCCCTTACGTCCATCCAGCCCGAGAGAAACATGGCGCCGGCGGAAAATAGGGACATGCGCTCAGCCGCGAGTACCTGCTGATGAGTAAGGCAACCGGTGCGCAGCCGATTGAGCGCCGACCCCCTTTCCTCTTTCAGGCGATCGACATACCCCAGGACAATTTCCCTCCGGCGATTGAGGTCACCGGCTCGTTTCCTCAGCTCTTCCAGGGGCACGGGAGCAATGTCACGGGATAGATCCGTAAACTCACCCCCCTCAATGAACTGGTCCATTTCGGGAAAATCGGCCGGCAGGGCAACGCCGAAGACATACCCGCCCGCCCTGGTTATGGCGAACCGTTCGGAAGAAGGCGGTTCCCAATCGGTCCTGGCAACCATTCCAAAAGTCGTTTTGATAAGCCGCGCCTTACCGAGTGTAACGGGGTCGATGCCCATTTGGCCCAGGGCATTGGCCTGTTCCACCCGCCGGGCAACCGCCTCCGCTTGCTCCCCGATCCTGGCCAGAAGCCTCAGGGCGCGTTCAACGATTCTTTTGGTCTCGACCACAAAAGTCATGCCCTCCCGCGCGGGAGTAGTCCCGGTTGGCGCGCCGGCCTCTTCCGGGCTGATATGAAGAGCGTTCAGGATATACTCGACACCCGCTAGAATCTCCCGGCTACACGATTCCTCCTTTTCCAGGCGGGCCTCGGGCCTGGAGTTATTTTCCTCGACGCGCGCCAGGTGCACTATGGACGCCTTGCCCAGGGCCGCAAAGACTTCAGAGTGCAAATTCTTTTCGACGGCGATGGTGATCTTCCGGATATCGGATTTTGCAAACATCGCTTGTCCCTCAGGCGGTCGCTATGATTTTTTCGAGGAGCCGGTCCGGGGATAAACCGAATCGCTTCCCGTCGATTATGCAAAACAGGTTTTTGATCTGATAGAACAGGAGCCACAGATACCCGACCACGCAGTATAGAGAGTGAAAATCCCGGTGGAACATGGCTGAAACCCATGCGTAAAACTTCCGTTCGAGATACCTCTCGATATCGACCGTGGAGGGCGCCGGACCGCCTGGTGAGCGCAGTCGTTCAACGCAGCGCCCGAGGGCCTTCTCCTCAATAAGAACGCGAGAGTATGCCTGCCCCCCGAACAACTCATGGAACTTTTGCCTGAAAAGCCCGATATTTTCTTCACTCCAGCGGTAGCACTGCCGAAGCCGCCACGACCATATCACAGTAAGGACGGCAATTCGTTTCAGCATAATGTCCTGAAATTCCCTTTGGGCCCTTTTTGAGAGCGACGTCGCGGCGCGATGGAGATTCAGGGCCGCCGAGGTTTCCAGGCGGACATCCATTTGCCTGTAACTCGAAACATCCCGAAAATCTCCACCGAGGTATGTGCCGGCCAGGAGCGATCTCACTTCATCCGGCGAGAGTTTTTTTTCAAGCAGATTGACGTCAAGAACGGCGAAGGGGCCGATATCGTACCAAAACTCCAGGCTCTGCTTACCGAAGGCTTTGGCCAGCAGAAGCCTTGCGTTTTGCGCCTCATACTGGCGAAGAAAGGCCAGAAAAAGCGGGGTATATCGCTCGCAGGCCTCGACAAGCCCCAGGACCGGGGCGATCTGTTGTCTGAAAAGAGTCTGCCGGGCCAGGACCGGGTCCTGCGCGGCGGAAGGGCTCAGGGAATCCGGCTCCTGCTCCCTGACCATCGAACCATAGTCCCGCAAGCACAGAAGTCGGCCTCTCATGGCATGGATTCGGGCATGGAGGTTCACTTCATCGGCGTAGTTTCGCATGGTCTCCTAGCTCCCCAGCAGGATGGAAATTATCTTCCGTTTGGCTTTTTCTTTTAGCGCCGGGTCATGAAAAAGAGTTTCGCTATCCCTCCTGAAAGCAGTCGAAGCGGCCTCAGTTCGGGCTTTCGCTTCTTCGATTCGCTCCGTCAGCCTGGTTTTTTGGGCATCAAGAATTCGGGCATGTTCCAGAAGCCTTTTTTCTTCCAAAAGACGCTGGCGAGCCTCGATCCTTTTTGCGCACTCGACCTCGGCCCGCTCGACATCGGCGGAACACTGCTTCTCGATCTCCAGGATCCGGGTGATCACTTCATCCATACCGGCACTCCACCCTTGTGGCATCAACTCGAACTGTGTTCGTGCGCTTCCACCTCGTTAAGATGCACGATTTGTTCCAGTGAGCCAATGCATCGATTCGTCGAGACAACTCCGACATATTAAAAGGGAATTAAAAAAGGCTCAAACGAAGGTGAGCAATGCAGGTTACACTGATTTGTACCCGGAGAGATTCACATGCCAGTTTACGAATCAGCGTGCTGGACCGGCCCTTCGGCTCTACAAGATGGAACCTGCTCTGCGGACCGGTGCGGGGGCCACACCACCGCGATCATCATGGAAACCCTCCTGCCTTCGGCCCGGGCAATGCTTGCCCGGTCCCAAAGGACAAGTGGGCTATCGGGATATTTCAACAACAGGAGAACGGACATCGAGTCGGCGCTTTTTCGGAGCGTATAAATTGCCCGAGACCAGGCGAAACGGCCCGAAACCGGGAGCGGGACGAGCTTTGGGGTCTGCGTTGAGACGTTTTGCAAACCCGGGTGAGCTGGAAGCGGCGGCAGGATGGACCAGGGGACCTGAAGCGAAACGCCGGCGAAAAGTCGAAAGAGCTACCGCCATGGGCGAAAAAGATATATAGTATCACGGGAACAGGATTTATGTCGCCTCCCTCTGAGGGGTCCCATTCATTGGAGGCGGTATAAATGATTTTGCGGCTGGTTGCGCGTATGTTGTGATTCCAACAATTACACTGCCGGGATCATTTCGAATCGTTGCTGCAGGATTGATTGGTGACGGGATCAATGGGATCGCGGCGAGGACCTCGATGTTTTTGTAACCAGGCGCTTGGGAAAGGAGACATAAGATGGAATGGCGTGAAGTGGTTGAGCACCCAAGCCTAAAAGACCTCCCTTTCAAGATCGAAACGAATGCGGACGGGTACATTATGATGGTAGCAGCCAAGAACAGGCATCGGTTATTCCAGATACGCATAGCCGCGTGGTTCGAGCACCACGGAGAAGAAAATAGAGCAATCATCGAATGCAACATTGAGACTTCCGACGCTACTAAGATTGCCGATGTCGCATGGGGAAGCCTCGAATTTTTTAAAAGGAACAGAGATAGCGATCCCTATCAGGAATCCCCCGAAGTGGTTGTCGAAGTGATATCGCCCTCCAACAGAGAAAAGGCGATGAAACACAAAATGTCATTGTATTTTGAGAGGGGCGCCAAAGAAGCCTGGTTCTGCGACAACGACGGCAATATGCGTTTCTTCAATCCTCAGGGGGAATTGGAAAAAAGCGAGATGTTCGGGGAATTTCCCAAACGCATCGACATCGAGCCGTAAACCATGCCCCATCATTCCACCCGCAAAACGCCCGGCCCGCCGTTTTGATCGACCTGATAGACCACGCTCCGGGAAGTCTCGGGGTTGAAAGTCTCCAGGTAGACCGGGCGGCCCCACAGGGAATAGATATGTGCGAGGGTTTTTTTGCAATAATCATCATCGAGGGGTGCGCCCTCGAATTCATGTTTGAGATATAACTGGGAGCTGTTGCGATAATTTCCATCCATCACCATGATCCGGGGTATGCCCCAGTTCATCAGGCTTTGGACCAACAGCTGCTTGACTTTTTTCCAGTCGGTTTCCCCCACATTCAACTCGATGTGCGAACCGCGGTCCGCTTCATGGTAGATGTAGAGTTCCAGTTCATCGACCACATCGCGGTTCAGGAATTCATCTATAAAGAACCAGTCCATGTGGGTGCGCCGCACTTCCATGATCTTTCCCCGCCCTTTTTGGAGTCGCAGGTCCCAATTTTCCTTCTCCCGGGCATCGGAGCACGATTCATATTGCGGTCCGAACCGGCCGGTGTTCCACCTCATTTCGATATTGGTGAAAAGGGCGCTTCCCAGCAGGTAGGGATTGATCGACCCGGGGCTGTGAGCCTTTACCCGGGAGTTGTATAAATTGTAGTAGCCGTGATCGTCCTCGTTCAAAAACCTTTCCGCAAAGAGACGTTTCATTATCTTTTGGTGCCAGAAAGTGGCCCAGCCCTCGTTCATGATCTTGGTTCGCCTGTAGGGCAGAAAGTAAAGAGCCTGTCCACGGATAGTGCTCAAGACGTCCTTTTGCCATTCCTGAGACAGGAGGGGCGAATTTTCGATCACATATTTCAAGATGTCCATGGTGGGCTCGGGAGGGGTCTTCAACCGGAGGGCTCGTTTTCCTTCCAGGGACAACCTCTTTTTTGAGGGAATCAGGTCAGCATAGCCACCCTCCACGGGGGGTTTTTCGGACCATCCGTAGAGCCTGTCGCGCGCTTGCGCCTCGGTTTCGGGCCGAATCAATTCCTCGGGGTCTATATTCCACTCGATGGCCATCCCGGCGTCGATCAGCTTTTCGACCGCTTCCCGGCCGTAGTCCTCTTCGTATCGGCGGAAACGGCGCGCAGCCTCGGAGGCCGAGCTGATCATGTCACGGCGGGTTATCCGGAAGTGATTGTTGTTTTTCATGAAATCATTGTGGGCATAGACGTGGGCCATCACCAGGACCTGGATGGGCAGCGGATTGGTTTCCATCAGGTAGGCGCGGGCCGGATCGCTGTTGAACACCACTTCATAGGGAACCGAAAAACCATGCCGGTATTTGGTGCTCTCGATTTCAAAATCGCGCCCGAAGCTCCAGTGAGAATAGTTTACAGGCAGACGGTAGGCCAGAATTTCGAGCATTTTGCGGGCCGGAACGACGTCGAATTCCTGCTCCATAAAGTCGAGTCCGAATTCGGCCCCGATTTGCCTGATGAGTCCGTCCGCTTCGTTGAGTTTTTTTATGTCCAGATCGTTCATGACCTTATGCGCCCGCTCCTGTTGCCCGCCGAGTGCAAAAAGACCCTCAGCGCCGGATAAATATCGGACTTGCCCCGGATGATCACTCCCAGCACCGGAGAAGCTCCCCGTGAGCCGCGAAAGAAGGAAAAATCATCTAACCGGTCGGCCTGCAGCCCCATTTTTTTCCGGTAGGCTTCCATCAGAACCGAAGAAGAATGTTCGGCCTGAATTTCACCATAGCCAAAATTGGCCACCCCCCGGTCGAGCAGACTTTCCAGGGAATTGACCGTGCGGTCGACGTTCCAGTCTTCACCGTCCGAGAAATGAAAGGGATAGACGTTCCATCTGCTGGTGGGGTACTCGGTGTCGATCAGGCTGGCCGCCAGCTCGTAGGCGGAGTGGCACGCGGTGCCCCCGGATTCGCCCTGGTGGAGAAACTGGTGTTCATCAACCAGCCTGGCCTCGGTGGTATGGGCGATGAAACGGATCTCCACCCGCTTGTAGATGACTCTTAGAAAGGAAGTCATCCAAAAATAAAAGGAGCGGGCAAGATACTTCTTCATGGTATCCATGCTGCCCGAAACATCCATCATGGCGATGACCACCGCGTTTGACCGGTATTCGGTATCCTCCGCGATGGTTCGAAATCGCAGATCGGAACTCTGGACCGTGAATCCCCCCGAGCCCGAAATTTCATCAGACCCGGCCGCCGACTGGAGGTTCTTTGGAGAGGCCAACCGCTCCAGCGCCAGATCGAAATCCCCCTCGGCCTCCTCCAATGCCCTCCGGCAGTCCTCCTCGCTCATGGCCGATTGCAGCATCAGATTTTGCACCAGGATTTCCGTCCTTTTTATGGCCTCTTTTATGGTGCGCTTTTTTTCCAGCCGCGGATGTATCCCGTGTTTTTCGATCGAATCGGGCTTCCAGTCGCTGATGATGACCGCTTCTGCTATTTCTTTTCGCTGCAGGTTGGGAAGCCCGATATCGGCGAGCATCATTTCCACCAATTCCGCAAGCTCGATTTCGGTTTCCAGGTAATCGACCCCGGGCTCTTCCCCGGGGCTTCCCGGCATTCCGCTGCCCGGTTTGGGACGCCGGCCGATGACCTTACCCTCTTCGGACTCCCCACTGCCAAAGCCTCCCTGGTCCCCGTCGGCAAACCTGTGGATAAACCTGTAGCTCTTTATTCCCCGAACCGGCACCCGCACCAGTTGATCGCCGCTTCTGGTAATTATCGCTTCGTCGCTTATGATGTCGGGCAGATTCCTCTTTATGGCCTGCTTAATCTTCTCGCGATGCCGGGCCGCGTCGGTGGTCCCTCGAGAGATCGAT
>JARLHP010000154.1 GCA_031292195.1 Syntrophobacteraceae bacterium
AAACTGTTGAGTGCAACAAAACCGTTTACCATCCCAAAGTAAGATGGGAGTGGTTGCTTGATGGGAGCGGTGTGAGTCGAGAGGCTCCCGCACCGTTCTGCGAGAGGCTGGGGGTGAGATTCCCCCGGCCTACTCACCGGGGCAAGGCTCCCCGCTCTTTCGTCCTTCGACTTTTCAATGGCGCAGCCTATTTTATTTGTCCAATATGTAAAGTTCGTTAGACCTTGCGAAGCTCATTAAAAACCTGCCCATGACCAGCATCTGACTACGATATTCCAGGATGGCCCTGCGTTTGGTCCTCACTTCATCGGGTTTTAGCGGGAAGGAGACCCACTGAATGTCTTTATCCGGAAAGTCTTTGGGGGGATTGAGAACCGAGCCTGTTCCCGAACCCTGACCAATCGGCCACTGCTCGAAATGGATCAGGAAAGTGATCCGGGTTGGTTTGAGGTTCGGGTGTTTTTTGTCCCAGTCTCCCAGTGTTTTCTTAACAAAGAAATAAGTCGCATTATGGTCTGGGTGCTGGTCTTGAGCCGGCGTAGTGGCGACCAGCGTGGGGCGAAATTCGGCGATCAGCCGTTTCATCTCTTTGATTACGTCATTTCCGGTGTAGTCCGTGTTGGGAATTATCTTTTCGGATTTCGGGGGACAGGTTTCCCTGGTGAAAGGAGACCGGTAGGGAGACCTGGATGCCAGAAACGTGGAGCGCAGGAAGGCCAACCCGGCGTCCGGAAAACCCAGGAAGACCACATTTCTTTGTTTCATCCCGAGTGTGGCGCAGGCCCGCAGGGCCTCCACCCGGCGCCGGACCCCGTAGCCGCGGTAGTCCTTTGCGGTGGGAATCGAGATGTGATCCTCCTTTTCCACCCCTTCCGGAAATCCGTCTCCACTTGTCATGAACACTACCTTCACCTGCCCGCCGGACTTTAGAACGCGCTGAATCAATCCCCCGGCGCCCAGGGTCTCGTCGTCGGGATGCGGTGAAAAGACCATAAGACGCGTGGTGTGCGCGATAAACGGATCCAGACCCGATAGCGTCTTTGACTGAGCGCCGGCGGGGACAATCGCGGCGACTGCCAGGAAAAATAGCATCAGTAGTGATCGCAGCATGTTTACTACCTTTCGGAAACTGCCTGAGAAACATCCGGGGCTTCCGGACGGCCACGGGCTAGGCCTTTATGAATAGTCGTTTTCGCCACATGAGCCAGGCCAACAGATAGATGGATAGGAGGATCCAAAACGCCCAAAGCAAAGAATCCGTCCGGGGGCCGAGGTGGGTGTGAAAATGGCTGAACAGATAGGAGTGGGCGCTTAACTTTCCCCCCGCGGATGTGTCCAGATCCAGCGCCCAAAGAGCATGAGCTTCGACTGTCGCCAGAATATAAACCGCTATGGCGTTCATTCCCAAGATGGTGAGAGGTTTGGACCAGCGCGCAAACCCGACGATGTCGATCAGCCAATAAAAGATGGCGAGACTTATAACGGCCAGTCCGGCCATGAACATGCTGAAAGTGCTGGTCCAGATGCTCTTATTTATGGGAAGCCATTGATTCAGCAGGAGGCCGGCCGCCACGAGCAGCAACCCGGCCAAAAACATTCCCGCGACTTTTCGGCCTGCGGAAACGCAAGACATCAGCCATTGCGCCGTAAGCACCCCGAACAGGGTGGTGGCAATGGCCGGGATGGTGCTCACTATCCCCTCCGGGTCCCATTTGCCCCCATAATAAGACCACATGAAGCCACCTAGCAGATGGGAGTCCACCCAGGCCGCGAAATTTTTGCCCGGTTCGAGCACTCCGGCGCCGATTCCGGGCACGGGTATGAAGCGCATCATCAACCAGTAGGAGGCGAGCAGGCCTGTAAGCCATAAAATCCGTCCCCTCAGACCGCTTTTTAAAACGATCAAGCAAACGACAAGGTAGCAGAGGGCTATTCTTTGCAAAACTCCCGGGATTCGGACTGTGGAAAAATCAAACCCGGGAAAAATATTTACAAAAATCCCCAGGGCGAAAAGGATGGCGGTCCTCTTTAGAATCCGACCCATGAGCGCCGGGTTTGAACCCTTTTTTTCTTTTTGTTTATCGAGCGAGATAACTATTGATACCCCGACCATAAAAAGAAAAGAGGGAAAAATCGTGTCGGCAAGGGTCCATCCGTTCCAGGCGGCATGCGCCAATGGGGGGTAAACATTTCCGGGGTCTCCGGGACTGTTGACCAGTACCATCAAGCCGATTGCCAGGCCACGAAAGGCGTCCAGGGAAACCAGACGGCCCCTCGGGGCGGCGATGTCGCGATAAGAGGCGCTCTGGGCGCACTCAATACCCGCAGTACCGTGCAAACAGTCCATGGACTTCCCCCTGGCGTTACTCCCCGTTTCTGATCGCCGACTATCCCAGCAATATAGGGTCAAACAAAATTCACGCAATGGAGGCGGTCGGCATGGAGTCCTTACAATAAAGACTTATTTTACGCGGGTATTGTAGTCAAATTCAAGGGGTGGGACAACGGCGTTGCGGCCGATTTATTCCAGAACAACCGCTGCCCTCCCTGGTTACTTCGGAACACCCCCATCAGGGTTTGTGATCAGATGGGCGCCATAAGTTCATCGTTCCCGTTGCCGCAACAGGTTTTCAGTTTCTCGATCACTTTGGGCCAGGCGGTCTTGAGCGAATCTCTTCCCATGAAGAGTCCCACATGTCCGGAATCGACCAGATATCTTTCCATGCGCTCAGGCGGCGTGGAAACGTATTTTCCGGCGTTGAACACCTGGCCTGGAGTGGTAATGTCGTCCTTTGACCCGGCAATCATATACAACGGACAATCGATATTTTTTAAATCGATCTTTTTATTGAGCAGCGTCATCTTGCCTTGAATTAAATTGTTCTTGATAAATAACTGATCGACTATCTGCAGATACCACCCCCCCGGCAAGTGGTTGACAGACTCATACCAGTTTCTAAACCGGTGATGTCTTTCAAGGAAGGCAGAATCATCAATATTCATGTAAAGGTTGTAGTAGTCCTTAAAGAACCGTTCGTAGGGATTCATCATTTTGAATGCCAGGAGCTGAAACTCTCCCCTGTATATGCCACCTCCCAGAGTGACAAGGGTCTCGAAAAAGTTAAACGGCAAAAAATCGCAGGCGAATTTTATCTTTCCGGGGTCGGCATGAGCATCGATGGGCGAACCGGCCAGCACCAGGGAATTTACCCTGTTCCTGAAAAGCGCCGTATACATTGTTCCCTGCCACCCGCCCTGGCACAACCCCACCAGATTCACTTTGCGGCCGATGTGCGACACGCACCGGTCTGTATGCACCATCAGGGTCTCAAGGGTTTCCCCGGCCCGGCCGTGGGTGGCGCTTTTCCAATCCAAGGCGTAGACGCTTTTCACGCCATTGTTGAGAAAAGTTCCGACCAGAGAATTCTCGCTGGAAAAATCGCAAATGTTGCTGTGATGACCGGCCTGCGGAGGAAGAATGAGGACTGGATTGCTGTCGTCTCCTTCTGAAAATCGCCTCAATCTGTACGCATCCGTTTCCAGTACCACTTCATTTTCCGTGGCAAAGGTTGGCGGGGTTATGGGTTTGGTTGCTTCAACGACGAATTTCATCCATTTGTTACATTCTTCGAACATGTTTGTCCCCCTCCCAAGGGATAATGCACGTACCATCTCATTAAGAGCTTGAAAATACTCGAACGTCTCCTTTATGAACGGGTTTGGCTTCCCCCTTCAGAATTCCCGGCAAATCTCCGCTCTTGGCGTGGCAATACGGTCCAGGTGAACTGGATGGATCAATAGCGTCTAGGGCCCGCAAGGCCCGCCCCGGAAAGCGCACAGGTTTTTCTGAAGTTTGGGATTTTGAAGGGGGACACTAGGACAGAGTGGGAAGGAATGCAAGGAAAATTATTACGACCCAGGAGGGATTCCTGGATGAGAGTCGTTCTTGAATCGCTCGGGGTAGGCCCGCAAAGCCCTCCCCCGGACCCGATCGGCAACCCTATGGAATGGTCCGTTAAATTCTGCCGATTTCATCCGGGCGAGCGACTACATTATCGATATCGGTCCGGGAAGTGGAGACGAGGGCGGCCTGATAGTGGCGGAAGGCGCGCCTGTGGCCATATGCAGAGTTGGCTGCGCCATCACTGGATAGTTCCGGCCAGTGTCAAGAGTTGGCTGCGCCATCACTGGATAGTTCCGGCCAGTGTCAATGGTATCGAAATCCGGTTGCGGTCCGCCCCCCCCCGTGCCCCCCTGGATTCGGCGCCTGACCGAAGGCCGCGGCCGAAACGCCAAACAGACAAAAGTTTCAGTGGTAGGCCGAAAAATAGGTCCAACGCACGATTCCATACAGGTCCCTATGGATGTTGGGTTCCTTTTTTGGCGTTTCCATCCTGATGAATGTCTCATGAAAACAGTGTGTTCAGTGCAACTTCAGGTGCAAATGAAAAGCGGAAGATCTAAAGGGCGAAACCCCAGCTATGTTTTCATTGGCCCTTAAGGGAGTTGATCCGCTTTTTCAAGGAGCATGTGCACAACCCTCCGGACCTCCTCCGGCTCACGGGCCAAGGCTTGTTCGCCCCCTTTTTCCAGCACCTCCATGGCCAGGGTCGCCGGCCGCATGAGGTTCGCGAGAGGCGCGGGCATCCTTGATTCGAGCCACAGCAGACTGGCTCTGGCCGACTCGGTCTCCCCACCCTTCATCTGGCTCAGCAGGAAAAGACAAAATACCATCGCCCCACTCTCAACCGCTTGCCTAATCACTTCCCCTCTGGATGAGTCACCAAGTTCAAGCAGCTCCGCCAGCAACTGTTCGCACCGCTGGCGGTCTCCTTCTTCCCCGGCGCCATAGAGCGCGTCGGAAAGCTCCCTGGCCTTTTCCGCGCTTGAAGATGTCACTTCGGCAAAGGAGGACTCTTCACCTTCCCGTACAGGTTTGAGGGGCTCATAGAATTCATAGGCCCTATCCAGGAGTTGTTTACGTGCATGGAGGCCTTCGCGGCCGCAAGAGTCGTCCGCCAGGCACGAAATCTCCATGGAGAGCCAGTCCCGCTCTTTCTCGATTTCATCGCGGCTGAAGAGGAGGGCCACGAACTCGGCAAGAAGATAGTACTGTTCCTGGTTGGCAATGTTGTCGCGGAACTGGGTCCAGACACGATAGAGAGGCTCAGTGAGATCCCAGGTTACGGCGCGCCCCCCCGGCCTGCCGGCCCTTTTCACCAGCCCCCGTTCCTCCAGGCGTCCGAGAAGTTCGGAGACTTCGTTGGTCTGAACGCCGTAGAGCTGATCGGCCAACTCAGTGGGCTGCTGCGGCCCTCGGGCCAGAGCCAGGGTGTGGAGGAGGTCGATTTCGGGCTGCGGGATGAATCGCGGATCGAGCCGCTGCTGGAAATAGGGGGTCATCTCGTCGAGAAAACTGTTCAAGGCATCCATCACTTTTTGCACATCGGTATCCACGATAACCTCGTAGACGAGGTGTGTGAATCTGGGGAGGCCTCCGGTGATGGCAAGAAGCCCCCGCAACCTGGATTCTTCCTGCCGGAGACGTTTATTGAGGGATTCGACACGTCCGGCCCTTGGCGCATCCGAGTAAGGATTGGCGGCCTCGTATTCCAGACGGAGGCGAATTATCTCGAATACCTCATTGTTGGACAATTCCCTCAATTCATGGGTGCGAAAGAAGTCATAGAAGGGTTTGCCCGGATCGCCCACCGCAGCAAACATGCTCGGAGCCGCTCCGATGAGAAGCAGATGTGGAGTCGAAGAGAGATGGCGGCGCAAAGCCCAGTGCTCATCCATCGATCCTTTTCGGCTTCGCTGGGCGCCGAGGTAGAGGGTCTGGTCCATATTCTCCGCCACGGGAAGGAGCGTTCTGCCAAGGGCCTCGGCCGCCCCCTTCAGTATATGGGCCATGAGATCGAGACGATCCTTGGCATCGCGCACTCCCTTTGCCTCCATAAGACCGGAGACACAAAGGGACCGGGCTTTTCGGGCCGCCTCCGGGGCCATATTGGCTGGAGGTTCTTTAAGAAGATCGGCCAGTTTCTCCACAAATTTCAGGAACAGGTCCGCAGGGGAGCGGACCGGCGTCTCCTCCGGCATGACAAGCGGAAAGTAGGCCTCGGCAAGTACCTTTTCAGTCGATATACGGCCTGCGGTGAGAAGCCGCAACAGGTGGGTCTTGCCCGAACCGCGCGGCCCGATCAGAAGATGGTGCTGGTGGTTGGGGCGTCCAATTTCGGCACGAAGCGCGATGACCAGTTGGTCGAGGATCTGGAGGCGATTTTCTCCACAGGTGATGGCTTCCAGGTAAAGGACCGAAGTCACGGGCCGGATTATAATTTAGATGGCGACCCATCAGACACCCCCCGTGAGCCAGGGTTCACCCAGCCTCCAACGCTCGGCCAGCACCTTGGAGCGCATCCGCCAACCCTCGCCAATCCGGACAAGATCGTAATCCTCCTCCAGGCAGGTCATGAGTTTCCGATAGCCCGAGCGCATAAAGGCGCTCACCGAGGCGGTCAGGGAGATCAATAAATCACGGGAACCCGGGCTGCGCACCGAGATGCTCGTATCTCCCCCCTCGGAGCTGGAAACAAGGCCGCTGACCGACTTCCTCTTTGCCGACGGCGTTTTTAATGCTCCACGCTTTAAACGTCACCTCACGGAATTCGCAGACAAAAATTCTCCCCATCTTTGGCAGTCTTGCCTCTGCCGCGCAAATCGGGGGCATGTCCACCGGCATAAGATCGGCAAACTGATCCTGCATGCCATGGAACTCCATAAAGGCGGAAAGCCCGGAACTCCCCGCGAATACCGTTACAAGAGGGCTGGCCGCATAGTCCACATCGGAAAGCAAATCGGTCACGATCCGGATGCGCCCGAGATCGCCAAATCCGAGGACCATTTGACGTAGTTCGTGGGCAGTCAGACGGAAAAGAGCAGCACAGTTGAGTCGCTTAACTGAACAACATTGGGGAGTAGGGTGGGCGCGTGTCCTCCCCAACCCCCGCTCTTTTGCCCTTCGCCTTTTTAACGGCCAAGCCTTGACGAAACAGTATTGACGGCACACCTGGTGGCGAGGCACCGTCCCAAAGGGAGGGACGGTGCAAGGAGGGCAAAAATGTCAGGCGTTTGCTCCCCGGCTTTGAGCGCTAAGAGAGGATTTGACCCAGTTGGCGTCCTCATCGAAGGTCAGCGTCTGGGTGTGCCAGGCGACCAGCGTCCCGCGGTGCCCAACGCTTATCACCGCGGAGCAGGGCATACTTTCTTGAAGCTGTCTGTAGAGGTCGGCTTCCAATTTTTCATCCACGGAGGCCGTGGCCTCATCCAGGAACACGAAGTCGGGTTTAACGAGCAAAATCCTGGAAAACGCCAATCTCTGCTGTTCTCCCAGGGATAGTACGTGAGCCCAGTCCTTGTCTTTGTCCAACTCGTCGATAAGATGGGCCAGTCCGCACTGTTCCAGGACAGTTTCGAAATCCTCCCGCCGGTAGCCGTTGGCATTGGGGTAACAGAGCGCATTGCTGAGGGTGCCGAGAGGCAGATAGGGTTTTTGGGGCAAAAACATGACCTTGGAGGATTCGGGCATGAACGTCGTGCCCTCGCAGAAGGGCCAGATGCCCGCAAGGGCCCGGATCAAGGTGCTTTTGCCGCAACCGGAGGGGCCGGTTATAAGCAGATGAGCGCCCGCTTCGATATCGAGTTGAAGGTCCCTTACCAGGAGTTTTCCATCCGGCAGCGCCACGTTGAATGCTTCGATTCTTATGGCCTTATCGCAAGCGCACGCGCACTTCGTTCCCGGGAGCAGTTCCGTGGTCTCCAATCTGTCCATGGTCCTGGAAAAGCCCATCAGACGATTTATGACCGCATGCCAACTGGCTATGATGGCATAACTGGTGACCAGGAAGGACAGTGAGTTCTGGACCTGTCCGAAGGCGTCCACTGTCTGCATGAGCCCGCCCAGTTGCATTTGATGCGAGAAGAAACGGGGCGCGGCCATGAGCAGGGGAAAAATTACCGCCGCCTGGCTGTAGGAGTAGGTTACCCAGGAAAGCCGCTTCTGGCGTTTCATGATTTTCCAGAAATTTTCCAGCAAACTTGTGAAGCGGCCCATCAGGTGCGTCTGTTCCTGTCCTTCGCCGCCGTAGAGCGCGATGGACTCGCTGTGTTCGCGCACCCTGACCATGCTGAAACGGAAATCGGCTTCATACCTCTGCTGGTCGAAATTTAGCCGCACGAGGGGATTTCCGACCCGAATGGTCACCCAGGTGCCGAAAATGGCATAGACCAGCGAAGCCCACACCATATAGCCCGGAAGCGCGAAGGAATGGGCCCCCAGGGGAATGGGCAGCGACCCGGAGAGCACCCAGAGAATGCCCAGAAAGGAGAAAAGGGAAGCCACGGAATTGAGCAGGCTGGTACCGAGGCTGATAGTCTGCTCTATGTAGGAGTTGATGTCTTCGCTTATTCGCTGATCCGGGTTATCGGTTGCCGCGCCGTCGAAATTGATTCTATAGTATGCCTTGTGATTGAGCCATTCTGTGAGATACTTGTCGGTCAGCCAGTTCCTCCAGCGAATCTGCAGCATCTGGCTGAGGTAGAGCATGTAAACGGCCAGGAAGATATAGGCGGCGGCCAGCAGACAAAAGCGGAGGATGGTGGGGAGGAAGGCGGCCTTGTTGAGGGTCTGGAGGACATTGTAGAAATCCCTGTACCACAGGTTTATCCGCACCAGGAAATATACCATCCCCAGGTTGAAGGCGACTATTGCCGCCAGCAGCCCGTAGGCTCGCCATTTGTCTTCGGATTTCCAATATGGAATGGCAAGTCTTCGGAAGGCTTCGATAAATTCGTTCATAGCGGTAAAATCCCATATGGTGAAGTTGTTGCTCGGACCTCGTCAGCCTGTTCGGGCCGACCCTCGGCAGCCAATATAAATAATATACTTGGAAGTCGCCCCAATTCAAGTGGGGCCCAACGGATTTGGGTGCTCCAACAGTGGCGCGTTCGTACGATAGAGGCAAAAAGCCTCGCGGAGAAACCAGACAGGCGAAATGGAGGTGGATGGTGTCGAAATCACCCTCCCGGTAGAGGCTGCGGGTTCAGGATGAACTCTCGCGAAGGAGTGAGCACCAGGGTAGTCCTGCCGGAGGCATCGAGAATTTCCATCGACGACTGAATAATCCACGGCCGTCCGCTCAAAGAAAGCACAACGCCGCGGACAATAACCGGCGCCGCCCCCGCTCTTTTAGTCTTGGAGCGGTCTTGGGTCAATCGGGCGTCGTTTGTGGAGAATCGTACGCTTGCGGCACGTCCCACCCCGAGCAGGAGCATCCGGCCCCGTCCGTTTCCATTGAGGATCGTGCCATTTTGGCTGACAAACATCACCAGGATCTTGCCGGGAACCGGCGGGGCTACGGACGAGTAACTTCCCAAGTTGGCTGTGTTGATCCGAACCGATTCGCCCCGCGATAGGGTTACGGGCGCAAAATAATCGCCGGGAATGAAGGGCTGAAGCCTCAGCGCGTAAGCCGGTCCTTGCGCAAAGCCCATCACCAGGCCTGCCAGCAGGAGCGTTTCCATCGAAAACCGCTTCACATCATTTCCGATCATACACAGCCTCATTTGCGTCGCCCTCGTCTTTGGGGCGGGAAAAAATACTTGCCAGCAAAACGGCGACTATTCCCGTCAGAAAGATACCGTCGAAGGTGCCGGCCCCTCCGATCGACACCATCGGCGCGCCCAGTCCCCGGACTTTTTCCAGGTTCATGAGGTCGGCGCCTATCAGTGTTCCAAGAGTTCCGGAGATGTAGGCCAGCGCCGGCGCTGCCCGCCGGGCGAATAGGAGACCGGCGGCGGAGGCGATCAGGGGAGGCACAAAAAGGGGAACCGCTATCCCCAGCCCTTTAACCGGATGGGCCAGCGCGTGGACGATCAGTGTGACCAGCGCCACGGCGGGCAGCACGCCGAAAAGGAGTCTGTTTTTCACCAGGAGATACAGTGAGAGGAGCGTCGGAATCAGAGCGCCTCCGACGTTGACCGCAAGGGCCGTCCCCCGCGCGGTGGATGCCAGAGGGATGAGGTAGCGCATCCCGAAAAAATCGACATGGGCGTCTGAAACCACTCTTTCGGCCGGGAAGTGATAGATCGTTATGTTGAAATAAGTGCCCAACAGAGACAGGAGCAGGAGCAGGAAGACATAATGCCTGTTGATTCCCATCCGTTCGTAAGCGTAGCTTAGGACCCTCACCTCGATCATCACGATCATGAAAACGAAAAGGAAAAAGAAAAAGAGATACAAGGGAAAAGTAAAAGGGAAATATTGCATTTTTCGCCTCCTCTCTCATAAGGAACCGGCGAGTCTTTACGGGTTGTCACGTATTTGAGAGCAACAATTCGTTTCTCCCAAGGATCACATCGCCCTGATAATTATAAATTCAGGGTTGGCAAAGTTTATTGCGATCAAAAGCGATTTCATCGCTTCCGGCCCGGGGGCGGGGGGCGAAGGCGATTGTGACCCAGGCTCACGCGGAAACCGTTAGTTGCGGTTTATCGCAAGGACGAACTCCATATGAAGTTAAGTCCCGGCTTGCGTGACTGGAAGCGATGCCGCGCAAGTTTTTTTGGCGGTGGGTCGGTGGGGCGGTGGGACCGCCAGCCAGGATTGCCACGCGGCGGTGGGACCGCCCGCCGGGATTGCCACGCCCGAACCACGGACTTTTGGCGGTTTCCGGGTGTTCCGGTCCGGTGAAACAACAGTGGGCAACGCCCCGAACTCGGGCACGTATCCAAAAGGGCGACATGAAAAACTGCTCTGAAAAGTTCTTGTTGGGCTGCGCTGCGCTTAGCCCAACCTGTGGGATCTCTGAAAAGGAACAGGAAGAACCGCGCCCCGAACCTTTTCTGTAAATTGGGTGTTCCGAGGTAACATGAAGGACTGTGTTTGGACTTCAATGCGCTCATGGAGCGGACTACCGCAATTATCAGTATCGATCCGGCTGGTGGGCGTGTGGACGGTTTCAAATTTTCCCCCCCCATGGAGACGTTCGGATTCGGAGTTATCTTGCAGCGATCGGAGCGGGAAGAGGAGAGGCTATGATCACGCGCGCCGCCATCATCTGCTTCGTGGTATCCTGCTGTCCCGGATGACCCTGTAAGGGCCGTTCTGGACAAAAGACACCTAAATCGGGCATAAACAGATGTGGGCACCCGGGACCGGCGGGCAACGATACGCTTTTGCCCACTACGAAGCTCCGCACCTGGTGTAGGATGGAAACAGATATCCAGCCGTGGTCATCACCATGGGTTTCCAGCTCGCCCACATCGGAGGTTGGTATATGCTGAAACGTTACGGCTCTGGCCGCCATCATGGTGATGCTTTTGATGTCTGGAGTATGGGTGAAGACTTCCCGCGGGCAGCTTGGCAGTCCCGGTTCGCCGGGCTTGGACGCACAGGGGGGCCAGCCGGCCGATTCGGATTTTGCGGACAAAGCGACCGGCGACTGGGGCGGCGAGCGCGAGCGGCTAAAGCAAGCCGGTATCACTATTGAGGCCACATTCCTCACCGAGGGGTTCTATAACTTTCGCGGCGGCATCAGGACCTGGCCCCCGGTGGGTTCTTCGACCTCCGATGTGAGTCTTGGTCTGGACATGGAAAAGCTGTGCGGCTGGAACGGAGGCAAGTTTTACGCAGACCTGGAAGACCATGCCTGGAGGAACCCTACCAAGACTTTGACCGGCGATTTACAAATTTTCGACAAGCAGAACACGGCGCCTTACCTGCAGGTATTCGAGCTGTGGTATCAGCAGAAGCTCTTTAACGGCATGCTGCGGCTAAAGGTCGGCAAGGTCGATGCCAACACGGAATTCAGCGTGGTCGACAATGGTTTGTCGTTTCTAAACAGTTCTTCCCAGGTCAGTCCGACCGTTTTCGTTTTTCCGACCACTCCAGACCCCATGCCTTCGGTAAACGTATTTTTCACCCCCCCTGGCTTATTTTACGCCGGTTTCGGGGCTTACTACGCCAACCGTTCGGACAGGTTTGGAGAACTGGTGGATAATCCGGCAGACGCTCAATTGAGCGAATTCGGGGCGTTCCTGATCGGTGAGACCGGACTGAAATGGGAGAACGCGCCGGTTTTGGCCAACGCGGGCAACCTGAAAGTGGGCTTCTGGGAACACACCGGAACCTTCACCCGTTTCGAGGGCGCTAAGCAGCAGGGGACTTCCGGCGGGTACGGCATTATCGACCAGACCCTCTGGCAGCCGGCCGGCGAAGCACCTGGTGGACGCGGAGTGCGCGCCTTTCTGGAATACGGCCGTACCCAACAGACCATCACACCCGTCTACCAGCATATCGGCGGAGGTCTGACCTGGCAGGGCCTGTGTGACTGCCGCCCCGACGACACCGTGGGAGTGAGCCCGCAGTATGCCTACCTCAGCCCCGGAGCGGGGCTGCCGTATACCTACGAGTTGGCGCTGGAAGCCTTTTATAAGCTGCAAGTTACAAGATGGGCCACGCTTAGGCCGGACTTGCAATACATCGTCCATCCGGGCGGTAAATACCCCGACGCCCTGGTCGGGACCATCGGTGTCCGGTTGGATTTTTAGGCCACAGGTGAACGAACTACGTCACAGTATGACTATTGCAGGGAAGTCGACTTTCTAGTATCCCCTTTCCGTCTGCAATATATTCCTCAACTCACCATTTAGGAACGTGAAGACGTAAATGAAATCTTTGGGCCCCATGTTATAGGTCCACTTATCCAGAGTGCCTCCCCCGACGTAGTACGAGTTACTGAGATCGGGCAGTCCGCACTGGTGCAGAACCTGTAACTCGGTTTCTCCTCTCTGGGCCAGATGATCGCCGCAGCGCAGGCTGTCGAGCGTTTCCGACATTATGGAAGCCACTGAGCACACCGGGAAAAAAAAGATCACGACTACAAAGAAAGACAGCAAACTCTTTCGAACTTTGTTCATGGCAGGAAAGTCCTTCCGGGGGTGCCTGACTTTACAAACAGGCAGCATTTTCTCTAATTCGGAAGATAACCACTCAAGCCCCCGGCGCCAGGAGGCGATTGAAAAACCGCCCGCCGAAACCATGGAAACTGCATCCACTAAGAACACGAAGGGACACCAAAAATGAATGAGCTGTCTTTTGGGCTTTCTCCTTGGTGTTCTTAGTGGATAATCTTGTTCATAAATTTTTGGAAATGGATACGTAGAAAGTTATTCCCTTCGAGTCCTGATTGTCCACCCAGACTCTGCCGCCGTGTTGTTCCGCTATTTCCTTTACTATGGCGAGGCCCAGGCCTGCTCCCTCCACTCCCCTGGATGATTCATGGCGTTGAAAAAGGCCGAAAATCCTTTTTGAATCGGCATCGGTTACTCCCTTGCCATCGTCGGTTACCGAAAAGATGTGGAATTCATCCGCATCAACGTATCCGATCGAAACCCTGGTCAGGCTCTCGCCACCATATTTGAGCGCGTTGTCAATCGTATTCCTGAAGATTCTGAGGACCGAAAGCCTGTCCGCCCTGATCTTCACGTCAAACTCGGGCGCAAACAACTCCACCCGGCGCAGGCTGAATTGAACGGAAAATTCGTCTCGCAACATCCGAACAATCTCGGAAATCTTCATGGGCTCAATCAAAGGAGCGGCCTCTTTTGTGGCTATATAGATATTGATCTTCTCGACCAGGGTGGCAATATGTTCCGACACTTTCAAAATCTGATGGCAATAGGTCCTGCCGGTTTCATCGAGGACATCCGCGGCATGTTTGCTCAGTCTTTTTGTCAGCCCATAGACTCCGATAGCCGGGCTTTTGAGGTCGTGAGCCACCGAATAGGCAAAAAATTTCAACTTCCGCGAGCTCTCCTCCAAAGCTCTTTCCGCGTTCTTTTGGTCCGTGATATCCCGGTTGCTTCCTCGCCGGCCCATGAAATTGCCGCTCTCATCGAACACCGATTGGCAGACGTGTCCGATCCAGCGCGTAGTCCCGTCCCGGTGAATAATTCGAAACTCCAGGGCGCCCGGTGCGGTGTTGTCGGTTCTGTACTCCTGCAAATGGGCCTGGAACTGGAGCAGATCCTCCGGGTGAACGATGCGGGAAGCCAGTTCGGGGTCTGCTTCAAAATCCGCGGCCGAGTAACCCGTAATTCTTTGGCAGGAAGGCGAGACGTAGAGTATCAGCCCTCCGGGACTGGTCCAATGTTCCCAGTCATGAGTGTTGTCGGCCACGATCCTGTACCTGGTCTCGGAGGCCTGCAGCATCTCCTCCATCTGCTTGCTTTCAGTGATGTCTTCGTATGTGCCCAGGACTCCTTTGAGCATGCCTTCGGAGTCACGAAGCGGGACCTTATTGGTGCGCAGCCAGATTGTGCGACCATCGGGCGTTGTCTGGAGTTCTTCATAGCCCAGTTTCGGTTTCCCCGTTTCCATCACCAGACGGTCGTCCGAGCGGTAGGCTTCGGCCTGTTGGGTCCAACCCATATCAAAGTCGTTTTTGCCTATTATCTCCTCGGGGGACAGCAGCCCGGCATCGAGAGCAAAGGGGTGGTTGCAGCCCAAATAAGTGGAATCGACATCCTTCCAGAAGACCCGAACCGGAATGGTATCCAGGACCGAGTGGAGCATTTGTTGGGACTCACCAAGCGCCTGCTCGGCCCGTTTACGTTCGGTTATGTCCCTGGCGGCGGCAAAAACACCGAGGATATTTCCGGCAACGTCCTTGTAGAGGGAGGCGTTGTAGAGAAAATGGGTCAACTTTCCGTTCCTGTGGCGAATGGTCAGGGGGTAATCGGTGACCGAGCCTTCCCGGAACACTTTCCGGTATCCCTCTCTGGCCCTCCAGGGTTCGGTAAAATAGGTCGAGAACTCGGTGCCGATGATCGCCCCGCGAGGCAATCCGGTCGCCTTGATGGTGGCCTCGTTCACGTCGGTGATCTTGCCTTTCGCACTGATAGTCACCAGGGGGTCGAGGCTCGCTTCTATGAGGCTTCGCGCATACCGGGAGGCTTGCATTTGTTCGCTTACATCCCTTGCGGTTGCAAAAACACCGAGCACTTTGCCGTCAAGGTCCTTGTGCAGGGACGCATTGTAGAGAACATGGGTCAATTTGCCGTCCCTGTGGCGAATGGTCAGGGGATAATCGGTGACCGAGCCTTCCCGGAAGACCCTCCGGTATCCCTCTCTCGCCTTACGGGGATCAGTAAAATAGGTGGAGAACTCGGTGCCGATGATCACCTCGCGAACCACCCCGGTTGTCTTGATGGTGGCCTCGTTTACGTCGGTGATCTCTCCTTGCGGACTGATGGTCACCATGGGATCGGGGCTGGCCTCTATAAGGCTGCGGGCATGCTGCAGGGCGAGACGCAGATGTTGCTCCGCCCTCCCGCGCTCCAGAGTCTCCTCTTCAAGCTCTCGGATCCTTTTTTCCAGTTCTTCGTAGCTGGGCTTATGCACTGGTACCTTCCTTAGGTTGATTTTAAAAAAACCAATGCCTTCGGGAAAGGCTTTTCAATATCTGATTACTCAAATACTCCCATATCCTGAAAAAAAACAATATTTATGAGAGGAGCACGGCCATGCAGTCAAAGTGCGGTGAAAAAAGGGGTTGATCGCGGCCGTGTTCGTGGCCGCGGATAACCCTGCCTTGCGCGGGCCCGTTTTGGTATTATTTAAGGATCGGGAGTCTTCAGGTACCTCCTGAAAACACCAAAGGCGCGGTCTTCCCGGGGTTTTAGCCGGGCAGACTTTTTCAGCCGGAAAGGCCGGGCGGTGGATGAACCCGTTATAAAAGCGGTAGAGCGCAAGAAGGAGCTTTTCGAGGTCGTCGTTTTTTTGCTCCTGATCGTGCCTTCGATGATAATTCCCTTTCTCGCTTTAGGGCAGGCGAAGATAGGCTTCCCTATTCTGGCGATGTCCATTATTGCCCGGGATATCGCGCTTACCTGCCTGGTGGTTTTTTTCCTGTGGCGGGACGGAGAACCACTGGCGCGTCTGGGCTGGAAATTGTCCGGGCTAAAGCAAGAAGCCGCTTTGGGGGCAGCCTTGTTTTTTCCGATCCTCTACGGCGAATTCTTGATCCTGAAGGTTTTCGAATGGTTTGGATTCTCCTCGGACATGAGCCGGATACCCCGGTTTCTGACTGCCAGGGGCCCTGCGGAAATTTTTTTGGCCTTCATCCTGGTGGCCGTTGTAGCCGTGGCCGAGGAGACCATTTTCCGAGGGTACCTGATACTGCGTTTCAACTCTCTTGTGGGCAGCATCGCCGCCGCGGTCCTTATCTCTTCCGCCCTCTTTTCCCTGGGCCATGGCTATGAGGGGGCGGCCGGTGTCGGGGCGGTCGGCGTTTTGGGAATTATTTTTGCCCTCCTCTATGTTTGGAGAAAAAGCCTTGTCGCTCCTGTGGTGCTTCATTTTCTGATAGATTTCTTTCCGCTGGTCCTGTTGCCTCTGCTTGGGAAATAGTGAGAAGCGCACGGTCAACGATTGCCGCCGATTATGTTGAACATGACGTGACAGTCACGTTTGTATCAAAAGTGATTTCGACTCCCACCGGTCCGCGGAGCCGGCGCGACCCCGCCTGTTCCCGATGATTGAGCACGGCCCCCGGGTCGCCTTGACGTTGGGACAAAATATATGTACATCTGTGCTGTACATATAGGGACTACATACACGAGTGGCAGAGCCAATTTGGCGGCCCTCCTGGATGGAGTTGCGCAGAACCGGCGGATCGTGATTATCAAGAGGCCGCGGGCGGAAGACGTGGCGAAGATTGCAGCCGCCGAGCTTTCCGGCTGGAAGATCTGCGCCAACGGTATAACAATCGGTGAGTCACGTGGAGGAAACGAAATGAAAGTCACCTGCCTGAACGGAAGCCCGCGGGAAAACGGCAACAGCACCCTGATTGCCAAACGTTTCTGCGACACGGCGATAAATCTTGTCGCCGAAGTGAAAACCTTTGCACTGAACAAGCTCGACTACCGCGGCTGCCAGGGTTGCTACGCCTGCAAGACAAAGTTCGACAGATGTGTGCTAAAAGACGATCTGAGCGAGGTTTTGGAGGCGGTCCGCGAAACCGATATCCTGGTGCTGGCCTCTCCGGTCTATTTCTGGGACGTTACGGCGCAGATGAAAGGTTTTCTGGACAGGTGCTTCTCGTTCCTGGTGCCTGATTTTCACACAAACCCCAAGAGGTCCCGCCTGGCGCCCGGGAAGAAACTGGTTTTCATTCTTACGCAGAATAATCTCGACCAGAATTCCTTTACCCATATTTTTGAAAAGTTCGACTATTTTTTCCGGGGGTTCGGCTTCACCGACACCCGGCAGATCAGAGCTTTCGGGGCCAGGGAGCCCGGTGCGGTCGCAAGCGACCCGGAGCTTATGGGCCTGGCGGCAAAGACGGCTGAAGAGTTGTGCCCCGGCAGTCACTAGCAGTACCTGGCAGTCACTAGCAGGATGCTGCGGGACGAGAGCTCGGAAGTTGGTCATCCGGGCGCGACCATTTGGAAACTTGTGGGACGAGTAGGACGAGTAGGACGAGTAGGACGAATAGGACGAATAGGACGAATAAAAAGCAGGGGGGGCGAGCCGTCCGGGGTAGATTGTGACCCAGGTGTTCCACAGCGCCGGCCCCGTAGACATGGGCGCAAGTGCGGGTAGTTGTCAGGGTTCATCGCTCTGGCCCGCGGACCGCGGCGAAGCGACAGAGAGGACCTTTTCCATATCTTCCGGGCGAAAGAAGCTGGGAAGCAGCAGGGCCATAAGGTCGAGGAGGGTCAAACGCGGGTCTTTCCAGGTCGCGGGCGAATTCAGTTCGTTTTCGAGTTGGCCGATTTCCGGCAATTCCACCGGTTTTCCGGATTTTAGGAGACGCAGGGCAAGCCGGTCGCGCGGCTTTTATGACCTCTTCATCGGGCACGCGGCCGTACCGGTCGCACAGCAGATTGTATTTATGGCGAGCTTGCGGGGTTGGAAAAACCCGCCGCCACCCCCCGGGACTTTTGGGGTCCATGCCGGAAGGATCCGCGCATTCTTGGAACGGTTTGATCCTACCGGCACAGCACCACTCGACCAGGTGGTTTTGACTCACCCCCGGGAAGCGTCGCGGAATATCGCTGCCTGCAATCATCGTCAACCGTAGGTTTTGCGAAGTTTCGGTTTTTCTATTTTTCCGGTCGGGTTTCGGGGGACCGGCCCGAAAATTATCTTTCGGGGTCTTTTATACCTGGGCAGTTCCTGGCAGAAACGGTCAAGGTCCTCCTCGGTGAGGGTCCTGCCGGGTTTAACCTGGACCACGGCGGCGGCGATCTCTCCCAGGCGCATGCTGGAAAGGCCTATGACCGCCACGTCCTGAATATCGGGATGGGCCTGGAGGAAGTCTTCTATTTCCACGGGATAGATATTTTCGCCTCCGGTGATAATGACGTCCTTTTTCCTGTCCACCAGCCAGATGAAGCCGTCTTCATCCCGCCTGGCCATATCTCCGGTGAGCAGCCACCCGTCTTTTAAGATTTGCCCGGTTTCTTCGGGATTTTTGAAATACTCTTTCATGACGCCGGGCCCTTTGATGGCCAGTTCGCCGATTTGGCCATCGGCGAGCGGACCGTTTTGGGTGTCGACCACCATGATTTCATAGCCAAATCCCGGGACCCCGATAGCGCCCACCTTATGGATGTTTTCGAGGCCCAGGTGCACGCACCCTGGCCCCGTGCATTCGGTCAGGCCATAGTTGGTATCGTATTTGTGGTGCGGGAAGACCTTCTTCCATTCCTTGACCAGGCTGGGGGGCACGGGCTGGGCGCCAATGTGCATGAGGCGCCACTGGCTCAATTGATAATCTTCCAGGTCCACATCCCGGTTTTGTATGGCGAAAAGAATGTCAATGGCCCATGGAACCAGGAGCCACACGATAGTGATCTTTTCCTCTGAAACGGCCTCCAGAATCCACCGGGGTTCGACTCCCTTGAGGATAACGGCCTTTGCGCCAACCAGGAAGTTTCCGAACCAGTGCATCTTGGCCCCGGTATGATAAAGGGGGGGAATACAGAGGAAATTGTCCTCGTGGGTCTGCTGGTGGTGGTTGTTTTCAACGTAGCAGGAGGATTCGAGGTTGCCGTGGGTCAAAAGGATGGCCTTGGGGGCGCCGGTAGTTCCCGAGGTGAAATAAAGGCCCGCATCGTCGGCGCCCTCCAGGCCGATGCCGGGCTCGGAGATTTCCGCGGAGGAAAGCAGCGCGTCGTAGGATTGGGCGTAGGCGGGCCGCATTTGTTCGGGGCCCAGAAAAACGAAGCTTTCCACCGACTTCAGTTCGTCTTTGATCGAGTTGACGCGTTCGATGAATTCTTCGGCAAAGATAAAGACTTTGGCCTCAGCGATTTGAGAGCATCGCTTCAAAGCGGGGGCGTCGAATCGGAAGTTGAGCGGAACGGCCAGGGCGCCGGTGCGCAGTATTCCGAAATAGGCGGGCAGCCATTCGATGCGGTTCATCATCAGATGGACAACTTTATCGCCCTTCTTTACGCCCTTTTTCATGAGCCAGTTGGCTACACGGTTGGCCTGTTGGTCAAATTGGGCCCAGGTGATTTCCTTGCGGCCTCCAACGGCCGGAGCGCGTTCCACGAGCGCGGTTTCGGTCCCGTACATTCGAGCGTTTTGTGCCAGTATTTCAGTTATGAGCATAAAGAAGTTTCCTCTGAGGATGGAGTAGATCTTTTCGCGAACGGCGGGCCTTGCGAGGGGTCTAGAACCGGCCTTTAGTCCGCCGGGGAAAAGATCGGGCGCGGGGGTCGAGTTCGGCCCCGCGCCGACCGCAGGAATGTTCACAAACCGCTTAAAGGTTCTTCAAGCCATGTGCGAAAGACGCATCAATCCAATCAGGCGCAATGCCCCGGAACGATTCGGCCATGAGGGCCACGATGGGCCGGGACCCAGTGGCGATTTCTATGGTGCGCGGGGACCCATTGGTGATGCGGGCCGTAATGGCCGGGGACGTAGACTTTTCCGCAAGCCGAGTGAGCGTTTGCGCCGACGGTCGAGAAGAGGGATAAAAGGGCCAGGCAGAGGGAAAAGATCAGCATTTTC
Source organism: Syntrophobacteraceae bacterium (assembly GCA_031292195.1). Lineage (GTDB taxonomy): Bacteria > Desulfobacterota > Syntrophobacteria > Syntrophobacterales > Syntrophobacteraceae > SbD1. Next base: position 20,090 of record JARLHP010000154.1, read on the forward strand.
ATTTTCAACTACTCCTATGGATTGGGTGTAGGTTCCAGAGTCATTATTTTGCTTTAAGGCGAGGGGGGAAGTAAAGTTTTTTCGCTCAGGCGGGGCGATATTATGGACAACCTGTCTCGAAAAGTTTTCTGACGCGAAGCGGTGACGTAGCGAAGCCGCGAAGGGGGAAAATAGTTTTTGTGGTTCCAGGTGTCGCGGGGGGCCCCTCCTGGCGCTTCGCGCCCCGGACACCTTGTGTCCGGGCCACCCCCCCGGTCCGGTGCGGTTCTGTGCTGGGGGGGAGGGTTACTGTTGGTTTTTGAAATCAACTCTTTGCCTGAAACCGAAACCGACGCTGTTGTCCAGGTAGTAGACGAGGGAGGGCTTAAACCGGTAGAGCCTTACCCGGAAGCGGTTTGAGAAGGCGTTCAGGTCTATGAGTTCCAAAGGGTTGAAGAATTCTTTGGCGAAGGAAAATTTAACGAGGTAAGAGCGGACGGCCTTCAGTGCGGCAGGTCCGGGCGATACGGCCTCAACCGCCCCTGACATTTGCAGACCCCGGATGTCCTGCCAGGAGAAGACCGGGGCAAAGACGGCAGCCGAAGCCAGAGGGCTTTGAAGGCCATCTTCGATGTGCCTGGACGCGGGATCGGAGAAAAAATAGAAGGCCGATTCCAGAAAGATATAATAAACGGGGGCCGCCCACGGCCCCCTCTCCCCGGCAGTGGCAAGCGTCATGACGTGCTGCTCTTCTATGAGCTTTCGGGCCAGGGATTCGTATTCCATCAGTTCACCCCGAAGGCATAGCGCGAGCCGGCCGTGTTGAGATTGAACGCCTCGGGCATGGCCGCCAGGAAGGCCTGGATTGCCTCGAAGCCGGTGCAGTGGGTGGGGACTACACAAGCGGGTTTCATTGCCTTTATAGCGTCAACCGTGTGAGCAATGATTTCGGGCTTGGCGTTGATCAGGTGGAACCCTCCCATCACCGCGTGCACCTTTTCCATGCCGGAAACTTTGCGCGCCTGCATGACCGTGTTAACAATCCCGGCGTGGGCGCACCCGGAAAGCACCACCAGTCCTTTGCCCTTGACGTTAAAAAAGAGGGCCTGCTCGCCTCGAAAATCATCGGGTTCGAGCTTTTGCTCCCGCTCAATCAGAAGGACCGGGGGCACTTTTTCATAAGGGGTAACCCGTTCGATATTGCCGGTAAGGTAGGCGCCGGGAATGATCTCCACCGGCCCGCTCACTTCCACCACCTTCAACCCCAGAGTTTCTATGTCTGCTTTTTGCAGCCGCCCCAGGTCCATGGGCACGGCATCGCCGGGACGCAATAAATATCTGCGGGAAAAGCACTCCTCTCCGACATAAAACGGGGTGCCGGGGGCTATCGATGGCCGGGCAAGCTTGAGAATGTCGATTGCGGCCAAAAAGTGGTCGAAATGTCCGTGGCTCAAGCCGAAGGCCTTGATGTTCCCGTGGTCGATCTCCAGCAGTTTCATATTGTTCGATACGCCGCCCGCATCCTGTCCGAAATCGAACATGCAGCCGCTGGTCTTTCCGCCGACCATGGTTTCGATGTAGTAGGAGAGTCCGTGTTCGGCGTGAATCGATTTGCCGGCCCCAACGGCCCGGTAGCGGTGCGCAACTTTTCCGTCAGGCCTCAGCGCGTCATAATAATTGTCGGTCACCACCCATATGGTCACCTTGTCCACTTCGTTGGTCCGCATAGTTGCCGGGGCCATTGTACGCCTCCTTGAGTTTTGGTTGACTCGGCCAGGTTCCATGCCCATCAGTCCCGATTGACATTATCATTCCTGTTCGGTTGGAGTCAAACTTCCCGGTTGAGGGCCATTGCAGGAATTTGCGTACTCTTTTGTGGGAGGCCGTTCCAGATTAAACCTTGAAATAAGAGGCTGAAAATTGTACTTATTCATAGCAGGCAGCTTTCGAGTTTCCGTTTTAACCCTCCTTCTTCACTATCGGGACCTATGGACATTTCATATCAACTCCAAAGCATTTTTCATATCCATGAAGCGCTAAGCGAAGGATTGAGTCACTTTTCCGGTCCGAGCCGCGCGGCGCTCATCTACGCGGAGAAGCCGGAGGGCCCTCTTCGGGTGTACGATCCTCAAGGCCTTCTGGATGGCTGGGAACCTCTGATTGAAAAGATCTACCTGAGAGCCAACGGTTGGCGGGAGTGGGAACCGGGCACCCTTCAGAGCGGGCTTGCCGTCCAGCCCCTTCCGGAGAAGGGCCTGGACCTGGCCGGTTTGGTATCGAGCGGCGGCAGGGCCAGGTCCGTGTTCTACCAGATGTGGTTTACCGAAGAGCATTCGACCCTGTGTTCGACCGGTCCGATCAGAAGATGGCTGGAACACGCCGCCTGTTTGCTCGCTCATGACTGGGCCAACGAGCAGTGGTTCTACACCCGGAACTCCTATTACGTCATCCGGGAATATGCCCGGCACGCCATCAGGGATTACGTCCAGGACCGGCTGGATGTCAAATTCGGCCTGAACAGCCGCATCGAGGTCTACCCGATCCTCGACGCCGTTCTGGGAATTTCCAAAACCAGGGAGGAAGGCGCCTGGGCGCGCGGGACGGTGGTATTCATAGACCCTCTCAAGATCGACTCCTTGCATTACCTGGTCAGGTTTCCCAGTCCGGAAAAGCTGAAACTGTCCAATTACAAGCACGTGCGAAAGCTCATGCTCTCGGTTGAAAATTCCGACCGGAAACTCATTTCCGACGGGCAGAAGATTGTCGGGGTGGTGCGGGGGGCTTTGCCGGAGGGCCGTTTGACCGCCGATTTCCGGGGCGGACACGGGTTTTTGCGTATTTCCGGCACGGCGGTGTGCAGCTTTTCGGACGGAAGATTTCATTCCACCAATCGCAAACCGAAACTGGTGCACCTGGAGGAGCTTTTTCTGGAATGTCCTGTTCTGGAATCGAGACGGCATGCGCTGTTCAAGATTGTTTCGAGCATCGTGGAAAGGGCCGGCGAGCAGCGACACGGGGCGACCCTGGTAATCGATCTGGGTCCCACGCCCATTTCCATTTCCGGTCAGCGACTGGAAACCCCGATCGATCTTTGCGACGACACCATGCTCGATCTTGCCAAATCACTGTCAAAGATCGACGGGGCGCTTCATATCGGGGCCGATCTTCGGTTGCACGGCTTTGCCTGCCTTCTGGACGGAAAGACGATCCAGGGGGAGAACCGCGCGCGGGGGGCAAGGTTCAACTCCGCCCTGAGGTTCAGTGCGGCCCACGAAGACCTTATCGTGGTCGTCGTTTCCTCCGACCGGCCCGTATCGGTTATCTACCGGGGAACAGATCTTAGCGCGGGGCCCGATTGGGGATCCCTGTCACAGTCGTGGATCCAGCCGCCCACCGTCGAAGAGTGGCTGGCGGGAGCGAGCGAGGCCGACCAGTCGATGGTGTCCGCCCTGCGCACGTAGTAGATCAGGGTGCAGGGTGTTGGGGTTCGCTCGCTCACCCCGACCCACACCACTCCGGTGCTCATCGCAACTCGGCCTTCTCCACTTCGATCTTGTCTCCGAAAAACTTGCTCCCCAGCCTCCTGAAATTGTCGGTAAGATCGGTCGAATAGAAAGTGCGCTTTTTGTTTTTAGCCAGCCTGGTTTCGATTTCCGGGTGGCGGGCGAGATAATCTTTGAGCTTGCCGCCGATTATCCTGGATTCGGAAATGATCCTGACCTTCCTGCCGGCGATCTTTCTAATCTTTGCCTCCAGGATTCCGTAGTGGGTGCATCCCAGAATCAGCGTGTCTATGTCTTTGGCCAGAAGCGGCTTCAGATACTTTCTCAGGGCTATTTCGGTCATCTCCGAATTCTGTTCTCCCGCTTCGACCAGAGGCACCAGGAGGGGACAGGCATTTTGATATATTTTCATGCCGGGAATGATTTTGGTGATTTCCCGGATAAAAGATTTCGACCTCACCGTACTGGAAGTGGCTATGACCCCGATCTTGTTGTTTTTTGACAATTGGCAAGCCACTTCGGCCGCCGGAATGAGTACGCCCAGCACCCTCTTGTCCTCATGGTTTTGGGGTAGATGCTCCACCTGTATGCGGTGCAGTGCATCGCTGGAAGCGGTGTTGCAGGCGAAAATCACCAGTTCGCAATTTTTCAGGAAAAGAAAATCCACCGCCGCTTTGGCGAAATCATAGATGATTTGACCCGACCTTGTCCCGTACGGCATTCGGGCCGTATCCCCAAGGTAGACAAAGTCATAGTCGGGCAGTTCCCGAACGATTCCCTTCATGATATCCAGGCCGCCAAACCCGGAGTCGAACACGCCAATAGCTTTTTCTCTCATCTGCCTCTCACCGCCGCGAAGATTCCTATTTGGAAACGGCGGCTACAAGATAGCGCGCCCTCATTTCTTTCTCAAGCAGGGATATGGGCCGGGATATGAGGTGACAGCCTGATTGACGCAAAAAAGCAGGCCTCTTAC
>JARLHP010000155.1 GCA_031292195.1 Syntrophobacteraceae bacterium
ATAAACACCAGCAGGGCCGCTACTTCAAATCTTGGCGAATTGCTCAAGGAAGAACTCGAGGCCAAGGCGCAGAGTGCAGCCAATAACGCGGCAAACACGGATAAGAGCTGATCGGTTCATCCGTGGGCGAAGGTCAACAGATGAAAGTGCGCGGCTGCTTAATCGGGCTTGTGATCGGTGTTGTGTTGACAACGGTGATCGTCTGCCTCCTTTCGGGCTCGGAATGGTTCAAGGGCAGCCGCGTTGGGGAAATCGAAATAACGGGAACCATTCTTGGTTCCCGTTCCACCCTCAAAAGCTTGAAGCAGTTCCGAAAAGACCCCGCCATCAAGGCCATCCTGCTTAGAATCGACTCTCCCGGCGGGGCCGTGGCGCCCTCTCAGGAAATCTACATGGAGGTCCGGCGCACGGTCGCGGTCAAGCCGGTGGTGGTGTCCATGGGCAGTGTGGCGGCCTCCGGCGCTTTTTATATCGCCTCGGCGGCAACGCGCATCCTGGCCGATCCCGGAACGCTCACCGGAAGTATCGGGGTGATTATCCACCTGCCCAACATGCAGGGCCTTTTCGACAAGATCGGCTACAAGACGATCACCATCAAGAGCGGGCAATTCAAAGACATCGGAGACCCCGACCGTCAGATGACCCCGGCCGAACAGGCGCTGCTCCAGTCAACCATCGACGCCACCTACAAACAGTTCGTGCGCGACGTTTCGCGCGCCAGAAACCTTCCGGAAGCCGATGTGCGCAAGATCGCCGACGGCCGGATAATCCTGGGCGAAGACGCCCTCACGCTCAAACTCATAGACCAGATCGGCAACTACGAAGATGCTCTTCAGGAAGCCGGACGGCTTGGCGGCATCAAGGGCGAACCCGCGGTGGAACAAGCCAAAAAGAGCGAGTCCTCGCTTTTGGATTTATTGATCGGCAGCAAGGCAAGCGAGACACTGAACAATATCCTGTCCGACTCTTCCGCCTGCCTGATGTATAAACTCATCATCCACTAAGGACACGAAGTCTCACTAAGGAGAACAAGAAAAACAGTTCGCTCTTCTTTTTCGTGTCTCTTGGTGCTCTTCGTGGATGATCAGCTTCTAAAGGGCGACACGTCGCCGGCGCCTTCCCGAAGGATTTCCGGCGTATCGTTTACGAGTGAAATGACGCTGGAAGGCACACCGCGAACAATACCCCCGTCCACGATAAGATTTATGGCGTAGCCGATTTTGTCTTGAATTTCCCGCGGTGTGGACAAAACCTCACTGCTTTCCGGGTCGGTGGCGCTCGTGCTGATTATGGGGTGCCCCAGCGCCTCGACAATCGCCAGGCATATAGGGTGGTCCGGAATACGGATACCCACCGTCTGCCTTTTGGTCAGCATTATGCGGGGCACCATGCGGGAGCCTTCCAACACGAAAGTGTAGGGTCCCGGCAAAAGCCTCTTCATGTTTTTATAGGCGTAATTGGTGACCTGGGCGTATTCACTCAGATTTTTGAGGTCGCTGCAGATGAAACTGAAAGGCTGCTGCTTCGAGCGGCGCTTCAGAAGATAGATCTTCTCGATGGCCGCTTTGTTCAACAGGTCGCAGCCAATACCGTAGTAGGTGTCGGTCGGGTAGGCGATTAGCCCCCCCGATTCCAGCACTTCCACGATTTTTTTTATTTTTCGAGGCTCAGGGTGGTTCGGGTTTATTTCCTGGATCATCCGCAGTCGTCTCCTGATTTAATGTTGAACGAACTTTAATGATAACCGAAAGCCGATGTCAAGTGAGGAAAACCATTATGGGCGAACCGGTTGCGCAAAACCTTTTTGCCGGTCTGGATATCGGTTCTCACACCACCCGGCTGTTGATCGCCGAAAAGTCCGGCCATCAACTTGTTCCGATCCGCTCGGAGCGAAGGGTGACGCGGCTCGCTGAAGGTTTCCAGCGCGATGGCGCGATTACCGAAGAAGCGCAGCGCCGGAACACCCTGGCTCTCAAAGAGTACGCATCCCTCCTGCGGCACTTCCGGGTGGACAAAGTCTCCTGCGGCGCTACCGGAGTTGTCAGGCGGGCGGTAAACTCGGACCGGGTGCTGGCTCGTATTGCGGCTGAAACGGGCCTCCAGTGCGCGGTCTTATCCGAGGATAGAGAGGCCGCGCTTTCGGCTAAAGGCATCCTGAGCGCCATAAATCCCGGCGGCAAAGCGGTTCTCATGTTCGATGTCGGCGGGGGAAGCACCGAATTCGTTCTGCCCGGAGCGGACAATCACCTGGCGTGCGCCAGCCGGCCCGTCGGGGCGGCCACCTTGAGCGAAGCATTTCTTTCCGGCGACCCTCCCGGCCTTGAAGCCGTCCACCGGGCGGCCGCCCGGGCCCGCGGCCAAATCGATTCGGCCCGGGAGGAATTGTATGAAAATTTACGCAAAACCGATACAATAATATGTTTTAGCGGGCTTTCGCTCGCAGGGACGGCCGGAACGGTCACCACCCTGGCGGCCATGAAACTGGAGATGAAGCGTTATGTTCCCTACCTGGTGAACGGGACGCTCCTCTCCCTTGACTGGCTTTTCCGTGCCATTGAGTCGCTGGCGGCAATGGTTTTGGCCGAGCGGCGCATGATCGTAGGGATCGAGGCGGGCCGTGAAGACATAATCCTTGGAGGGGCGGTTATCGTTTCGCAAATCCTTTCCAGTTTCGGAAGCGATTCCTTCATCGTTTCCGATGCGGGCCTTCTCGAGGGGATGGTGATCGAACTGGCCCAAAGCGAATCCGGATTGCCGGTTGGACCGGCCGCCGGTCCAACAACGGACTTGACATGGCGGCGCCTGAAGAGATAAAGCCCCTCTCTAAGGTGGTTTAATCGCAGACATAAAGACTCGGAGAAAATTGATGGAACCCAGGACTTCTTTACAGATACCCGAAGCGCTTACATTCGATGACATTTCACTTGTTCCCAACTATTCCGAGGTGCTGCCCGTAGAAACCGACGTAGCGACCATGCTGACCAGGGAAATCAGTATGAGGATTCCGCTGGTGAGCGCCGCCATGGACACGGTGACCGAATCCGAAACCGCCATCTGCATGGCGCGGGAAGGCGGCATAGGAGTGATTCACCGCAATATGAGCGTCAATGCCCAGGCGCAGGAGGTCAACAAGGTCAAAAAGTCCGAAAGCGGCATGATAGTCGACCCGGTGACCGTACATTCCGACCAGCAGATCGGCGATGTTTTTACCCTCATGTCGAAGTACCGCATTTCGGGCGTACCGGTGGTAAATGGCGACCAGCTGGTCGGAATCATAACCAACAGGGATCTCCGGTTTGAAACCGACAAGACCATAAAGGTCTCCGATATAATGACCAAAGACCACCTGGTGACCGCCCCGATGGGCATATCGCTCGAAGATTCCAAGAGGCTACTGCAGAAAAACCGGATCGAAAAACTGCTGGTGGTCGATGAGGCGGGCAGGCTGAAGGGCCTCATTACCATAAAGGACATCCTGAAGATCAAGCAGTACCCCAACTCCTGCAAAGACCTTTTCGGCAGGCTTCGGGTCGCCGCGGCGGTGGGTATCGGCCGGGACATGATGCCCCGGACCTCGGCTTTGCGGGGTGCGGGGGCGGACCTGATCGTTGTGGACAGCGCCCACGGCCATTCCCGAAACGTGATCGAGGCGGTAAAGGAAATCAAGGCGGCCTATCCGGACCTCCAGATAATAGCCGGCAATGTGGCCACGGCCGATGGGACCCTGGCCCTCATCGAGGCGGGGGTGGACGGGGTTAAAGTGGGCGTTGGCCCGGGCTCCATCTGCACCACCAGGATAGTCGCCGGAGTGGGCGTTCCGCAGGTCAGCGCCATTATGGAGTGCGCCCGGGTGGCCCGCGCAAAGGGAGTCCCGATCATTGCCGACGGCGGGATCAAGTACTCCGGAGACATAGTTAAGGCGCTGGCCGTGGGCGGCGACTCCATAATGATCGGCGGCCTGTTTGCGGGCACCGACGAAAGCCCCGGCGAGACCATTCTCTACCAGGGCCGCAGCTACAAGGTCTACCGCGGCATGGGCTCTCTTGGCGCCATGCGCGAGGGAAGCCGTGACCGCTATTTCCAGGATGACGTGTTCGAGCCCAAAAAACTCGTGCCGGAAGGAATCGAAGGCAAGGTGCCTTACCGCGGCCAGATCACCGATATACTGCATCAACTGCTCGGGGGCCTGCGCGCCGGGATGGGGTATCTGGGGTGCGCCTCGCTGGGCGAGCTTCGAACAAAATCGCGCATGGTTCGAATCACCAGCGCTGGTCTGCGTGAAAGCCATGTCCATGACGTAATCATCACCAAGGAAGCGCCCAATTACCAGGTGGATTTGAAATAAGGCGCACAGGAAACGGATAAACCATGTTCGATAATTTGCACCAGGAACGGGTGCTGATCCTTGATTTCGGCTCGCAGACCACGCAACTTATCGCCCGCAGGGTGAGGGAAAGCCGCGTCTATTGTGAAATCCATCCCTTCAATATGGAGCTTGCCCGGATCAAAGAGTTTCAACCCAAGGGGCTGATCCTTTCGGGAGGCCCCTCCAGCGTTCACGACGAAGGCGCCCCCCTGCCCGACCCGGAGATCTTCACGCTCGGAATCCCCATTCTGGGCATCTGCTACGGCATGCAGCTCATGGCCCACCTGCTGGGAGGGGCGGTCGAAAAAGCCCTTCACCGCGAATACGGCCCCGCGGACATAGACCTCGACCTGCCGGGCGATGTTTTTAGCGATATCGAAAAAGAGGGCGTGCGGGTCTGGATGAGTCACGGAGACCGCATCCTGAAGCTTCCCACCGATTTTGTGACCATGGCCCACAGCACCAATTCCCCGGCCGCGGCCATGGGGGACCCGAAGCGCAATTTCTACGGGGTGCAGTTTCACCCGGAAGTGGCTCACACCCCTTGCGGCAAAGACATCCTGGACAACTTCCTCTTTCATATCTGCAGGTGCCGTCCCGCCTGGACGATGAAGTCCTTTGTCGAATCGGAGATCGAAGCGGTTCGAAAAAAAGTGGGGGATGACCGGGTAATCTGCGCCCTTAGCGGCGGCGTGGACTCCTCTGTGGTCGCGGTGCTTCTCCACAAGGCCCTGGGCGAGCAGCTTCACTGTATTTTCGTAAACAACGGGCTCCTTCGAAAAGGGGAAGCGGAAACCGTTCAAAGGGTGTTCCGCGATCATTTCGAGATGAACCTCATCTACATCGACGCCTCTGCCGAGTTCCTCGACCGCTTGCACACCGTTAGCGACCCCGAGCGAAAACGCAAGATCATCGGCAACCTCTTTATCGAGGTTTTCGAGCGGGAGGCGGCCAAAATCGACGGCGCGCACTGGCTGGCCCAGGGCACCCTCTACCCGGACGTGATCGAATCGGTTTCCTTCAAGGGACCTTCGGCCGTCATAAAGACCCATCACAATGTGGGGGGACTGCCCGAAAGGATGAAGCTCCAGCTGATTGAACCCCTCCGGGAGCTTTTTAAAGACGAGGTCCGGCTGGTGGGAAGAGAACTGGGCCTTCCCGAGCGGATCATCATGCGCCATCCGTTCCCCGGTCCGGGTCTGGCCATCAGGATGATAGGCGAGTTGAGCGCCCCGAATCTGGAAATCCTGCGCGAAGCCGACGCGGTCATCCAGGAGGAGATCGAGGCCTCCGGCTGGTACGACCATGTGTGGCAGGCCTTTGCCGTGCTTCTCCCGGTCCGCTCTGTCGGGGTCATGGGAGATGAGCGCACCTACGACCAGGTGATCGCCCTTCGGGCAGTCGAATCGGTGGACGCCATGACAGCCGACTGGGCAAGACTTCCCTACGAGGTGCTGGCAAAGATTTCAAACCGCATAATCAACGAAGTAAAAGGCGTAAACCGCGTGGTCTACGACATTTCCTCCAAGCCCCCGAGTACCATTGAATGGGAGTAGGCAAGTACAGCGAAACCGACCGGTTCTACCGCTATCACCACCGAACACCGCAAGGATGGGAAATCTTCCGGGTGCGATACAGGGAAACCGATCTCTGGATCCGCGCCCGGAAAAACCTTGAAAAAGAAGCAATGGAGGCGGTTCTTACTTGCCGCCTTCAGCTCGAACAATACATCGGTTCCCACCCCGATTTTCTGCATTCTCTTACCCCCCTGCCCGACGATCCCCTCGCCCCGCCGCTCATCCACCGCATGCTCGATGCCGCCGCCCTGGCCGGCGTAGGCCCCATGGCCGCGGTAGCCGGCGCCGTGGCCGAAGCCGTCGGAGTTTCCCTCCAGCGCTTTTCCGATTCCGTAATCGTCGAAAACGGCGGCGACTGTTATCTCAACCTGCGCGAGGAAACCTCGGTAGGCATTTTCGCCGGCCCCCGCTCCCCCTTCTCAGGCAAAATCGCCCTCAAGCTCGGCCCCGACCGCTTCCCCCTGGGAGTGTGCACCTCGTCGGCAACCGTTGGCCCCTCTCTAAGCTTTGGCAACGCCGACGCCGTGATCGTCCTTTCCCCAAACACCGCTCTGGCCGATGCCGCCGCCACCCGCCTGGGGAACCTGGTAAAAACCGCGGCCGACATAGACCAGGCCCTGGCCCTCGCCCCCTCCATCCCCTCGGTCGAAGCCGTCCTGATCGCCATCAAAGACAAATTAGGCATCTGGGGAAACGTGGAAGTGGCCCCGGTTTGAATCTCTTTAGAACGATCCGAGACACTTCCAATCGCTTGAGGGATACTCCATGACTGAAAGCACGGATGCCACAGGCGCCCGTTTCCACACTCCACCCCCTGCGGGATACTGCGTGATCCGGGACCATGGAGGAGGGTTCAGGCTGGGCAGGCTGATTCCAAACAAACAAATCCAGACGATGCTGGAGGGCGCTGTAGCGAAAATATAGCATGGAAGACCAAATGGTGAAAGAGAAGGGCGTATTTATTCGGCCAGTGGAGTTTATGCCGCCTTCCTGGCCACACTAAATCCACCCGAGGGATACCACGTGATTGAAACCACCCGGGATGCCACAGGCGCCTGTTTCCACTCTACATGCGCTGCCGGATACTATGTGGTCCGGGACCATGTGGGAGGGTGCGGGCAGAAATTTCCACGTGGAGAACCCTTGACAGCATACTAGTTTTTAGTATGCTAATCTTCTTATGAGATGGACTGTCAACATAAGCGGGAAGGTTCGAAAGGCGATAGGTTTTCTCCCCAAAGCCGTTGAGGAGCAATTGATCCTTTTGTCACGAGAAATCGAAACCTTGGGACCCATCAGGGGAAATTGGCAAAATTATGGGAAACTCCGACAAAAATCGCCACCATTGCCACCTGAAGAAGGGAAAGCCGACTTATGTTGCCATCTGGGAAGTAAGAGACAAAAACGTAAGAATTGTGGAGATCATCTATGCGGGCACTCACGAAAAAGCACCCTATTAATGCAATAGAACTTTGCTTTACGGGGCCTTCCGAGAAAAGAACGGAGGCCATCTCCATCATGGAAATGCTTGGTTTTGTGGATACTTCATCCCTCCCTTGGCGAGAGGCATTCCCGGAAGTTGATGATGCAGCCTTGCCCGGGATATCCCTTCGAGCTGCAAGGAGAAGAGAAGGGATAAGCCAGGAAAGGCTGTCGGAAATTTCCGAAATTCCGCAGCGTCATATCTCCGAGATGGAGAATGGAAAACGTCCTATTGGGAAAGAGATTGCCAAAAGACTCGCAAAGGCGCTTAACACCAGTTATAAAGTTTTTCTTTAGCTGAAAAGAAAACGGCTGGATGGCGGGGACAGTTGCTTTATATAAGGAGCACGAGGCCACTCTGACCCACCTGAGGGATACTACGTGACTGAAACCATGCAGGATGCCCCAGGCCCCCGTTTCCACACTACAAGCCCAGGGGGATACTACGTGATCCGGGACCATGTGGGAGGGGGCGGGCGACCCCGGACCCGTGACCGATGGGACAGGTGCGGACGGAGGTCGGCAACGGTCTCAACTTGACTCAGTCCGCCGCTGTCAGCTGAGCCGTGCACTCGACCGTTCGTTGATCGACGGAGGAAACGCATAATTTCATGGGCGTCCCCTATCGCCCTCGTTCGTTGATCGACGGAGGAAACGCATAATTTCATGGGCGTCCCCTATCGCCCCATCATAAGTTATCGACGTTATTAGGCATTGTACGTGGCGAGAATGAGTGAAAATAGTTGTAGAAGTCGAGGTCTCGCCTGAATATACTACGCCGAAGGCAGTATCGAAAATAATTGCGAAAATAGGGATTTAACGCGATGTATCCTGAATGCTTGCAGTAAGATCCGGATACCAAAACCTGACGGGCAGGTTAGCCCGCCCTTTTATGTCCTCGCGTATCTTGATCAGACGCCGATCACCTCTCAGAGCGGAACCCAGTTTTTGCCGTTGAACTTCATCAAGAACAACTGTTTGATCGGACAGCCTGAAATGCTCCCATCCAGCCCATAAATAAATGGGCTCAATATCCTACTAAAATAGTGTGATTATCCATGGCAATCTGTATGGCTGATGATTATTTGAATTCTAACTCCTGCGCTAGAGAGGAAGAATATCCTCTGGCAGGGGCCGTGGCCAAATTTACAGACCGATTCATAAAAAACGCAAATGGGATCTCTTTGTCAAAGGAGAAGCCAATGAATAAGAGTATTATTTTTGTTATAGTCTTTGCGCTCGCCGGGATTGTGTGCTCGTCCTTGAAAGCCAGCGGTGCCCAGTTGGCACTTGGCACGCCGGGGGCAACTTTGCGGTTGCAGAACTCGGAGCTCTTTACCGCCATTCCCATCATCAATACTGGAAAGACGATTGTTGAAGACCTGACACTAACAGAGATCGTGATCACTGGCGGGACGCTCACCCTGCCCGTATCCTTTCCTTTTAGGTTTGGCACGATTGTGCAGAGAGACTCAAGGGTCCTTGAGGCCGACTTCGCCAGCGTCCCTGGTGAATTATTCACCCCGGGTGATAGCTATGCTCTCACCGTGAAGGGGACCTATAAGATATTCGGTGCACCCCCCACAATCATCGACAAGTTCACGCTCACCGGCCGGGTGGTTCTTGCCCCCGCTTCGCCCGGCTCTGCAGCCGTAAGAACAACAAATTTACATTCACTTAAGGTTGCGGGTGGGAAGTACCAACATCAGCCCGTTATGATGGATAATGATGTCAACACGGCAGCCCCGGGGGTCCCGAGCGTGCGCCCTGTTGTACCGCTTATCCCGACACCAACACAAACCATTATCACCCCTGCGGTCCTGAACGATCCACCGGTTGATTTCCTATTCAACAACCCATTGGGGCTCACTTCCGGAACCACCAACGGCACAGTCGCCAACGGCACCACCGGAACCGTCAACGGCCAGGCCTTCGACTTCGGCGCCGTGGAGCCGAGCGGCGCGGTAAGCGGCGGCGGCGTTATCTTCGTTACGGCGAACTGGATTGCGTCTTATTCGACTGACGGGGTTCACTTCACGCAGTTGGATCCGACCAAGATTTTCCCCAACGACGCGGTCGGATACTGCTGCGACCAGATCGTCCAATATGTACCAAGTATAGATCGCTTTATCTGGTTGCTCCAGGGCAATGGGTATCGCCTCGCGATGGCCAGCCCGGCGCAGATCATCAGCAGCAAAGGCACCGCTTGGACTTATTGGACTCTTACACCGCAGTTTTTTGGCAACCCAAAGGGCACCGGTTTCGATTACCCCGATTTGTCGGTGGGAACCAACGAGCTCTACATGAGCTGGGATGCGGGAATACCGTGCCCGGCGGGCTGCGTTCAGGGTTACCAGGTCGCACGGACATCGTTGGCCGGGATTCAGGCAGGCGGCACCATCACCGTCGAATGGACGAATACTGTGAATGGCCCCAGTAGCGTGACTTGGGGCGAACACCTCACGCAGAACACCGGGAACAAAGTTTTCTGGGCTGGTCACGATGGGAACAACAACTTGCGAGTTTTCTCCTGGGCCGAAGGATCGAGTAACTACTTCTGGCGGGACGTTGGAATTTCAAGCTGGGCGAATAACGCCCCGACCTCGACCACGCCGGATGGAATTAATTGGCTGGCCTATAACTTCACTACCGGGGTCTTTCCACGAAATGGAATCATTGGAGCGACCCGGTCTGGAAACTCTCTCTGGTTTGCCTGGACCGCAGGGACGGACAGCAATTTCCCGAAAGCCCACGTCGAGATGGTGGAGATTGACCAAAGCAATAACTTCAATTTACTCCAGCAGGTCCAGATCTGGGGCAGCAATGTAGCGTTTGCCTATCCGGCGCTGGCCACCAATGCCTGCACCGGGGGAATCGGCCTTTCTTTAGAGGCCGGCGGCAATGGCAATTATGAAAACAACTATGTCGGCTTCTGGGGGGATTTTGTTGTATACCAGACGACCGATAGCGCAGTCGGCACGGACCGTTATGGAGACTTCTCGACCATCCGGCAGGCGCCGAACACCACTGCGAACCCTGGAAATCTGTTCGCTGCTTTCGGCTATGGGTTCAATAAGCCCCATAAGGCCGATATCCATTATATCCTGTTCGGCAGGCCGGCCTCGTCGTGTAAAGGGAGGTAGGCCCGGGAACAACCCTGGATCAACGAGGAACCGCGACGAAAAGTGACAAGATAATTTGAAGTTTGGTTAAAGGGCGAGAGTATGTATCTCGCCTTTTTTTGTAGTGGGCGTCCGGCAGGGCGCGTTCACTTGGAAGTGCAAGTCCTCTACAGCCCCGACCGGGGGAACTGTCAGCCGGCCGGCAAGAGTGACCATCGCGAGGTGGAATCCGAAGGAAGCCGCAGGCAAAACGCTGGCCCAACGAACGGAAATCGCATACGAGGCGGTCATGCTGGATAAGAAGGCCAATATCTTCAAAGTCCGAACCTGTACAGGAGGCATGGACGTATTGCGGTGGGCATAGCACCGGCTCATGACCGGGCGATTCTGGTTAGGCTTTCTTTTCCGCCTCCTTGCCAGCACCCCCGCTTCATGAAGCCGTGAGAGATAGGGGATAGGGGGATAGGGGACGCCCATAGGGGGGATAGGGGACGCCCATGAAATTATGCGTTTCCTTCGTCAACCAAGGAAAGGCCAAGTTCTTTCACAATCTCCTCCCCCCTTCTCACGGCTCTGCTGACGGCGGACTGAGTCAAGTTGAGATGGTTGCCGACCTCCGTTCCCGCCAGTCCCAGTTCTTTGACTGCCCAGTAGGCCGCAATGCTTTTGGCTCTCAC
>JARLHP010000018.1 GCA_031292195.1 Syntrophobacteraceae bacterium
AGGTACGAGGTTTTTTCAGGGGGAGGCGAGAGGTCTTCCCGCCCCGATCCCCGCGTGGCGGGAAGAAGAGAATCAGTTTGGGTCCCGGCCGCGATTTTTACTTGACAATGTAGGGGGATCGGCCCTGACAGGCCAGGCAAAGGGCGCCGTCTCTTTTGGGATACGGCTCCCCGCACTCGGGGCAGTTGGAGATCGCCCCCTTGCCCACCCTGGCAAGATGTTGCGGTTTGACCCCGATCAGGCGCTTGCTCAATATGGCGCGGCCGGCCTGTTCCATTTGGGCCAGGAGCCGGTCTTTGTCCTGCTCTTTTTTGGGTTTCAGCTTATAGAGCCAGTTCGATATTTCGACCCACTCTTTGATTTTCTCGGGATCCACGAATATCCTGACGCCTTCGCCCTGATATTTGTCATACAGGCTTAAAGCAAAGAGTCCCAGGTCGATCACTTTGAGCCATCCGTTGCCGGTGGTGCAGGGCGTGAGGAGTTGGATGGCGTCGGGAAGGCAGGCCGACGTTTCGCAGATGGCGTCGAACAACACGCCGGCCGGTATTTCGCTGAGAGCATAATCCACCATGATCCCGCCCAGCACCAGACCAGGGGCCTGGCTGCCGTGGAAGGCTTCGACCATCTTCAAGTATTCCTGAAAGGAATAGCGGCCAATAGTATCCATAAAATTTCCTGCTACAATGCGAAAGGGGTGTCCGTGGGCTGCGCTCCGCCTGGCCCACACTGATACGGCGCTCTTTTGAGTTGCGCTCATTTTAACATATCCTCGGCCGGTTTCCACAATTTCAGGCAAGGCATGCCGCGGAATACAGTTTTTACAGAGCCAACCCGGCTTCACATCAGAACCGGAATTGCCTTTGGCCTTTGCGCTCCGGAGGTCGATGCGTTAGACTTTACGGTAAGGAACGGATTCTCATTTAAGGAGAAAAATCATGGAGCTGACGTGTGCAGGCAAGACGGCCATCGTGACCGGAGCGAGTTCGGGGATAGGACGGGCCACGGCGCTGAAGCTGGCTGAGTGCGGCGCGGCCGTTGTGCTATTTGCCCGCCGCAGGGAGCTGCTCGACCAACTGGTCTCGAAAATCACCGCTGCGGGGGGTAAGGCCCTGGCAGTGGCCGGTGAAGCGAGCGTTTCGAAGGAGATCGATTCCATGATGGACCGGGCGCAGGGCTGGGAAGAGGGAGGACGAAAGATCGACATAGCGGTAGTGAACGCGGGCCGCGGCCTTGCCGGAGGGATTCTGGACAGTGACGAATCCCAGTGGAGGCAGGTCTATGAAGTAAACGTCCTGGGGACCGCGCATCTTCTCCGGGTCGTCGCCCAGTACATGAAAGGGCGAAAAAGCGGGGACATCGTGGCGATTGGTTCCGTGGTGGGCCGCAATGTATCGCCGTTCAGCAGTTTTTACGGGTCGAGCAAGTTCGCCGTGGCCGGGATAATCGAAGGGCTGCGGCGCGAAGTCTGCTCGCATGGCGTTCGCGTCTCCCTGGTCATGCCGGGTGTGGTGGTCAGCGGCTTCCAGCAAGTGGCCGGATATACCGAGGAAAACTTTGGAAAAGGGGTGGCGCAGTTTGGAAAGCTGCTCGACCCGAAAGACATAGCGGAGGGCATCTGCTGGCTGCTTGGCCTTCCGCCGCACGTAAACGTAAATGAAATCATGATCCGCCCCACCGGCCAGACGTATCCGTAGCGGCGTGTCGCCGCTGACGGGCTGCGCGGCGTGTCGCCGCTGACAGATGGCCAAGCCCCGACCTGCCCGGCTGGCTGCGCCGGCGGGCAGATCGGCCGGCAGTGCGCACCGGCTGCCGGGGTGAGGTGCTCTCTGAAGTTTAGTCCTCGATAAAACCCCGTTTAAAAACGGGGCGGAATCTTATTTTATACGCGGGATAACCCGCACCCTGACCATGACCTCGCCGTAACCAGAGCAATCGACCCCGGTATCGGGGCAGCGCAGGTAGCGCATGAAGTGAAAATCATTCGGGTCGAGGCCCTCGCTGAGCCTTTCGTTGATCAGCGCCACCGGGATGGTTAACTGAGATACGAGATAGACGCACATTTTATTCGGGCAGAGCCTGGTTATCAAATTGCCGTCCAGGTCCAGGGTGAAGGTCTGCCCTGCGACGTGACCGGAGTTGCAGTTTCTGGATTGGGTCACCTCCGCCTGGATCGAAAATTTGGAAGCCGCCCGCGCGAGGTGCGAAACGTGTCTTATCCTGTGGCCGCCCTCATGGAATTTCTCGAGCTCGGTTGCAGTGTATCCGACTCGTTCACCGTATTTTCCGATTATTTTTTCTTCCATCCCGCCCCCCTGTGCAAAAGTATTGATTGACAAAACCTGACGATCTTTATTATTTTCTTATAGCAACTTTAAAAGGATTTTCATGTTTAAGTCAAAGGTTCTCGATATTCGTTCGTTTTTTCCGGGTCTGGGCCGGCCTGAGGGACGGGAATTTGCGTCCTTTTCCGGCTTCTTTTTTTTCTTTTTCTTTAGGAGCGCCCGCCCGGGATGTTAGCGTGAACAGATTAGCCCCGGGTGGAGCGGAAACACTCCTCCGGGGCTCGCAGGATCTAAAAAAAACCCCGAGGAGTTTTCCTCGGGGTTTTTTTATGGAGTAAACAATTTCAGATCCTGACCGGAGGGGTAGTCATGATTTTGGTGCTGGAAAAAGGAACGACGAAGGAAGGAACGGAGAGGCTCAAGGAGATACTTCGTTCCGAAGGCCACATGGTAAAAGAGATCGGGGGGGTGGAAGAGCAGGTGCTGGGAGTGGTCGGCAAGAACTACAAGGAGGGCTCTTACTATGAGTCGCTGCCGGGAGTGGAAAAGGCCGTGCCGATATCCAAGCCCTACAAGCTGGTCAGCCGCGAGTTCCATCCCGCCGGGTCGGTGATAAAGGTGGGGGACGTGGCCATAGGCGGGGATCGGTTGGTGGTAATAGCCGGTCCGTGCGGCGTGGAGGGCAGGAAGACGACCATGGATATTGCCCGCGAGGTGCGAAAGCACGGCGCGGTTTTGTTCCGCGGCGGGGCCTTCAAGCCGAGGACCTCGCCCTATGCCTTCCAGGGCATGGGTGAGGAAGGCTTGAAGATCTTGAGCGAGGTAAGGGAAGAAACCGGCCTGGGAATTGTCACCGAGATGACCTCGCCCAGCCAGGCGGACCTGATGATGAAATACGTCGATGTCGTTCAGATCGGCGCCCGGAACATGCAAAACTTCGAGCTGCTGAAGTCGGTCGGGCGGATCGGCAAGCCGGTGCTCTTGAAGCGGGGACTGTGCGCAACCATCGAAGAATGGCTCATGTCCGCCGAGTATATACTGTCGGAAGGAAACGACCAGGTGATCCTGTGCGAACGCGGGATTCGCACCTTCGAGCGCTACACCCGAAATACGCTCGATCTCACCGCCGTACCGGTCATAAAGAAGCTTACCCACCTGCCGATCATAGTGGATCCCAGCCACGCCACGGGCATAAGGGCAAAAGTCAGTCCCATGGGGCGCGCGGCCATAGCGGCGGGGGCCGACGGCCTGATAGTGGAAGTGCACACCGAACCGGACAAGGCGCTTTCCGACGGCCCGCAGAGTCTATACCCGCACCAGTTCGAACAACTCATGAGAGACCTCTACGTGATCGCTCCCGTTGTGGGAAAGCAGGTGGACTACGCCTATCTGGACAAGGCCCGGATCATGAAACCTCGCTCAGGGGGCGGCAAGGCGCCGGCGACGGTCGTCTACAGCGGCGTTCCGGGTTCTTTTTCCCACAAAGCCTGTCTTCAGTTTTTCGGCAGCGAAGTTCCACTCTCCAATTGTTCGTCGTTCAAGGAGGTCTTTGACCTGGTGGACAGAGAGCAGGCCGCCTTCGGGGTAGTTCCCGTGGAAAACAGCCTCACGGGCAGCATTCACGAAAACTATGATCTCCTTTTGGAACGCGACCTCAAGATTGCCGGCGAGGTCGTCCTCAGAATCAAGCATAACCTGATGGGACTCTCCGAGGCCCGGATCGAGGAACTGGAAAGGGTCTATTCCCACCCCCAGGCTTTTCAGCAGTGCCGTGATTTTCTGGGAGAATACCCCGGCTGGGATCTGGTGGCCTATAAGGACACCGCCTCGGCCATCCAAAGAGTCAAAGACACCGGGGACCCCAAAGAGGCGGCTATCGGCGAGGGGGCCGAGCCGATCCCCGGAATGGTTGTGCTAAAAGAGGGCATAGAAGCCAATCCCAGGAATTTCACCCGGTTTGTGGTCGTATCCAGAAACGAGTCTCTTCCCGGGCCACGGAACAAATCCTCCATCATCTATTCGGTGAGCGACAAGCCGGGAGCGCTGTTCGAGACACTGCGGGTTTTTGCGGTAAATGACATAAACATCGTCAAGATCGAGTCGAGACCGATCCACAGCAGGCCCTGGGTGTACATGTTCTACGTGGACCTGGAAATCGACCTGCTCGAAGAGCGCAACAAACACCTCATGGAGGAACTGATGGAAAAGACCGAGTTTTTCAAGTTCCTGGGAAGCTATAACAAGGGTGTGCAGGAAAATGGGTGAGCCGGCATGGTAAATTAAAAAAAAGAAATCCACGGCAGAGACGCAGAGGCCACAGAGGCGAAGAAACAGGTAGACTACTTTCTTTGCGCTCCGGGCCTCCTCTGCGCTCATCGAGATGATTTTCAGCCCCCGTTCGGGTCGGGTGGCTGGTGCAACCTCCGCTGGAGCAGGATCAAGACCACAAAGCCCAGGGCTATCCTGATCAGCGAAGTGAGGCGCAAGGCGATACCTGCAACCATGGCGGCGGCAGTCGGCAGACCGAGGGCCCAGAAGATCAGGACTTTTCCTCCCTCCTGGACTCCCAGTGAAGCCGGAACGGCGAAAGCTACAAACGCCACCAGCGCGGAGAACGCCGCGATGCCGAGAGCGGCTTGCGGATCGAAACCGAGCCGCAGCCATACGAGCATGAGCAGCACCTGCAGGGCGCCGCAGCCAAACCCGCCCAGATGTGCTGCGATGGCGC
This sequence comes from Syntrophobacteraceae bacterium, assembly GCA_031292195.1. Lineage (GTDB taxonomy): Bacteria > Desulfobacterota > Syntrophobacteria > Syntrophobacterales > Syntrophobacteraceae > SbD1. Next base: position 5,014 of record JARLHP010000018.1, read on the forward strand.
GGAACAGGTCGCCCCGTCTTGGCCCGTAGAAATCGTTCAGGTGGGAGTCGATCCCGTTGGAGAGGGGTTCTATCCGCTCCAGCCAGCGGTCGGGAATTCGCAGGCGTCTCGCGATCTTGAGGGCGCCCGCCCCGATGCCGCGCATCTGCAGGAGCGCAAACAGGCTGATGGCGACAAGCATCAGGGCGAAGGCCAGGAACAGCGCCAATGTGATGTCGGGGGGAAGAGTGAGCCTCGACCATACGGCGCAGAAGCCTGCCACGATGAAGATGGCCGCGGCCAGACTGAACGAAACCTTGGTTGAAAGCAGGCTGGCCGTTGCGGCGGGAGTCGAAACCCGGTCCCTTAGCAGGAAAACCTTGGCCGGTTCTCCGCCAAGCGAGGCGGCCGGGGTCGATTCGTTGAGCGCATAACCCGCACTGCGCACCCAAAACAATCGGCAGTAGTTGCCCTTGCGCTCGGTGACGGGAAGCGTGTACCACCACCCCAGGGTGTCCAACCCGCTGATTACCAGTTCCAGCGCCAGGATTGCCGGCAGTCCCGCCCCCACACGCGAGAGATCGGCCAGAATCGAACCGATGCCTATGGACATAACCAGCCATGCCAACAGTCCCGCACCGAACAAAAAGGTTGCCGCCCTTAGGATCGAATTGACGTGGAGCCTGCTCAAGTGAGTACGCCGTCCGGTCCGGAATTTCTGACTGTCACGATGCCGGCTCGATTCCGAAAAAAGTTGTATAAAAGGCGAAGCGGCGCCTTTCGGCATCACGGTCCAAGGAGAATTCTTCAAGAGAGTAACGGTGTGTTCCGTTACTGTTTTGAGGGTTTTGCGCCAGAAAGCGGCGCATCGCGGTTTCCGTTTCGTTTGTAAATTGCATGTCGAATCGGTTGTAAAGGTTCCGAATAACCGCCATGGGATTTCCGACGAGGTCTTTATACAAGACATTAAAAATGCGTTCCCGGGTATTGCCGTTGCTTTGGGCGAGATCAACGGCAAGGCGCGCACCCTTTTCCCAGTGCCGTGATATTTCGATACCGAGTTTCTTTCTGTCAATGGTGTCGGTGAAGGCGCCTCGCAGCACTTCCGTAAAGCTGGCGCAAGAGGGCAGTACTTCCAGCGGGTGGCGATGGGTCATTACAATTCTTGCGTCGGGGTAGACCCGCAGCAGCGCTTCCATCGCGAACAAATGACTGGGGGCCTTGAGCACCCAATGATTTCCGGGAGCGCGGGTCTGCAGATATTGGAGGAATTGCCTGTGGTATTCATAGGCGGCGCGCTTATCGTGGCTGTCGTGCCAGGAGCGGTAGGAGTCAACAAAATACATCGATTCGAAAAGATGACTAATGAAGGAATGGCCGGTAATGGCAATGCACTCCTGGGGGAGCCTGGCATCGATCATATGGGCACTTTTGAAGCCGGGCATGATTATGTTGAGCCATCGGAGATCCCTGGCGGTTTTGTAGATACGGGGGTCGTAGTTGTAGGAGCGCTTTTCGGGGGGTGGGGAGGGATACATCACCTCCCACACCTGCGGGGCGCGGCTGGCGGCGTCCAGGGCCAGCAGGGCGTGCAAAAGGGTAGAGCCGGTTCTTGGAAGCCCGGTGATAAAAAGGGGCCGTCGGATAACCTGGTCGGCGATATTGGGGTGAGTCTTGCGGTCTTGCTGCAAACGAAGCCTGTTGCAGAGCATGCGCAGGATTTCGCTGCGAAAGCAGAGCCGGCCCGTCAGGTTGAGACGCGCATCGGACTCGACCGATTTTAGCAGGACGGCCAACCCCTCCCGGGACGACGGATCGCCGAGATCGTCGAGCCCCGTCAGTTGAAAGGCCCTGTTCAAAAGGGCCCTGTCGTCCAGGCTGATCAGGGACAGGCCGTTTGCAAAGAGCAATCGGCCGAGCGAGCTGATCGGTCCTGCCGATTTCCTTCTTCGGAAAAGATAAGACGAAGGCGCGGAAGTTCTTCTCGTGGCGCCGCGGCGGGACTCTTGGCTGCAATAAAGGTTCAAAGGAAATCCGTAATTTGATGTGCTTTTCACAGAAGGTCGAATATCGGCAACCCCGTCAAGTTCTTCCGTTTCACATAAGACGGGCTGGTTGGTGTGTCAATGGCGCGGCAAGGTTGCAGGGTTATTCCGTCTCAGCGGGGAAAACGTCCAAAAGGCAAAAGGTCGGAGCCTTTCACTTTTGCCTTTTGACTTTTTATTTTTGCCGTTGCTAACCGGCGGCAGGCACATGGAATTTGGTTTTAATGGCCTCTATTCCACGGGGAAGGTCCCGGGCCCTGAGGATCACGGAAATGGAATGAACCGCGCAGCTCAAGGCCAGCGGGTTTATGCCCGCCTTTTGCATACTGTTGGTCAGGGGGCCGGCAATCCGGTAGCGGTCCCCGAAATGAGGGCCGTGGAAAAAGACGCCCGCCGCATCCTGAATGGAGCGCGCGACATGTGGCGCGTGGGAATCGAGCGCATTGCCAACACCCTGGCGCTGTGAGGCTGGGACACAGAAACTGAGGACCGTTTCTTCGGGATAGCTGCAATCGGCTACCAGGAAAGGCATCTTGGTTCCGAGTCCGTCGATTTCTCTTAGTGCCCGCCCCACCTCGATCAGTTCCCCGCGGGTCAAAAGCAGGGTCCAAAAGTCAAGATTGGGCAGGTCCAAAACGCTGTAGACTTTGATGTCCTGTTCCTCGTAGGAGCCCACGACATCTTTGAAGAGTTCCTCTTTACCCACATAGGCGGTTTCCCACTTGAGGGGGGAACCATAGGCGGGAAACTCAAAGGCGCCGAAGATGGAGTCGATGGTCGCTTTCATGTCCTCCGATGGAACCACGATCGAGAGGGCCGAGGGGGAGCTGGCGATGGCCAGGGTGTGCAGCTCCTCTTGTCCGGCCAGCTCGAGAAGCGCTCCCATTATGACCGGCCTGCGGTCGTGGGGAAAGACGGACAGTATGGTCGTATCGCGGCTGAGTTGCGGCTCTACGCCGGTATCGAGCTTTATCAGAAAATAACTGGTGAAACTGCCTCCGGTTTCGGTAGACAGGGAGGTCGAGCAACGCCCCTTTCCGTCATCGGCGATGAGTGTCACCTGGCTGAGGTTGATTCTCTCCACACCCATCTGGGTGCAGATATGCGCCAACGCGTTTTGGGCCTTTTGGCACGACCACCCCGCGTAGGAGCGCCCTTCCAGGATCTTGATTCCCCCGAGTCGAATTTTTGTCATGGCCTCTATTTTGCCTTCCCCGGCCCCCGGGGCCTGATGGCGGCGATTGTGGCGCCCCACCCACCGGCCTCGGGGCCGGCTTCGCCAAACGAAATCACCAGTGGATGCGTTTCGAGCACCGAATGGACTATCCGGCGCAGGCCCCCCGTACCCTTTCCATGGATTATTCGAACCTCGGTAAATCCCTTCCGGCTGGCGGCTTCCAGGTAGTCGTCGAGAAGCTCCCTGACCTCTTTGGGCCTGAAGGTATGGAGGTCAATCGAATCTTCGATCGGATATCGGATTACTTCGCCTTCTTTCATATTTGAACGCGGGGCCCCTCAGGTGCGTTGCAAACTCCTTTATACCGGATTAATATATGATTCGGGGTATTCCTGCCAACATTTAAATAGCATGAAATGGAAAACTGAGGGGCGCTGGGCCGCAAATCACGCGGAGCAAGAGAATGTTCTGGAAATTGTCTTCAATTTCTGTTTTTTTATACCCTCCCAAGTGCTCCTTCTCATCCGGTGAACTGGAAAAATTGAATGCTGACAGACCTCGTGTCGAAACTGGCGATTCCCTGCCTTGAACAAGCGGGATACCTTGGCGCAACTTTCCTGATGGCTCTCGAGAGCATGGTTGTTCCCATCCCGAGCGAAGCCGTAATGCCCTTTGTCGGATTTCTGGTGGCCGACGGCCGGTGGGACCTGCGGATGGCCATTCTGGCGGCCAGTGTCGGTTCCTTGATAGGGTCGGCGATCTCGTATGCCATGGGCTATTATGGTGGAAGACCGTTTGTGCTAAAAGTGGGCAGGTACATGCTGCTAAATCCGCACGATCTGGAAATGACCGAGCGCTTTTTCGGCCGGCGCCAAGGGGCGCTGGCTATTTTCATAAGCAGGTTCACGCCCGTTGTGCGCCATCTTATCTCTATCCCGGCCGGGACGGGTAAAATGAAGATCCTGCCTTTTTTAACCGCCACGCTATTAGGCGCGGCGCTCTGGAATACCTTCCTGCTGGTATGCGGGATGTACCTGCGGCAGAGGTGGGAGGTGGTCCAGCAATATTCTCACCAGGTGGACCTGGGGGTGGGAGTGCTTCTTGCCGCCGGGATGGCCCTTTTTGTGATCATCCGCTGGAAACGAGCGGTTAAAGTCAGCTAGATTTCACGGGTGGTTTTCCCGTGGGCCGTTTTCTGCTTCCCGCTCCGCCAAAACAGCCCTGCTTTCCATTTCGGAAAGCACGCGGGGGACGCTTTGAGCAACCTTGCGGGGAAGGCCTGCGCTTTCCAGTTCGTCGACTGTGGCTTCCTGAATGGCATCGATACTGCCGAAGCGCTGCAGGAGCATCTGCCTTCTGCCCGGGCCTATTCCGGGAATACCGTCCAGGGCCGAGGTCAAAAGCGAAGTCCTGTGGACGTTTTGATAGGTGGTTATGGCGAACCTGTGGGCTTCGTCGCGTATTCGCTGGAGCAGGTGCAAAATGTCCGGATGGCGGTGCAGAAACAGCGGGTTCTTGCGGCCGGGCAGATAGATTTTTTCGTAGAGCCCTTTTCCTTTTTCCCCGATGTCGGATTCTCGTTCCTTGGCGATGGAGGCCAGCGGAAGCGGCTCAGGCGGGCTGATTTGCTCCATCAGCCGCACGATTGTGTTTAGCTGCCCCTTGCCTCCGTCGAGCAGAAGCAGGTCGAGGCTGGTGGAGAGTTGCGGGTCGTTTTCAAAGAGCCTGTCTATCACCTCGGACATCATCGCCGGGTCGTCGGGTTCGCTTGTGAGCCTTATCCTATAACGCCGGTAGGAGTTCTTGTCGGGCCGCCCGTGATCGAAGACCACAACGGCCCCCACGGCGTGATGCCCCTGGATGTTGGAGATGTCCACGCAGGCAATCCGTTCGGGCGTTCTTGGAAGCCTGAGCAAGTTCTTAAGAGCTTCCAGGATGGCGGTGTCGCGCTTTTGCCAGCGCCTGCGGCTGTTAAGCCCTTCGCGCGCGTTGGCATCGGCCATCTCCAGAAGGTGCTTCCGGTCGCCCCTTTGGGCCGCCCACACCCGCACGCGCCTGCCCTTCATATCCGAGAGCCATTCCGCAAGGACCGTTTCCGTTTCCAGCGGAACCGGAACGATCACCTCGTCGGGAATGAACCCGCCCTGGTAATAGTATTGCTGAATGAAGGCCGAAATCAGCTCGGCGCTGTCGCCCTTGGCCTCTTTGAGATCGAAGGTTCTTTGGCCCGAATGAACACCCTGTCGGACGAAAAGCGCCACAAGCTCGGTTCGGTCTTCCTCCCGGCAAATGCCCAAAACGTCCTGATCCATGAAACGGTCGGAGACGATATGCTGCTTTTCGATGGTGGTCACCACGTTTCGCAACCGGTCGCGATAGAAGGCGGCAAGCTCGTAATTGAGGGCTTGGGCGGCATCCTGCATCCTTTGGGTGAGCTGTTTTTGGAGGACATCGGTCTTTCCTTCCAGAAAAAGCGTCACCTCCTCGACCATCTTCATGTAATCTTCGCGGGACACCTTGTCCGCGCAGGCGCCAAGACACTGGTTCATCGAATAATTGAGGCAGGGCCGTTCGCGCGGGATAAGTTTTTTGCCCCGGCAAAGTCTCAGCGGAAAGAGCTGGTGGAGGTATTTGAGCGTGTCGCGGGCGGCCCTGGCCGATGTGTACGGTCCGAAATAGAGCGCCCCGTCCTTTTGAAACCGCCGGACGATATCCAGCCTGGGAAAGGGGTCGCGGGGGTCGATCCGGATGGAAAGGTAGTTCTTGTCGTCTCGAAGCACGACGTTGTAGCGCGGCCTGTATTTTTTTATCAGGCTGGCTTCCAGGAGCAGGGCTTCCTTCTCGGAGGATGTGAGGGCGTATTCGAGTTCGGCGGCCTTGCTGAGCATCATGCGGGTTTTGATATCCACGGCGTCGGCGCTTCGGAAATAATTTGCGATGCGTTTTCTGAGGTCCCGGGCCTTGCCGACGTAAAGGACCGTTGCGCCCGCGTCCCTGAAAATGTATATGCCCGGCAGGTGGGGAAAGTCCGCCACACGGCCGGCAAGCGCGGTCGGGCCGCACGACGGCGAAGCTCCGCCAGGGGAGTCGTCCCCCTTATCGACGACTTCGACCGCGCCGGTGTTTTCGGCAACAGGTTCCGGCGTGATATGTTCATTCATTGCAAGTTGCCCGCTTTCAGGTTCCATTATTTTAAATTATAGCACGCAAGATCGGGTCCCTTTAATTCTTACCTGTCGATCAGATCTTTACAACTTTCCAAGGATATAAAAAAATAGAGTGGGATGTAGATTTTTTCCGTCCACCCCTAAAAAAACAATAACCCGACCTCGTCTGGAAAGCCGGCATGATACATAAGCCTCGGGCGCCCCTGGTTTTGCTGATAAATCCCTGGATTACCGATTTTGCGGCCCACGATCTGTGGGCAAAGCCCCTGGGCCTGCTCTATCTGGCCTCCCTTCTTAGAGAGGGAGGGTGCGGCACGACGTTCATCGACTGCCTGGACAGGCATGACCCTTTCACGAACTCCCACCCCGGGGTGCTTCCCGGCAGGGACAGGAAATTCGGGACCGGCAAATACCCCCGGATGCGCATCCCCAAGCCCGAGCCTTACGCGGGTTTTCCTCGGTATTTCCACCGCCACGGGATTCACCCCGAAAGCTTTCGGCGAAAGCTTTCGGAAATCGAAAGACCCGATATGGTCTGGGTCACTTCCGTTATGACTTACTGGTATCCGGGAGTTTTGGACGCGATCCGCATGGTGCGCGAGGTCTTTCCCGGAGTCCCCGTTTGGCTTGGCGGAATATACGCCAGGTTATGCCCCTCTCATGCCGCGCGGTGGAGCGGCGCCGACCGGGTCGTAACGGAGGATTTGGCCCGAATTCCCGACATGATTTGCGCGCTTACCGGCTTTTGCCCGAGCAACGGAGACGTTTGGGGCGATTTTAATGCCTGGCCGCTTCCGGCCCTGGATCTACTGAAACCGGCGCCCGATTACGCGCCTCTTCTGACCGGGGTGGGATGCCCCTACCGATGCCCCTACTGTGCGTCCGCAAGGCTTCAACCCAAACGCGCAAAACTCGACGCTCACCGCATAATGGAGCAGATTGCATGGGGCCGTGACGTCCTGGGGGTAAGGGATTTTGCCTTCTATGACGACGCGCTGCTGCTCGATGCGGAAAAGACCCTAAGGCCCGTGCTCGAAACAATAGCCGGGCAGGGTCCGAAGATTCGCTTCCACGTTCCCAACGCTCTGCATGTGAGGGCGCTTTCCAGGCAGTGGTGCGATCTGTTGTATGCTGCGGGGTTCAGGACTGTTCGCCTGGGGCTGGAGACCGCCCTGGACGGCAGGAGCCTGGAATGGGGCGGCAAGGTGGATGCCGAAATGTACCTGGAAGCGGTTTGCAATCTCTTTAAAGCCGGCTTTTCCCAAGAGGACGTGGGGACCTATCTGCTTTGCGGTCTGCCCGGCCAAACGGTCGAAGAAGTCGCCCAGTCCATCCGCTTTGTGCGGCAAAGCGGGGCCCAGCCGCGTGTCGCCGAGTTTTCCCCCATTCCCGGAACGCTCATGTGGGACAAGGCCGTGGCCGTTTCCACCTTTGACATCGGGGCCGAACCGCTCTACCACAATAACACCTTTTTCGCCTGCCGCCGCCCCGACTTCAGCTATGGAGACATGGTTGCGTTGAAGAAACTTCAAAGAGCCGGTGAATCGGTGAATGGGTGAATCGGGTACTCCTTAGACTTTTAACGTCAGCCCGGCTGACTTGATGCCGGAATCGCGAGGTTTACATGGACAAGGGCAGGCTGGAAGGATTCAGCGATGGCGTGATCGCCATCATCATCACCATCATGGTGCTGGAAATGAAGGTGCCGCGAGGGGAAAATATCGAGGCCCTCAAGCCTTTGATTCCCCTGTTTTTGAGTTATCTCCTCAGTTTCATCTACGTTGGCATTTACTGGAACAACCACCACCATATGCTCCAGACGTGCCAAAAGGTGACAGGACCCATGCTTTGGGCCAACCTGCACCTGCTGTTCTGGCTGTCGCTTTTCCCCTTCGCCACGGCCTGGATGGGAGAAAACCACTTCGACCCGGCGCCTTCGGCCATTTACGGTGTAATTCTGCTCATGGCCGCGATATCGTACGTGGTGCTCCAACAAATCATCATTGCTTCGCAGGGCCGGGAATCCCTTTTGAAAAAGGCCATTGGCGGCGACTGGAAAGGAAAGATATCACCTCTGATCTACTTTGTGGCCATTGGAGCGGCGTTCTGGTCTCACTGGATTTCCCAGGGTCTCTATGTGCTGGTCGCCTTGATCTGGCTCGTGCCGGATCGGCGCATCGAGAAGGTTCTTGCCGACAATGATGATTGAACCGTTGGAACGGAAAAAGCGCGGGCCGAAATGGACTGATTTTTCCGGCAAAGAATAAGTATCAACACTACTGTCCGGTCAATTTCAAAAGCGGCGGCGAATGTGTAGGGTGGGCACAGTTTCACCGTGCCCACCGAAAAGGTGGGCAAGATAAGGCCTTGCCCACCCTACAAAAACAGGCATCACATTTTGGCCCGAGTGTCAGATCTAATCCATGAATGCCGTGCGGACAGCACTACCCAAATTCAAATCGAAAACGGGAAATTATGCCAAAGGGCTTTAGAAATCAAACGTTTATCGCTGCCGATTCAAATTTTACCGGACAGTAGTGATGTATCAAGTCAAACCAATCCAGACAAGAGGAGGAGGAACCGTGGAACCTTCAAAACAAATTTTTATCAGCGACATTCACATGGGATATGACAAGGAAGTATCCGGTCGGCGCCCCTATGTCTGGTTCAACACCAATGCTCCATTTCTGGAAAAGTTTCTGGATAAGCAGCTAAGAGCTGCCGACGTGAAGGCGGTGGTGATTTTGGGCGACCTTTTCGACCAGTGGAACATCCCGATGGATTATACCCCGGTAACCACGTTCGAACTGATCTGCGAAAACGACACCAACCAGCAGGTAGTTGCCAAAATGAAAGAGTTGGGCCTGGCCGGAAAACTCATTTATGTGCCCGGCAATCATGACATGGCGATGAGCCGCGAACAGTTGTCGCCCGTAAGGGATTATATCGTGCAAACCTTTCCCGGTATCGATTTCAGGTGCGATACCGACTTGCCGTCGGGAAAATACGAGGACGGCGCCCTGATCGCCGAGCACGGCAACCGTTACTGCCTTTTCAATGCTCCGGACGTCTGGACCAACCCGGACTCTTTTCTGCCGCTGGGATATTTTGTTACCCGCTGCGTGGCCTATCAAGCTTCAAAAACCGGAAACAGCCAGACCCTGCCCCATATTTTCTCCAACTTTCTGAAGAGTTGGGCAGCCGATCCGATCAGTCTCATCGGAGACGTGTTCTCCGCCATCTGCTTGGACGAGGGGACGGGGTTGACCCTGGAGAGTATTTACACACTGGATGACATTCCGGGTTACAACGCCGGGGCGCTGTCGGTGGGTGACGTCAAAGCGCGTTTCAGCGGCCTTTATTCGGACTGGGCTCACTCTGCCCGGGCGCGGCTGGTACAGGCCAATACGGCCCTCATTAACGAACGGGACACCCTGTATGAAGCGGCGGAACTGGTCCATTTTTATCCCGGGTCCGCCGAAGCGCATGAGGTCGTAATCTTCGGACATACCCACCAACCCTGCCTCAAAGGGGTCCCTGTGGCCGATGGTATTCAGACTGTCAGTGAGGACCCGCACGCCTGTTTCAGCATCTATGCCAATAGCGGGACCTGGGTGGACTCCGCGGGCAAGGGTGGCGACTATGTGGAGACCGAAGAGGTGGTGGCCGGTGGTGACAAGCGGTTGCACGTTCGACTGAAAAAATACACGGGAACCGAAGATACCGTCATCGACTGGGGATATGTCAGGGGGTAAATGATAATGAGACCCAAAACGGGGGGCCTGGTGATCACGGCGTTGGTCCTGCTGGTTTTCTGCGGACCCGTTGGGGCCCGGGCGCCCGTCGGGGACACAGCGTTGCGGGATGGGGGTGCAATCCCCGCAGTCCATGAAAAATGGGTCATTCCGTATCTGGAAAGTTTTTCGCTTGGTCCTGAAACGGAGCGCTTCCTCGGCAGTCACACTTCCTATGAATTCGGAAATCCCTACCCTCCCTACCAAAAGCCCCTCAGCCGGCTGGAGTTTCCCATGGACTCCTGGTGGGTCGGAGGGAAGATGCGGGCGAACTTTTCCCGGTTTTCCGTTGGCGGGGAATTCCTTACAAACGCATCGCAGCAGGCGAACGGGCACATGCGCGACTCGGACTGGGACGACGATACCCACCCTTCGCTAAAGACCATCTACAGTGAATCGCAATGTCACATTGCCACCAGCTATATCGCCAGCACCGATATGGACTTGAAAATCTCCGACTGGACATACCAGCCACAGTGGCTCGACTTGCGCCCGTTGGCCGGGTTTCGCTGCCAGAATCTGCATTTTGTCACCCACGACGGCGAGCAGCGCGACCTTACCACCGGAGAAACCACCCCTTTGCCGGGCAACGGTATCGACTTTAAGCAAAAGTACCGGCAATATTTTGTGGGGGGACGCGCGGCCATCGATCTGGGAAAACCTTTCAGGCTGGAGAGCCTGGTCCTGCTCCTCCAGTTTGACTGGGCATATGTGGAAGGCGCCAACGTGGACCACCATCTGCTGCGGGAAGGCAACCGCTTCACTTACGAGGACACCCGGGGAGATGGCCGGCATGGGACGGCAGGCGTCAAGGCCGGCCTGACGAAGAACCTCTCACTGACCATGCAGGCGGATTTTCTGAGCCTTTCCACCACGGGATGGCATCGCCTGGTGAACCCTACATATGACATGGACATGCGATTCAATAACGGCGTCAAAGTCTGGTCGGATCAGAACACTCTTTCCCTGACGCTGGCCTATGCGTTTTAGCCTTTTTCCGGCAGCCCCGGGGAAGCGGATTACTCTTCCCGCGACGGCACCAGGACCGTACGGTTACCGTTGCTCTCCATCGGGCTGACCAGACCGCAGGCTTGCATCTGTTCGATCATCCTGGCCGCTCGATTGTAGCCGATCCGCAGATGGCGCTGAACAGAGGAGATCGAGGCGCGGCGGGAGTTGACGACGAAGGCCACGGCATCGTCGTAGAGGGGGTCGGCTTCCTCCCCGAACCGATCGGCATCAGGGGCGCCATCTTCTCCCGCGTCCGCCGGTCCGCTCAGCACTTCTTCCAGATAGTGAGGTTCTCCGAACCCCTTGAGGTATTCGGCTACCACCTGGACCTCCTCGTCGGCCACAAAAGCGCCGTGCACCCGTTGCGGATAGCCGGTGCCGGGGGGCAGATAGAGCATGTCGCCCTGTCCCAGCAGGCATTCGGCGCCCATCTGGTCCAGAATCGTGCGGCTGTCGATCCGGGAGGAAACCTGAAAGGCGATCCTGGTCGGAATGTTGGCCTTGATCAGCCCGGTAATGACATCGACCGAAGGGCGCTGGGTGGCCACGATGAGATGAATGCCCGCAGCCCGAGCTTTTTGGGCCAGCCGGGCGATCAGTTCCTCGATTTTCTTGCCCGTGGTCATCATCAAATCGGCCAGCTCATCGATTACCACCACTATGTAGGGGAGCGGGGAAAGCGATATGCGCCCCTCCGGGGAGGAAGGGTCGAGGAGTGGTTCCCCGCCGGCTGCGCCGTCCAGCACTTTCTGATTGTAGCCGGCCAGATTGCGAACATGAAAACAGTTCATCAGGCGATAGCGCCGCTCCATCTCCCACACGCACCAGTTGAGCGCGTTGGCCGCAAGCTTCATGTCCGTCACCACCGGGGCCAGCAGATGGGGAATGCCGTCGTAGATGGAGAGTTCGAGCATCTTGGGGTCGATCATCACGAAGCGCACCTCGGCGGGCGTCACCCGGTAGAGGAGCGACAGTATCATGGCGTTTAGCCCCACGGATTTACCCGAACCGGTCGTCCCGGCCACCAACAAGTGGGGGGCTCTGGCCAAATCGGCCACCACGGGCTCGCCGATGATGTCCTTTCCAAGAGCTATGGCCAGCTTGGAGCCATGCGCCCGGAAAACCTCCGAGGAGAGCACCTCCGAGAGGCGAATCATCTGGCGGCGCGCATTGGGGACTTCCATCCCCATGCATGTCTTACCCGGAATCGTTTCGACCACCCGAATGGAGGCAACCCCCAAGGCGCGGGCCAAATCCTTCATGAGGCTCACCACCTGGCCGCCGCGCACACCCACCGCGGGCTGCACCTCATAGCGGGTGATAACCGGGCCGGCGTAAGCGTCCTGCACGTTCACCTTCACCCGAAATTCAGCCAGCTTTTCTTCGATCAGGATGCCGCCGTCTATCAGATCGTCCTGGCTCACCGGGGCGACCGCGCAGTCCGCGGGGTGAAGGAGTGACGGGGGGGGCAGGCATAAATCACAGCTCGCTTCAGGGCCGAAAGGAGGGCTGGCGGCGCCTGTCTCACACCTGTCCGGTTTGGGTTGCGTTTTGCCGGCGGGCGTCTCGGCAACCCGGGTTTCATGCGAGAACCCCTTAACCGAAGGCGGGGGCGACGGGGAAAGAGGCGCTTCCTTTACCATTGGCCCGGGGCCGGCCGCGCTTTGCTCCGGAGCGAAAGACCGAGGTGTATGGCCGGCCGTTTTTTGCTCCCTGGCCGTTGACCAGGCGGGGATGAGAAGTCCCGTGGGATAACCTCCGGAGTCAGGGCTGGAAGCACCGGGGGGTGGCGCTTGCTCCTTTTGCTCCTCCTGTTTGGCGCTCGGCTGCCGGGGGGCGGCCGGCGCCCGTCGTGCACGGGCCACCTCAAGACGCCGGCGGACTTCCTCCATAGTCTCCGCCAGACTGGGCAGGGATGGTTTCGGGGGTTCCTCCTTCGGGGGGAGAGGCTTTTGGGTCCGATAGCGTTTGTGAAAGTCTTCCAGTATGGACGAACGATCGATCACTTCTTTGGGGCCGGCGCCCGCCTCATGGCCCTTGCCCGGAACAGGGCTGTCAGCGGCAAGCCGTATGGAATTTTGAGGAAGCACCACCGGCCCGGAAGACTTTGGGGCGTTGGGCCGGAATTTCCGTTTCCCCAAAGAATAGACGGGAATGGATTCGACTTTGGGTGGGGCCTCACGCATGCGCCCCAAGGGACCGTGAGAGGGCGTGAGAAAACTTGGTCGGTGGGGCGGCCGGGGCATCTCTCCGCGGATTTTATCTTCGGTGGAAAGGCGCGAATCGGTTGTGCCGTCCGAACCTGAGGGGATAAGACCAATGGATTTCAGCAGCTCCCCCCAGGAGCGTTTAAACCAGTGCGGAACGCCCGCCGCAACCCCCAATCCGGCCAGGGCCAACGCGATCCAGTGTGACCATGGGGAAATCGCCACCGCGGCGATCACGCATAAGGTCGCCAATCTTCGCCATGGTTTGGTTGAATTCCTGTCGGAGGCCATTACCGCATTTATCCGTTCGGCCGAAAATCGGCATAGGTTCGAAAAATACCTGGCGGCGATATTTTCCGCCAGGTCTGGAGGTCGCGGCGCGATTAAAGCTCTTGGAAGGGGTTAAGTCAAGAGCGGCGTGCCGCCGCGGTCGGGATTGCCAATGAGGGCGTCGGCTTCCTGAGCGCAGAGGCGTACCGCGGTGAGAAAAATCTACCACAGAGGCACAGAGGCACAGAGGGGACCATTTTTTGCCCGGCCTGGAGACGGCGGCCGGGCAAAAACTTCTCATGGTTCAGGCTTTCCGGCGGGGAAGTGCGGAGTTGGCCTGAAAAGACCCTGTCGGCCCCTCCCGGCGCTTCGCGCCCCGGGCTTACAATAAATTTCCGTTGGAACAGAATGCCCCTGTCGTTAAGACCATGCTCCTTGACTTAGTCCATGCCTTAGTCTACTTTATTACGGGGGTGTAAATTAATTCCTGCACTTCGCAGGATAGCGGGAAAATTGACAGCGGGAGTTCGGATATGGTTTCCGTTAACGTTCACGAGGCGAAGACCCATTTTTCCCGTCTTCTGGCGCGCGTAGGGGCGGGGGAAGAGATAGTGATCGCCAAAGCGGGAAAGCCGGTTGCCCGGCTCGTGCCCTACGATCATGCAACGCAGAAACGTACCGGAGGTCGGGATCGGGGAGCGTTTTGCGTCCCCGCTGATTTCGATGCCCCCCTTCCCTCGGAAGTCCTGGAAGCTTTTGAGTCATGAATGTCCTTCTAGATACCTACTGCTGGCTTTTATGGCTGAGCGAACCGGAAAAATTGAGCGGGCAAGCCAGACGGATTCTTGAAAGTGACTCCGACACCGTCTTCCTGTCGGCGGCCAGTTCCTGGGAGATTGCCATCAAGTATTCCATCGGAAAGCTCAATCTTCCCGAGCCGCCGGAGAATTTCGTACTCAAGAGGCTGATGCGTGACGGCATCTCCTCTTTGCCTGTTCAGCATATTCATGCGCTGCAGGTCGCCCGGCTGCCTCATCACCATAAGGACCCCTTCGACCGGCTGATCATTTCACAGTCAATAGTCGAGGGAATGCCCGTGGTTACAGCGGATCGCCAGTTCAAATCCTACGGGCTGGAAATCATTTGGGCGTAGAACCTGCCAGGTATTCCGTCGCACCCCGGGGTCGATTCGTTACTATTTATTCTTTACTGAAACTGCCGGCGCATGCGCCACATGCCCAGCCCGAACAGCGCCCCGCCAAGTATGGCCATGCCCAGGATGGAATCGCGCAGAAGAGTCAGGCCGGCGCCTTTCAGCAACACGCCGTAGCTCGCGTCTATGTAGTAATGCAGCGGGGAGAGAAGCATCAGAAGCCTTATGAAGCGGGGCATCGCTTCCGGCGGGGTCCAGGCGCCGGATAGAAAGATCATCGGGCCGTAGGTGATGATGGCCATCATGCCGGCCTGGCCCAGGTTGCGGGCGATTGTGGAGATGACCAGGCCCAGCCCGGCGGTGGTAAAGACGTAGAGGAGGGTGATGGCGTAAAACAGGATTATGCTCCCCCTGCAGGGCACCTCGAAACAATACCTCAGAACGCCGAAAAGGCTGATGCTCGTTCCCGCCAGGATAACCGCGGCCATGGCCAGGACCTTTGGAAACATGATCTGAAAGGTGGTGAGCGGGGTCACCAGGAGCTGCTCCACCGTTCCCCTTTCTTTTTCTCTCACCATGGCGCAGGCCGGAAGGAGTATGGCGAAAAGGGTGATGATATTGAGCAGTTCCGCTATGGACATGAACCATCTGTCGTCCTGGTTGGGGTTGAACCAGACACGGTAAGAGTCCTTGACCTGCGGACCGCTTTGGAGTCGCCGGGGGTCCACGCCCAACCTTTTTAAACCCGTCTGGAAGCCGAAGGACTCCACAATGCGCCGGCAAAAACTGGAGGCGAACATGCCCAGGACGGAATTGGAGGCGTCGAGTCGCACCTGGACGTGGGTCGGGGCGCCGCTAAGAAGAGACTGCTGGAACCGGGGAGGAATGTCCAGCACTATCATCGTCTTGCCGTGGTCGAGCAGGTGAGTCCCTTCATCGGCCCGGGAGATTGAGCCCTCCACGTTAAAGACGGGCGGGCGAAACCGGTCGATCAGTTCCCTTGAGGCAAAGCTTCGGTCGTTGTCATGGATTACGGTGGAAGCCATGTTCAGTTGGAGCTTCACCCCCGAGCCCGCCAGGTAAATATCAAAGGTGAAGGCATAGACCATGAACAGGATCAGCGCCCCGTCCCGCGAGAACTGGAGAAGCTCCTTTACGGTCATCACCCGCAACCGGCGCAGCCAGACGAGGAAGCGGAGGTAGAGGGGCGTCATGCCGCGGAGGAGAACCCGGGCAAGTTTTGTCATGACGCGGGCCTTTTGTGGAAGCGCGAATAGCCGATCATAAAAAGAGAAGCGGCATAGACCGCCAGGACGAGCGCATCGCTCCACAGCACTTCAAAGCCCACCCCCTTTAGAAAGCAGCCGGTGACGATGTTGGTGTAGTACATGGCGGGCAGCAGTCGGGCCACGATTCTTCCCGCCTGGCTAAGCGAGCCGACGGGGACGAACATTCCGGAATAAAAGACGGTCGGGACCACGGTGACGATGAAGGTGACCAGGGCGGCGGCCACCTGGGTGGTTACCATCACCGAGACGATCAGCCCTATTCCCGTGGTGCAGATAACGTAGAGAATGGAGGCCGCGAAGAAAAACAACCGGTCTCCCCGGAAGGGGGCCCCGAACACCTCGGTGGCGATGAACCACAGCACCGCCATGTTGCAGATGGAGACGAGGACATAAGGGGCGAGCTTTCCAATGAGATATTCCCCACGGGTGATGGTGGAAGAATAGATGTTGTATATGGCCCCGGTTTCCTTTTCGCGCACCACACCCATGGCGGTGAGAAACGGCGGGCAGATCATCATGACCATCATCATCAGTCTTGGGGCGATGGACCAGTCGCTCCTGAGGTTTCGGTTATAGAGGCAGCGCACTTCGGTCCTGATGGGCGAAAGAGTGGAGAGCGCCCTCTCTTGGCTCATTCCGGCGGTCCGGGACAGATAGCGGGAAAACTCGGACATATTGAAGGCATTGTTGATACCGATCACGTAGCCCTTGACCGTCAGGGCGCGAAACGGGAATGTGCCGTCGATCAGGGTCTGCACAGCCGTGGGCCTTCCGGCCAGAAGGCTTTTCTGAAAATGTTCGGGGATGATCATCACCGCTCGCACCTTGCCGCTTGCAAGCAGCGGATAAATATCGCGCTCGGACTTCAAAAAACCTTGGAAGCTGAAGCTGGGCGAGTCGATGAAGCGATGGAGGTAATCACGGCTCATGGGCGTGCGGTCGTAGTCCAATACGGCGATGGGCGAGTGCATCACATCGAGCGAGAGCCCGTAGCCGAAGGTCAGGATGAGCAGCGAGGGCACGATAAAGGCCATGGCGAAAAAGAGTTTGTCCCGCACCATCCCGCGCGACTCCCTGGAGGTCACGGCCAAAATGCGCTTTAGATTCATGCGGTTTTCCCCCCGTTTTTTTCCAGGTTCATCACCTGATAGACAAACACGTCTTCCATGGACAGCGGCTGCTCGGAAATGGCCAGCAGGCTGATGCTCTTTTGGGCCAGGAGTTCCCGGATATGGCGCTCCGCCGCCCCGGGGTCGCGGGCCAGAAGATGAATTTGCCTGCCGTGAATGGAGACGCCTTCAAAGCCGGCTTCCCGCAGTACGTTCATGGCCGGCAGCGGGTTGTCGGTTTTTACCTCCAGGAGTTGCCCCGCCTGCAGGGCCAACCGGTTTTTCATCTCTTCCGGAGAGGCATCCGCGACCACTTTCCCCCCGTACATCAGGGCCAGATGATCGCAGTGTTCCGCCTCGCCCATGTAGTGGGTGGTGATCAGAATGGATACCATTTCGTGGCGCGAGAGCCGAAAGAGAATATCCCAGAATCTGCGCCGCCCTATGGGATCGACTCCGGAGGTGGGTTCATCGAGGAAGAGAATCCGCGGACTGTGCACCAGGGCGCAGCCCAGGGCCAGCCGCTGGCGGACCCCCATGGGCAGGGCCTCGGTCTGGTGGTCCTCATGGCCGGCCAGTTCGGCCATCTCCAAAATCCAGTCGGTCCTGGCCCTGGACTGTTTGCGGTCCAGTCCATATATGCCGGCGTAAAGCCTTATGTTTTCGACAACCGTGAGATCCCGGTAGAGAGAAAACACCTGCGACATGTACCCGATACGCTCTCTTATGGCGCGGGGGGCCTGAAGCATCCCGTGGCCGGCGACATAGCCCGTACCGGCCGTGGGGGGCAAAAGTCCGACCAGCATCTTGATGACCGTGCTCTTGCCGGCCCCGTTTGCGCCCAGGAGCCCGAAAATCTCCCCTCTTTCCACCCGAAAGCTCACCCCGTCCACAGCCCGAAAGGTCCCGAAATCCCGGACCAGGTTTTGGGCTTCTATGTCGGCCCCGCCATTGGGGGGGACCTCCCGGATAGAGGGAGCGGAGCTTTCGGCCAGCCAGGCCGCGGAGTGCGAACCCTCGGAGGTAAGCTTTTTTTCCCGCAACAGGGCGATGAAGATATCTTCCAGTTCGGGCGGACCGGAGCGCAGTTCGGCGATATCTTCCCCCGCGGCGCCGGCGGCCTGTCTCACCTGCCGGGCCGCCTCCTTTTCCCCCGCGCCCTTTACGAAAACCCGCAGCCAGGAACCGCGAGCCTGCACGTCGCTAAAGCGCGTTTTGAGGCCCGCCAGGACTTGCGACTGGCGCTTCGTTTCAAACGCCACCAAAGACCCCGGGACTGCGGCCATGATCTGGTCCGGACTGCCCTGCGCAATGACTCGTCCGCCGTAGAAAAGCGAGAGGTTGTGGAAGCGGGACGCTTCGTCCATGTAGGCGGTGGAGACCAGGGCCGTTATCTTTTTTTCGCGCAGGAGCACGGAGAGGATCGTCCAGAAGTCCCGCCGGGAAACGGGGTCGAGGCCGGTGGTGGGTTCGTCCAGAATTACCAGCCCCGGTTCGTGGATCAGGGTGCAGACCAGCCCCAGTTTCTGCTTCATGCCCCCGGACAGGTTTTTCATGGGGCGGCGGCGAAAAGGGGTAAGCCGGGTCATCTCCAGCAGGATCCGCTTGCGCTCCTCGGCTTCCTGTCGCGGGACCAGGCGGGAGCGGGAAAAAAAATCGATGTTTTCGTCCACGGAAAGGTCGGGGTAGAGGTTTTGGCCCAGTCCCTGGGGCATGAAGCCGAGGCGCTCCTTGACCCGTTCGGCGGACCTCTCCGAATCGATGCGGGAGCCGAAGACGTCCAGCGTACCGGCATCGAAGCTCATCACGCCGGCAACGGCCTTCATGACGCTGCTCTTACCCGCGCCGTCCGGTCCGATGAGACCGAAAATCTCTCCGAACCCTATATCGAGGTCCACCCCGCACACCGCCTGCTGCCGGCCGTAGTTCTTGGTAAAGGCCCGGAGTTTTACAACCGGGTTGGCGGTTTGGGGCCGCGGCGTGGAACCACCGCCTACCATCGCGGCGCCTCCCAGGCCACGTTCTTTTTCCACCGAATGACCGCATCGCAGGGCATGCCGGGGGTTATGAAGTGGTCGGGATTTTTGTCGAGGTAGAGCTTAACCCCATAGACCAGCTTGGTCCGCTCGTTTACGGTCTGTACTTCCTTGGGCGTGAATTCGGCTTCCGAGGATATGATGGACACGGTGGCCGGTACGGGCCGGTCGGGGAAAGCGTCGGTGTGGATGCGCGCCGGAAGCCCCACTCTCACCTTGCCGATCTGGTCTTCCGGTATGTAGACCTTCAGATAGAGGCGATCCAGGTCGACCAAATCCAGGAGCGGGGCGCCGGGGGCCGCCATTTCCCCCAGGTTGGCAATCCGGGTGAGAACCACGCCGCCGGCGGGCGCCTTTATGACGAAATCCAAAAGTACGCTACGGGCTTCGGCCAGGGCGGCCGAGGACTGTTTTAGCTGCGCCTGGAGCGCGCTCAGCTCGCCTTCTCTTACCTTGATGCGGTCCCAGCCAAGTCGCGCCTGCTCCAGTTGCTTGCGGGCCTGCGTGAGGGCCGAGCGGGATTCCGAGGCTTGATCGCTCGCTTCTTTAAAGGCCAGATCACTTTGCTCCGCCCTCTGAGAGGGCACCGCTCCCTGCGACAAAAGGTGCTCCATGCGCCGGGCGTCCCTGCGGCTCTGCCCCGCGACCGCTTCGGCCTTCGACGAGACCGCCATGGCCCGGGCGCTTCCGGCCGTGGCCGACTCTATGGCCAGAGGGACCTCTTTTCGCAGGACTTCCAACGCCATTTGCGAAGCCCGCACCTTTTCCCGCAGGGCGAGAAAGGCCTGGTTGGCCTGGGCCACTTTCTCCCGCGTCTGCGTGTCGTCCAGAACGATAACCGTTTGTCCCGAGGTCACGAGGTCTCCCTCCCGCACCAGCAGCTTCTGAATGCGTCCGGAGAATTTGCTCGAAACGGTGACATGATCGCCCTCGATACGCCCGTTGGCTTCGATCAGCCCCTCCGGCAGGGGGGGACGGCGCAGGAAGCCGGCATAGACAAAATAGGAACAGGCGAAGACCAGGAGGATTAAGACCGGATAAATGGGGCTTTTGATGCGAGACATCTTCTGTACCATCCTTCTAATCATTGGACCGTTTTTGTCTTTTTCAGCTTTTGGCAAGTCTTTAACCGGGTGAGACCCCTAACACTGACGGTGGTATCCGCCCCCGGCCGATCTGCCCGCCGGCGCAGCCAGCCGGG
>JARLHP010000156.1 GCA_031292195.1 Syntrophobacteraceae bacterium
GGGCTGTAGGTTGGGCTAAGCGTAGCGCAGCCCAACAAATACTTTCGCCACCCCGGTTAATCCCATGCTCTTGCTCTTTTAAGATACAAGGATGGGTGGAGCGAAGCGCAACCCATCAGCCAAATCTTGAACGCAACCTGGTATGGGACCGTTTTCAATCTTCAACCCGGACACAACATGCAAATCGAGTCGTTTACAGACGTTGGTTTACACAGGAAAAACAACGAGGATCGTTTTCTCGTGAATATCCTGGATGATCAAAACGCTCTTTTGGTCATTGCCGATGGAATGGGCGGTCATGCGGCGGGAGAGGTAGCCGCCGAACTTGCCGTGTCGAGTTTTGAAGGCTTCTCTTTTGTCGGCGCCGAGAACATACTGGCCGAATTGGTGGATCGCATAAAAAAAGCCGGGAAAGCGGTCAGGGAACGCGAACGCGCAGACCCTGCCTGCAGCGGGATGGGTACGACCCTGAGCGCGTTGTTGATCGCCGGCCAATGGGCCTACTGGGCTCATTTGGGCGATACGCGCATCTATCGCTATCGTCAAGGCGCGCTCCTTCGCATAACCGAAGACCACACGCTGGCGGGCATGCTCCTCAAAAAGGGGGAGATCACCGGGGAAGAGGCCCGGGTCCATCCTTACGGCAGCGTTTTGACCAGGTGCGTAGGATGCGATGAGCATCAGCCCGATTCGGGCGTCTTTGATCTAACCGAGGGCGACCAGGTCCTGCTCAGCACGGACGGGCTCCACGATCTCATACCGGAGAGCCGGATCGCCGAGCTGATATCAGCCGACGTCACCCTTAAGGAAAAACTGGCCGCACTGCTTGCCGCCTGCCTGGAAGCCGGGGGCAGGGACAATATCACCGGGATTATCGCCTCCATTTGAAGCTTTGCGCCCTCAGGATTTCCTCCGTTCGGCGATAAGCTCGGCTATATGTTTGACCTTGATCTTGCCGCCTCTATTCTCCATTCCGCCTTTTAGCTGCAAAACGCACCCCGGGCAGTCGGTGACCAGCGTCTCGGCGCCGCAATCCGCCACGTTGTCCAGTTTGCGCTTGAGCAGTTCCGCCGAAATTTCCGGAAAATCCAGTGAAAAGGAGCCTCCGAACCCGCAGCACACTTCCTCGTCCTTGGTCTGGACATACTCGTAGCCGGCGGTGGCCAGAAGCTCCCGGGGCTCCTTTCTCACTCCCTGCCCCCGGCAGAGGTGGCACGGAGAGTGATAGGCCGTTTTGCCTCCCCCCGGAAGGAATAGTCCGGGGTCCACTTTCAGGACTTTTGTCATGAACGAGCTGAAGTCTATTACCTTATCCTTCAGTTGAGCGGCCTTGACGCCCAGGAGCGGTTCGTCCGAGAGAAGGCGGACGTAATCTTTCAGATGCGAGCCGCAGGAGGCGCAAAGGGTCACCACGTAATCGAAATCCGCCGGATCGACGGCCTTTATGTTTTGAACGGCCACCCGCCTGGCGATTTCCTTTTCGCCCATCATCAGCGCGGGCAGGCCGCAGCAGGTCTGTTCCTTGGGATATTCGAAGCGGACGCCCCGGTCCCGGCAGGCGTCCAAAAGGGCCTGCCCCTGTTCGGGGTAGACGAAATCGGTGAGGCATCCCCCAAAGAAAGCCACCTTGTAGCGGGGATTTTCAACCGCCGGGTTGATCTGTTCCCACTGGTCGCGCAGCGGGACTCTGGCCAGTGCGGGGAGCTTTCTAAACCGGTGTTCTTCGGAGAAAATCAGCGGCAGATGCCGCAGGAACGGCCCCTCGGTTACAGGCCTTTGGGCAATCGAACCGCTTCTGAGCAAAAAGTGAAACAGCCGCCGGTTGCCAAGCGTCTTTTCCAGCAGTACGTTTTTTAGTGGCTTTTCGCCCTCCACCGCAAGAATCGCCCGGTGAACCTCCTTTATCAGCATGGGGAGGTCGATTCCGGCGGCGCAAACCGATTTACAGGCCCGGCAGTTGAGGCAGTTTTTGACTATGGCCCGGGCGTTTTGCCGGCCGTGGTAGAAGTAGGTCAAAACCAGCCCTATGGCCCCAATATAGACGTGGCCGTAGTTATGTCCGCCGACAAGCTTGTAGATCGGGCAGACGTTTGCGCACGCCCCGCACCGGATGCACCGCAGAGCCTGCGAAAAGACAGGGTCTTTGGCCATGGCGAGCCTGCCGTTGTCCAGAAAGACTATGTGCATGATCTTGCGGGACTGCGGCCCCGATTGGCATTCCACCGCTCCCGTAATCCAGGTGACGTAGTTGGAGATGAGCTGGCCTGTGGCGTTGCGGGGAAGGGCCGTGAGTATTTTCATGGCGGTTTTGACATCCGGGACGAGTTTGTCGATGCCCACCAGAGCAACGTGAACGCGGGGTAGAGTCGTCACTAGCCGACCGTTACCCTCGTTTGTAACCAGCCCCAGGGCGCCGTTTTGCGCTATGGCGAAGTTTGCCCCGCTAATGCCCATGTCGGCTTCCAGGAATTTTCGTCGAAGCTCGCTTCTGGCCACCTGGACCATGGCGCCGATATCGTCGGGGTCCTGCGGTTTTCCCGTGACTTTCGAAAAAAGCTCGGCCACGTCTTTTCGCGACAGGTGAATGGCGGGCATCA
>JARLHP010000157.1 GCA_031292195.1 Syntrophobacteraceae bacterium
AAATCGAATGCTTGGGTGCTTAAGGGACCATCTTGGCCAAATGAAGTTTCATACAAGCCAGCTATCAGCATGACAAACAGCACTGTCGACCAGGATAGATTGTCGTGGATTGGAGAGTGGACAAACTGCGAGCGGATGAATAGTGAGTGCATTTTCGGATCTCCTTTTTGCCCCGGCGCCTGGCCGGGTTGCCGGTTGGCGGGACTGTGCCCGGGTATTGCAATGCGGTGCGATTTTAGCAGCGGGCAATGGGTGGGTGCAAACCGGCAACCTGAAGCGGCAAGTAGAGGCGGCAATAGAAACGGCAATCAGAAGAGGAAAGTGAATAAAATTGATTCTAACCAAGAGCCGGCGGGGATGATCACGGTTTCGTGGCCTCGCCTGATGGGGACTTATGGGAGGGGATCTTCCGAGTGTCCGGCATTCGGCCCTTGACAACGCACCATTGACATTGGTTGGTCTTCTTGCGATACTTTTCGCCCCACGATAAAGTTATTTCCCGGCATGCTGGTTTCTGGCCGGAGACCGGATGTTTGGTGTGAAACGGGGGAGTGTAACGACGGCCCCTGAACCGTGCACTTTAGTCGGACCATTTTTGCCGACTTCTTGTCCCGACGGAAGACGTTGTTTACTATTCGAAAGTATGCTGAAGTCAACATTCCAACATTTGAGAGGCGTAGGCAAAAAATCCGAAAGAACGCTGTGGGAGAAAGGCTTCACGACTTGGCAACTTTTTGCCGCTTCGTTGCCAAAACAACTTTCTTTGTATGACGCTGCCGTCGCCTCAGGTTCGCCCGTTGCTGAGTCCATCGCTGCCTATGAGCGCGGTGACATGGCCTTTTTTGCCAAAGCTCTGCCCTCATCCGAATATTATCGGATTGCCCTGGAATTTCCAGCGGATGTCATTTTTCTCGATATTGAAACAACCGGTTTGAGCGTCCACTACGACATAATCACAATTGTTGGATGGTCAATTGCCAGTGACTACGGCGTTTACATCAACGGGCAGGACGGCGCCTCGCTTCGAGAGGCCCTGAGGGGGGCCAAGGCCGTTGTTACTTTCAATGGCACTCTTTTTGACCTGAAATTCCTCAACAAACATTTTGATACGTTGGTGATTCCTCCCATACACATCGACCTTCGTTTCTTCGCGAAACGAGTGGGACTTTCGGGAGGACAGAAGGCCATCGAGAGGGAAATTGGGTTTAAGAGAGGCTCTGATATTGTGGATATGGCCGGAGAGGCTGCCCCGATTCTCTGGCATAAATACAGGCGCGGCGATCTGGGCGCCATGAAAAAGCTCATTGAATACAATCACGCTGACATCGAGGGAATGAAATGGATTCTCGATGTGTGCACGAAGCGTTATTTTAAAAAGGAGGCTATCCCCAAAAGGATCCAGACCAAGCCTAGGTTTACCGAGCAATCCAGCCGAATCTCATGGGCAAATGGAGATTCAAACGGATCCACTCCTCACCCAATCCTTATTCCGGCCTTTTCGGGAACGAACAGACCTCTCACGACATACGATGACCTTACCGCAATTTACCCGCTGGAGGGTTTTTGCGCCGTTGGCATTGATCTGGTTTCGTCTGAGGGTAGGGAAAGCGGTTTCTGTACTCTAAGGGGTAATGAGGCTATAACGTGTCGAGTGAAAACAGACGACGAGATGATTCGCCTTGCGATGGATGCCAGGGCTAATGTCGTGTCAATCGATTCGCCTCTCAGCATCCCGAAAGGCCGTACAACCTTTTTTGATGATGACCCCTTCAGGGAAGAATTCGGGATTACCAGGGAGTGCGAAAGAATACTCAAGCGGCGGGGTATTTCCAGCTATCCCTGTCTCATAAACAGCATGCAGAAACTTACCCAGCGCGGAATGCTGCTGGCGCAAAAATTCAGAAAATTGGGGATTCCGGTCATTGAGAGTTATCCCGGCGCCGCGCAGGACATCATGTCCATTCCGAGAAAGCGGGCTGGACTTCGCTACCTGGTTGACGGATTGAAGGAGTTCGGACTGACGGGAGAGTTCGAGCGCACGCCGGTCAGCCATGATGAACTCGACGCCATAACCTCTGCTGTCGTGGGCCATTTTTTCTGGGTGGGCATGTTCGAGGCTCTTGGAAATCCGGAGGAGGAGTATTTAATCATTCCCGATCTCCATGGGGACCACGGGACCTGGCTATCGCGAAGGATAATTGGCTTGAGCGGCGCCATCACTTCGGGCAAGACAACAATTGGTGAGTATTTAACCGGTTGCGGATATGCTTATACGCGATACAGTCAAATCCTGGGGGATATGCTGCGGGAAAGGGGGATTGAGCCTTCCAGATCGGCGCTTCAGGAAATCGGCTGGTCCGTGCATCAGGAGGCCGGCCAAAGATGGCTTGGCAAGAGGGTCCTGGAACAGATTTCAGGGGAGAAACATGCGGTAATCGACGGCCTGCGCTTCTATGAAGATCATGCATTGATGGTGGAAACGTACGGCCCGGCTTTTATACATGTCCACTTAACCGCGCCCACGAGCAACCGCAAAAAGCGGCTTTTGCGAACTCCGCAAACGGACATTAGCCTCGATTCGGCTACCCGACACAAGGTAGAAGGGGAAGTCAGCGGTCTGGGCAGTGTGGCGCACTGTGCCGTTGTCAATGATGGAACGATCGAAGCTCTTTTTGAACGAATTGACGAAATCTTCACAAAGGACAAAGGATGCCGGTTACCATAGTTGTCGGCGGGCAGTATGGTTCAGAAGGTAAGGGCAAGGTTGCTCATTATCTTGCCCGTGAAATGAACGCCAGCTTCGTCGTCCGTTGCGGCGGGCCTAATTCGGGGCATACGGTCATCGATCAGCATGGGAATGCCAGGATTTTTCAGCAACTTCCCACAGCTG
This sequence comes from Syntrophobacteraceae bacterium, assembly GCA_031292195.1. Classification (GTDB taxonomy): domain Bacteria; phylum Desulfobacterota; class Syntrophobacteria; order Syntrophobacterales; family Syntrophobacteraceae; genus SbD1. The sequence goes on from JARLHP010000157.1 coordinate 2,891, forward strand.
CAATTTTGCCTGACGTCAAGTTGGCTATCTGTGCTGGTAGCTATATTGATCTCGATATCCTATTCAGGGAAATCCAGGAGACAGGGGTTGAAGCTGATCGCCTCTTAATCGACAGAGATGCTGTAATCATCACCGAAGAACTGAAAGGCCGCGAGGCTAAAAGTGGGTTAATCGATCGGATTGGTTCCACGGGAAGCGGCACAGGAGCCGCGGTGGCAGCGCGTATCAATAGAGAGCCTGCACTGCTTTTCGCAAAAAACGTGCCCGAATTACAACCGTTTCTGGGCAATGTATCTGGGGTTCTGCGCGATACCCTTAATATTGGAAAACGCATCATAATTGAGGGTACGCAAGGTTTTGGCCTCTCTCCCCTTCACGCCGGGTATTATCCACACGCAACAAGCCGTGATACAACTGCGGCGGCTTTTTTGGCGGAGACGGGATTGAGCCCTCTTGATGTTGACGATGTTGTGTTGACTATTAGGGCTTTCCCTATTCGGGTTGGCGGCAACTCGGGGCACTTGCTTCATGAGATCGATTGGGAAAAGGTTACCTCAGAAGGTGGGCATTCAAAGCCGCTATTGGAGATAACAAGCGTTAGCAAAAAGGTGAGACGAATTGCACGTTTTACACCGGACATCGTTCGAAAGGCGATAGACGCTAACAGGCCAACACGAATTGTGCTCAACCATTTAGATTATCTAACATCAGAATATCAGCATAGGGGCGCAAATAAGATTGTCGATTTTGTAAAAAATCTGGAAGACGCACTTGATTATAATATCCATTTCTTAGGCGCTGGGCCTGATAGTATCTATATAAATACAGCTCAGGGTGAATGTTTGGAGTGGCATTATGCCTGATGTGACATCTTTTTTCGCCTCAACAGAAGAGGAGTCTCTCTCTAGGTATAAACAATATAAATCTATGGATCCTTTTCCGCTTATACCTCCAGCCTTATTAAGTTCAGCTCAAATACAAGTGTATATTGCAAAGGTAGGATTGGTTTTTCCTTATTTACCTGAGATAGACCCTAAAAAGGATGATAGAGTTACCTCAGCATCATTTACGATGACAATCGGTCCGGAAGTTTTGTTTTGGGATTCTGAAGGAGCGCAGCAATATCTTACTGAACTCAAGACGTGCGATTCTATAACCCTCAGACCTAACTCAATTACATTCCTGCGTCCTGCGGAACGTTTTAATATGCCTGATTATATCGCTGCGAGATTTAATTTGAGGATAGTACATGTTCATAGGGGCCTACTTTTAGGCACGGGACCTCTCATGGACCCAGGATTCACTGGTTATCCAATGATACCGGTCCATAATTTGACAGAGAATGAGTATACAGTGCGAGTAGGGGATGAATTCATCAATGTTGAATTCACAAAGATTAACATAGATGTTAAGTGTCAGATGACAGATACTGACAATAATGTGGTAAACATTGAATATATGACTAACAAGGGTAAAACCTGTGATTTTAGCTTTACAAGATACATCGACAAGAACGTATGGCAACGTAAAGTTAAAAGTTCCCTATCTACTGCGATTGATAAAGCAACCGAAGTAACAAAACAGGTTGAGGAGCGCCTGAAACGTTTTACTTTAGGTGGAATTATTGCCATTTCACTAACTATTGTAGCCCTTGTTTATGGCGGTTACGAGCTTACAATGTCAGCAATTAGCATTACAAATGCTGCCAGAGAAAAGGTGGATCGGAATGAAACCGCGATGGGTATTTTTAATGATCAGCAATCAAGGATAGATATTCAGAAAAAGCAACAAATAGAATTAGAGCAACTTAGAAATACGGTTCAAAGATTGGAGCATGAGATTGAAGGACTTAGAAGTAATGGCACAACTAGGCCTATTAGACATTGAGCTAATTAATATAACGGTAATGCAGGTAAGTTACTTTTGTTTAGATTGGAAATGTATTTAAACCTGGTATATGAGTTTTTTATGACTCCTAGAATTGAGATATGTGGAAATATTGCGTCTGGCAAGACTACATTGTGCCATTTCCTTGCGAAAAAAGGATGTCATCCTATATTTGAGGATTTTACCAACAATCCATTTATTGCTAAATTCTATGATGAACCTAGCATCTTTTCATTTGAAACAGAATTAACATTCTTGCTTTTACATTATCATGCTATAAAGCTAGAAAGACCAGATGCGGTTGTAGTATGCGACTATTCATTAATTTTGGATTTGGCGTACGCAGATGTGAATCTTTCTGGGGATAGGCATAGACTTTTTTCTGAAATTGTCTCAGAGCTTCAGAATGAAATTGGATATCCATCTAGAATTATATACCTTTTCTGCTCTGAGGAGGTCTTGATTCAAAGGATCAGGGCAAGAGCCAGGGTTGTGGAATCGTCGATTAGAGTGGATTATCTGCGGGCTCTGAACAAGGCTATTTCACTTCGGATCAGAGACATAACAAATCAAATTTCGGTTACCTCCATCGATAGCCACGTTGTCGATTTCAGACGGGGCATTGATGAGGTTCCTGAACTTTACTCATTAGCCCCTGCCCCCTTCCCTTGAATCTTGAGTCTTGAAATTTGGGGGCGATCCGTCAGTTTTCCACCGCAAATATTGCCAGCGGTAGAGCAGAATAGGACATCTCTTCCCTGATAATCCCGGAATAAGTCAGCTCCCTATGTAGCAGTGCCTGTATGCGTTGCTTTCCATCGATGGCGAACTGGCGCCAGTTGGCCGTGGACTCGTTGGGTGGCGGCTGGAGGGCAAGGATTTTTTCCTCCAGGCGTTCGAGCCAGGGGGCGCGGTCGCCGCCTTTGTTCATGCCAATTCTTACGATGTGACGGTTCGAGCGGCCGTTTTCTCCTTGGGCGTCAACCTTCCAGATGGTCAGCAGGCCGCCGCCGGGTATTCCTTTAGCGATGCCCAACAGGGCGCGGGCTTCCGGGGCGAGGCTTGAAGAGTGTTTCATCAAAGTGTCGATTATCGGGTGTTCGAGCCCCAGCAAATTGAGTTCCTCATCCTGGAGGGCGCGATCTCGGTCTGTTGTAAAATAGAGGTGGGGTTGGCCGTTGCGCGCGAGACGCCATTTTGTGCCGTCTTCGTTTGTGAAATCCCATCCCGCCTGGCGGGCGGCCCTGGATACGAAATCGACCAGCCGCCGCATGCCGCCGCCTTTATCGTCGAGTTGCCTGTAATCTCCGGGGTTGAATCGTTCAAGGTCCTGAAAAAGTTCGAACACCACCTGGCGGGCCAGGTCGGCGTTGCTCATGGCCACATCGAGTTCCTGCCGGGTTCGTTTCAATGTCGGGTCGCTTACCGCATCCTGATAGAGCCGGTCATAACTCAGACAGCTTCCGAGCTGACCCAGGACCTGCGTTCTCAGGTCTTCGGCGATCTGGCCGTGTTCGTCCACCTTGCCCAGGGCGCGGGCAATATCGCCCAGTTTTTCTTCCAGAAGCAGGAATATCTGCCCTTCAATCGTGTCCGCGGCCACAAGGTTATAGACCTGCGCCGTCGACTCCTGGCCGTAGCGGTGTATTCTGCCTATCCGTTGCTCCAAGTCCATCGGGTTCCAGGGAAGATCGTAGTTGAAAAGAATCCTGGCGAATTGAAGATTTATTCCTTCCCTGCCGGCGGCGGTGCAGACAAGGACGCCGGGGCCGTCTTTGCGCCTGAATCTTTTTTGGGCTGCGGTTTTTGCCCCGTGGTCTCCCCCTTTCAATACATCTACCCCGCTTTGGGGGAAGGCGGTGTCCAGGCTGCTCTTGATCGCCTCCACCGTTCCCAGATAGGTAGCGAAGACGACGACCTTTTCTTCGGGATTCTGCAGCCATATCTGACGCAGAGCGTTAACCAGCAAGGAGGTCTTGGATTCGATCACACCCGGACACCGGCTCAAAAGATCCGATATCCTTTCGCGCTCACGGGGCAGTGCGTTTGCAACCAGCATGGCAGCGGAATCCTCCATGATTCCAGCGGCGGATTCAGAGTCGGAGCAGCTTTCAGCCGTGCCAATAAAGTCTTGCGCTTCGCGCCTTTTTTTGAGGAGCTGAACTTTTGTTTCGGCAAGAATCCGGTCCAACTGAGCGTTACCGACCGCATCATGCGGAAGGGCATGGATTTCCCGGATCATTTCCCTGGCTTCCTGGAAGACGCGATTCCTCCCGTCCACATCCAACAACTCGTCACGCTCGATGCCTTCCTGGATGGTCAGCATCAGCAGTCGGCGTTGCAAGGTCGAGCGGATCGCGGCAAAGCTGCTGGCGGCGATCTTTTGGAATATGGTCATTACAAAGCCGAGGGCCCGTCCCTTGTTGCCCTGCTGAGAGGCAAGGTTGTACCCATCCCTGAGATATTCGAGCAAGGCGTCGTAGAACTCTCTTTCCTTTTCCGAGAGAGTAAAACTTTCGGTATGGACCATTCGCCTGACGAAGATAGGGCTGCCGTCACGGGCGCACGCGTCAGCCTTGGTGCGCCGTATCACCACGGCGTTCAGGCGATAGCGGTTTTTCACCATATCCCGATCGCTTTCGAATAACTCGGGGTTGAGGAGTCGAATCAGCATCCAGAAGCGGAAATGATCGCCCTGGTGGGGTGTTGCGGAGAGCAGAAGAAGGTCGCGGCAGTGACCCCGGATACTTTCGGCGAGCTTGAAATTCTCCGTCTTTTTCACCTTATTGCCGTTGCGGTAAACGCTCAGGTGATGAGCTTCATCAAAAACGACCAAGTCCCAGGGGGGCGCTTGGAGGAGCTTTCCGACCCTGGTCCTCCTTTTAAGGGTATCCACGGAGACTATCAGGCGGTTGTGTTTTGCAAAGGCGTTGGACTTCCTATCGGTTACATCTCCATCACTTCCGAACACCTCGAAATCCAGGTTGAAGACATCGTTTAATTCCGAGCGCCAGTTTTCCACCAGCCCAGCCGGAACGATCATGAGGGCCCGCCGCAGTTCGCCCCTGGAGGCGAGTTCGCGGAGGATGAGGGCCGATTCTATGGTCTTTCCCAGGCCGACCTCGTCGGCTATAAGAAATCTTTTCGGGGCGGCGTTGGCCACTCGATGCACGAGGACCACCTGATGAGGCAACAGGTCCACTTTTGCGGATGTCAGTACGGCGGCGCTCTCCATCAGCGGAATTTGCTCGGCTTCGAGAGCGAGCCACAGCTTTTCCAACCGTTGGGAAGATACCGGCGCCATTGTTTCGACAATTCGGTCATAGACGTCTGCCGCCGCGCGAAGGGATTCCGCCGGGACCCGCCGTTCTCCATGGCTTTGGAAGAAGACACTGACGTAGCCGGTAAGTTCCCGACCGACAACAACGCCGTCTCCGAACTCAACATGGTTAACCCTCAGGCCGGGCTTTATCTCGGGCCTTATTTCAGGAAATTCTGGCGACATAGTAGCCAACGGTTATTTCTTCTCCCGGCTTATCGGCTTCCCTTACGATGCGCTTCATATCGAGCGCGCCGCTTCCATCCCAAAGCGCTTTGGAGAGGCGCACGATCTCACGATCTCGCCGCCGGAAAAGCACCTCTTCCTCGAGAGTTGTCTCTTCGAATGCTTTTGCGTGTGAGGAAAAGCCAAAGACCACGCCGCAGTCCGTCCATCGGTTTTGGAGACTCACCAGGAGCGGTCTTATGCGCCGCTTCAGAAAATCTTCGGCATCCTGAGGCGCTGCGATTTCCACAACCGTTTCCAGGCCTGAAACAAGTATCGTGCGGCCGGGAACCGGCGGAGTCGCGGGGATTTCCTTTGACCAACTCAGCGCCTCACGAAGCGAAATGAGCGATCCCTCATGGATCAGTCCACCGAGTCTCTTCCTGTCAAAGACCACACAGGAGCCTTTTCTTTGCCAAACGGTATTGGAGATCGTCTCCATTCAAGAACACTCCACCAGCTTCTTTATCCCTGATAATAGAGCACAGAAGCTGCGTGAGCGATTATTGTCGAGGTCCAAATGCGGTCCGATGGATCGCGATCCGGACACTTTCTGATAGATATTGCCGGTTAAGGTTGAAAGCTCCAGGTGTGGATTGCCAAGAGTATCCGGAGTCCTGAATTTTCGCTTTTCCTGCTTGTCGGCAAGCCCACGAAGTTCAAGTCCTTTCTCCACGGCCTTTAAATCTCCGAGATAGTAACTCTCCAGTTCCTTACATGCTATTCGAACCAGGGCTTCACCTTTCCCGGCGCTTCCACAAAGCTCAACAAGCCGCGCCTTGACATCATGGCAATCAGCGGAGTCCTGATCACGCAGGATGACAAATAACGAATCGGGCAAAAGCCAGCCGCGAGGCCGTTTCTCCAATTGTTTCTCCATGTCCTGCTTACCTTGAAAGACAACATAGCGTGTGTTGAATCGATCAGGCAAGAAGCGTGGCAGGAGTCCTTGAAGCATCTCCTTTGCAGACGGCTCTTCCAGAAAGAAAACAATAGTCTTCATCGGGGGTCCGCTCCCTCAAAAAAACCCTGCTCCCAGAGATACCCCATCTGATCGCCCTCCTTCATGTAGGCAACGATTTGAGGGTCGTCGATGGCGCGTTTTACCTGAGTGTACCCATCTTTTTTCATCAACCAGAAAACTTCCTCTATTCTGGTGGCATTCAGAAAGTCCGGTGAGTGAGTGGAGACAAATACTTGTCCGCCCCGATCGGCGTAGGAACGGAATTCCTCCGCCAACTCCAGAAGAAGCTTGGGGTAAAGCTGGTTCTCAGGCTCTTCGACGCACAACAGGGGATGCGGGACCGGATCGTAAAGGAGCGTCAGATAAGCCAGCATCTTTATGGTTCCGTCGGACACATATCTGGCGAGAAAAGGATCTTCGAAAGAGCCATCCTGAAACTTCAACATTACACGGCCTTCCTCCGTTGTCTTGGAATCGACATTGGAGATACCGGGAACTCTTCTCTTGAGCAGATCAAGGATCTTATCAAAAATCGCTCTATGATGTTGATACAAATATTGGATCACCAGGGACAGGTTTTCTCCTTCACGAGAAAGATGTTCGGCATACCCCGCCTCCTGCTCCGGCCTGGCTCTACTTATGTGAAAATCGGAAATATGCCAGTTTTCAATCAGATTACCTAACGCCACCACTGCCGGGAACCGTTCGAACTGGGCCAGTCCTTTGATTGCAAGAATATCCGGTGATTTCAGCTTCTGGGTTTCACGCCGCAGGTCTCTCACGTCCTTGACGGATTCCAACTCGTTAGTGACTGCTGTGCCGCTCCCTTGCGAGAAGTCCAGGAAGCGCCAGGGCTGCCCGCTGCTCCCCCGGCGATACCTCAAGACTTCTCGTTCGACATAAGCCTTGCCTCCCTGTTCGTTAATCCGCAGAGAATAAGTGGTCAGGGGGCTTGTCTCCTTTTCTCTGAACTTCAGGTCAATTTCAATAGGGCCAGCCGTGTTTCGGCTGCGAACCTCACGAAACCCTCTATTGCCTCCCAACCGCATCAACGCCGCATTGATATTGCTGGTCATGGCGTCACGCAAGAAACCAAACATGCTGAAAATGGTGCTCTTGCCGCTTCCGTTGGCCCCGATGAAGACGCAAAAATTTGGGAGATCCTTCAATTCAGCGTCTTGAAAGGCTTTGAAGTTCTTAAGGCGTATGGATTCTATTTTCACGTTATCCCTCGTTATTCCTGATCGAGGCGTTCAAAGAGAGAGCGTTGCCTGAACTCCGGTTTGCCCTTGCGAGTTCTCCATTGTTCGACAAGCTGAACGGCGGTCCTGGCCGCCAAGCGGTTTGTCGCGTCCTGGTCCATCTCGCCTATCCACTTCAGAATGTCGTCCACCGATTTTTTTATGCGAAAGTTCTGGTTGTTCAGCTCGGTTTCAATCCGCAGCCCCGAGTTGGGATAGGCAACGCCGATCAGGAAATGAGCCTGATCCAGGTCGGTTTTTATGACCTTTCGGTTCCTGCCCCGCTCGGTGAAGTAGGCAAAACGTTCCGTCACAGGCGTAGCGTGGACGCTTTTGCCCACGACCCGAATCCATCCTTTCGCCTCCAGGTCTCCCCGGGAAATACCGGTACCGCGCAAGGTCTTGTGAAGTTCGTCCCGGTCCATCTCATTGCGTTTTTTAAAGAGGCGCAAGTAGAGGCGGCTGGCGGGTTCGGCACTGTCGGGCGGCCGCAAACCGCCTGCCTGGCCGCTATCTTCCAGTACGTCGTCGAGAAGCTGGTTTATGCCGAGCAGGGCGTCCCTAACGTCCAGCGCTTGCCCCTCCCCGGTAAACACCTGACCGTAATGACGGGAATAAAACTCCAGAGACTTACCCCGCAGAATCACCCTCAGGTCCGATTCAGGAAGTTCCTTGCCGTGAGTGTGCTCCAACAGGTCTTTCAGGCGTACCGTTTCCTCCTTTACCCATCTCCGCATACGCGCCCAACTCACCGGGTCGGGTTCGGCGAGGCGTTTTCGGCAGACATGGATTATGTCATATTCGATTTTCTTCGAGCCGAATTGACCGCTGTCACCTTTGGATTCATCGCTTCGGATGGGATAGGTTGCGACAAGGAGATATCCAGCATCGAAGAGCGCCTTGAGTATATCGATCCAGGCGGTGTCCTCGCTGTGGTGAAAGGTGAAGGCCATGATTCCGGCGTCTTTTAGGCGGCGGCCCGCTTCGGCCCAACAGGCCGACAAAGTCTCACAGTAGAAGTCGCTAGACGGTTGAGGGCGGTAGAGCGGGTTTGGATCCTTTTCTATAAGGGTATCTTCACCAGTCAGTTTCCTTATCTCGACAACATGTTTTGCATGAATGAAAAGAGATTTCTCGTAGTCCTCCCGGTCGTCCGGATGCTCAACCGCGTTGTCTATAGCCTCAAGACTATGTGGCGCACGTCCTGATTCGTAATATTCGTGTTCAGGTAGCTCCTCGTACCATTTCCGCAAAACTATCCTTAACCATACATAAAAAAAGTCAGCACAGTCCGCATAGTAAATATTATCACCGAACGGAGGGTCGGTTATGATCAGGTCGAAATAACCATTGGCCGTGGCCGAGAGATCAGTGGATGATCCGCAGTATAGTTCTGGGCCTGGGACTACGGAATCACCTATCGAGAATTTCTTGCTTTTAATTTTGCTATTCGAGTCAAAAATGGCGGGTTCCCATGGTTCTCCAGCCCATTTTAGTCCGTCTAGCACAGTCCCGGTATTGGAATCCCAGTTTCCTCGCCCCAGATTGTGAAAAACGTTATTTTCTATAAACAGATTTTTAGGATTGTAGTTGGCGTTAGACATAAATGGAACCAACTTATCATACCCAATATCCCAGATGCAAAAGGCATTCTGGTTTCTAAGATATTGCTGAAAGACTCCCAGCGCTTGTTCGCGCACATCCAGCGTCCAAATTTCGTCGGAGACCTCCGTGATAGCTTCAAGCAAGCTTCCATGGACTACTAGCTGTCTGTTGTTGAACATCATCCACCAATGAGTATATCCATGATCGGGAAGCGGATCCTTCACGTGGGTTCTCATGGAATAGGCTATTTCCATGCGCGGCCAATACTCCGCTAAATCGCCATCCCTGCGATTCTCCCACTCTCTTTCCGCCATTTGTAACAGGCGGGCGTCGTCCTCATCAGGTGATTTGAAGTATCGCCCCCCGTAAGAATAGCCTTCAGCCTCACATATGGGGCAATGACATTGCAACGCATATGGGGCGACAGGCGCGGTATGCCTCACCTTTTTGGTTGCGCCGAGTCTGTCCTGACTCTTACCACAGCTTCCACAGGTGAAGTGGGCCTGTTTCGGAACCGTACCGGTGTCCGTCTCTATGAGGGCGCCGTCGGAAATTGACACTGTCTTTGGTAGAGAGTTGCCCCGAACCTCGACGAGGGCCAGACCGGCAATACGGCGTTCAAACCAAACGGCAGTAGTAGAGGAATCCGCACCGGCCCAGCCGCCCAATTCATTATCTTCGTCAAATCCCGATGCGCCCTTCAGCCATTCCGGATGAATAAGCAGGTACATCTGGATCGACTTGGATTTCAGTCCGAAGTCTTTTTTCTTGCGCTTTGCAGCGCTAAGATTTGGCTGAGCATGACGTTGCAGAATGTCCCGCAGCCGCTTACCTGCGAAGGTCCCGCAATGAGGACAGTGAAGGGCCGGTTCTTCTTTCGCACGGTCCTTCAGAGCGAGCGTCCGCTCCAGGGTGTCGTTGGCGTTTCCCTTATCGTAGTCGTTCAACAGCCTGGCAAAATCCTGGGGCATCTCGGTGAAAGGTGACTCGTCTTCGAGGACGACACGCCCCGCGCCGGGGGCCATGCGGGTTTCGCCAAGCTCGGCGTGAAATGAGGCGCCACAGGCAGGACAGGTCAGTTCGAGGTAGCCGGCGGAGAGCTTCTTTTCCGCAATCACCGGCGTTCGAAAGATGGGTGTGCGATGCCCGCAGCCTTTGGCCTGACAGGGACCGTGCTTTGCCCAGAAGGTGTAGATCACTTCCGGCCCTTCCCATCGATACCTCTTTCGCTCTTCGGGCCGCAGGTCAACTGGATCGATGTCAACCGGATCGCCGGTTTTAACATCCACCCAGCGACCTTTGTGGCCGCGCGGGCAGGTGGTGGTGTAAAAAGGCTGAATTTGAGGCTTGACCTCACTCTCGATGTGATCGAAAAGAGCCTTGACCTGTTCGGGATCGCTGCAGGCAAGCTCATTTTTCACCACGAACCAGGCGACGGGGTTAAGGTCCACGCCGGTCATCTGCATGCCCAGCCTGGAGCCTTCCACCAGCGTCGTGCCGCCGCCCATGAAACAGTCCAGGACCTTCAGTTTCTTGAAAGAGCCGGCCTTCTGATGATTGCAGTAGTAATGGTCCCAAACTCTCTTCGCGGCTTCACCGGGTTCGTCGGGCGCCTCGGTTGCGGCCGCGATCAGCATGGAGCGGAAAACGCTGGAGCGTCTTCGCGCCCACCACTTGGACATCTGGTAGATGGGCTTTCCGGCGTTGCCTTCCAGATTGGACAGGGCGTTTATCTGGGCAATGGGAAAATCCGCCTCGAGGCAGGTTAATTTACGATTGGGATCGTTGAAGTCCGGAACGGGAAGTCGGAGGGCTTTGCCCAGATTGGGAGGCAAGGAATTTTCAGAAGAAATGGTCTTCGATTTTCCCTGCCTCTTTGTGGCCGGCGGTTCCGGGTTCAACTTGTCTTGCCAGAGGGGGAGCTGCTTTTTGTCCCGCTTCTTCATAGCCAGACCAGGCTTTTCAATGTGGGATTGTGTGGGTCCGGATATTTGAATGCCCGCTCCGGAGTGTCGTTCTTTTGTGACGGGCGGACCGGCCTGGTACGCTGTTTGGCAAGTCTGGGTTTATAAAAAACAATGAATCGTTTTAGAAAGCGGCCTAGAAAATCGTCTTGATCGTGGAATCGCTTCAAAACGGAGTTGCAAAAATCCATGATGCATTCCGCCCCCTTGAACTGCCTTTGTATCTCCGAATCCTGGGCCGTTCCGGACTTCATTTCCACGAAAAGCATTATGGGCGTGCCTTGCCAAATGCTGAGCAGTACGTAGTCGCATCTTTGTCTTTGTCCACGCCCGCCTTTGAGGAGTGTCTTTGGTTGTTCAAATTTATCGAGGTTGATCAGTACCGAATTCGGGGACACATCAAAAATCCTGACTGTTTTCAGCTTGGATTCAGGGGCGTCTTCTTTTAGCAGAGCGAAGCATCGCCCATACTCGGCCCCCGTAGAGCCGATAATTTCGTCAACCAGGAGCTCTCGCATAACGCTCAGATCAGGCATGATTCCTGCTCCTCTCCGCTGAACAGGATAGCCTCCTGAACTCGATTCATATCATCAATAGTCTTGTCAAAGGTGCGAGCTTCGATTCCCAATTCGGGGTCTATATCCGCAGGCACAAGGGTCATGTGATTCCTTTTCCGAACCCCTCCATCCAATTTGACCTGCGCTTCCTCCGCAATGTAAACCTTGATGATCTCGGCCTTAATCAACTCCTCAGCCTTATAGCCTTCCTCTTCCATTATTTTCTTCAAGCGCGGGCTGTCATGGTTAAGCATTATCAGGGTGTTTAATTCTTTTACTATGTAGTCGCTGTGAGTAGTTATGAAGACCCTAACGCCAATGTTGACCAGTCTTGCAAAAAGTCTTGCCATGCGCCGCTGATTTTCCGGGTGTAGATTGAGTTCCGGCTCGTCAACCATGAAAAGGTCTCCTCGCTGAGCGACATGACGCAGATAGAACCCTATGTCCAAAAGAGATCGCACGGCGCTGGAACTTTCATCCATCGTCAGTTTGATTTTTTTTCCTTTGGGAATATAGTAGAGTTCATCATTTCTTGTGACCGCGTATTCCCCTCCGATTATATTACTGAAATCTTCCAGCAATTCCGGGTACTCCCGGCTGATAAAGCTTTCCCGTTTCGCAAAATCTTCAAGCTGGCGGGTGAAATCGACATTTGTCTTCACTGGAAGCGCGTAATCGCTGTAAACTTTGGTCAGGAGGTCGAACGCGTCTATTTCTTTTTCCATACTGCCCATCTGCTCCAGCAGACGATTCCTGGCAAAATTAAGCTCCTTGCGAAAGATGGCGGCGCCGGTCCTTTCCGCGCTGGCTATAAACGGGTGCGGGAAAAGGTGGCCAAATATAATATCTTTGATCGCATCGCCGATCGACTGTTTGATAATGTCCTTGGGAATCCGGAGCTTATCTTTTTCCACCAACAGCGTGATTACCACATCATCACTTGCTTTTGTTTTGGAAATAGAAAACAGAACGTTCTTTGTCGCGCCTATTCGCATTTCGAATGATTCGATCGGTCGAATGTCGGCCTGATCGAGACTCACCTGGAACTCGGTTTCCATAAACATCTTCTGATTGGAGGCGAACACGGTGGGCAGTTGCTTAACGTATATTTTGCATCCTTCATTAATTATCTTTGGCGCGTTTTCGATATATCCTTGGATGTTTATGCTTACGGTTCCTTCGGCCAGGAGCTCAGACACTTTGGCATCAGGCACTGTAACAGGCAGCGTCATTTTCCAGAAGGAAAGGAAACCGAACAGGGCATAAGTGGCATAGGTTTTCCCGGTATTGTTGCCGCCGCAGATAATGGTCAAACTTCCGATTTCAAATTCGGCCTGTTTTAGAGCTCCAAGGTTTTTCACCCGAATTTTCATGGATTACTCCCGTTTTCACAGACTTGGCAGTTCAACCCAGGGCACGGCGACCTCCAGCAGGCTCATCCCGCCATGGCAGATATCGGGAAAGGCGCCCTGGACGTTCCATTTCCTTTGTCCCATAACCACGTTCCGGCCTTTTACAGCCATCACGATGGGAGGCATGAAACTCTCCTTCAGGGGTTCGGACGCGGCTTTGCTTCGCGAAGCGCCGAAGGTCTCACGCAAGATGGCAATGGCTTCGTGGTCCTCGACCTGCGAGGAAAATCTTTTGCTCACCGCGTAACCATGATCCGAAGTGATTACCAGTTTGCGGCCCTGACGAAGTTTATCGATAAAGCCCCAAAAGCCGTCGCTTTGCAGAATCGCGGAGGCGATAGTGGCGATTTGATCGGGGAGTTTTTTGTGGACGTGAATGAGGTCATCGAGCCAGGAGTGCCATATTACGACGTTGGGAGATGGCGGTATGGCGCAGTCTTCGAAGGGAAGCGCGATAACATCCGTATAACAGGCGGCGCCGAACAGAGCGAATGCGCCGGGCTTGGAGTCGTTGGCAAGAGCGCTTCTTGACTGAAGCCCCAGGGCATGGGCGAATTGGTCGGTGGTGGATGGACACTCCGAGCCGGTGACTTTGACCTGGACCGGCTTGATACCTCTTGTCCTCGCGCCCCCCAAAAGAAACGGCAACTCCCGAAGCGACAGCGCATCAAGAATCAGAATCGCTTTGGGAGAGGAGTTGGCAGCCCACTCCTTGAGGACTTCGGAGGTTCGCGCCGAGTAGTTGGGGTAAGCCTCCCAAAGTTCCCAGGCGGCCTCGCTCAAGAGGCGATCCGGAACCACCGTGGCCTCATGAAGAGCGACGGGAGAAGAGGTTTGCTCAGCCACGTTCAGCAGAACGGCAAAGATTTCTTTCCAGGCGGCTTCGGGGGATCGGGAATCGAGAATTAATCGGAGCCAGTTTTGGTTCATTACTCGCCTCCCTCCTTATACTCGACTTCCAGTAAAGCCTTGAAGGCGGAAGGGATGCGCTGCAGAATCTGTTTCACCTGCTGGACGGTGAGGCCGGAAAATTCAATTCTGGCTTTCTCGATTGCCTGGCCTGAAGAAACTCCCCAGGATTCGAAACTTCCAGACAGATTGATGCCGGTTGCGGGTTCTTGGCTCTTTTTGATTTTCAGGGATAGAGATTGTGGAGCGGGGCTTTCCACAACGGGCAGCGAACCATCGCCCTCCCCCCCATTCTGTTGTGTGTCCCCCACCGCTGGAAATACCACGCCTGGCGTTCCTGCCGTTTCCGGCTGCGGGAGGGCGCCAGGGGCGAGGGTTGGAGCAGCCTCCTGCTTAGCCCCGCCCGCCGGGATGGTTTCCGCGGTCACCGTTCCACCACCTGCCGCTCCCGGAAGGGCGAGCTGGACCTTGCGCATTTCCTGGCCTGCCCGAAAAGCCTTCGATCTGATGTGGTTTCCGGCCTCTTCCGAGGTTGCGTCCTCGGTCCGCCTCCCGATCCAGGTCCCATTGACGTTTAGAACCAACAGACCTTCGGCCGCCAGATCCAGTATGGCTTCGTACGCCCTGGTCTCGCCCAGGAATGGAATTACCTCTCCGGAATTTGGCGGTGGCGGTTCAACCAAGTCGTCCATCAAGGCGCCAACAAAATCCGAATCCTTGGCGCGGTTTAAAACAAAAGTCTTGAACTCTTCCTGGTCGAACAGGTCTTTTACGATTTTGGCCTCGACCGCCGAAGGGATCTCGCCGGCCTGCGCGGTAATTTTAGCGACCTCGAAAACGCAGTTTGCCGGTTGCTGGAAGTCCCATTTTTGCAAAATGGCGAAGCGGTTGAAACGATTTTTCAAAGCTTGGCGGAGAGGCCGATCGAAATCCTGGAGCAAAGCCCTGTAAGTCGGGTCCCCTCCCCAGCCGTCCCGGGAGCAGAGAAAAGCGCATCTGGCCGAGTAGGACAATTCGCCGTCGGTGAAGAGTCCCTTGCCGTCGCCGGCCAGCAGCAGGAAGCGGACGGTATTGCGCCGCGTTAGGACTTGCTTCGCCAGCCAGGCCCCCAGGCACGCGCCGATGTTCTCCTGGCCGCCGTCGATTTGATCGGGGATAACAAGAAGCACCGGCCGGTCCCATTTGGCCGGCTTATCGGCCTCATCCACATCGTTCCACGGATCGTCCTTCCAGGCGGGGCCGAGGACAATCACTCTGGAGGGAGGCTGCGTGGTCTCGGGAACCAGTATGTGACGCAAAGTGGCCCTGAGGTGAGCAATGTCCCTGGCAGGATAGACCGACAAGCCGCCGGTTGAGACGGCGCCGACCTGCCAGAGTTTATTGTTCCTGGCGCAGGCCCTGACCTTGGCCCTGGGGTTTTCATGGACGCCAAACCAGAGCGGGCCCCCGGGCGTTTCTTCGCCATGGATGTTTACGCTATTTTCGATGAGAAGCGCCAGTTCGGCCTGGAAGGCATTATCGTCTATGGCGACGCCTTTGGTTATATCGAGGTGGAGCTGAACCGGACCACCTCCGGCGGTCTTACCCGGCGACATCGATCTCATCCAGATCGAGCTTACCAATTCTCTAGCGTCGGGAATGTCCGCGCCCGAGTCCCGAAGGGTTTTAAGATTTGCCTGGGCGATTTGGCGGAGCTTTTCCTGCCCGGCCTGAACGGCGATCGAATCGACGAGGGTCTGAACTTCTTCGGATTCTCCATCAACGAAGAAATCGGCCGGGGTAACGATGGGCGTCAGCTCTCCGCGCGTTCGGAACACCCGGGCCAGGATGCGAATCATGTCGCGCGTTTCCTGGGCCGCCCGGGAAAGAAGGATCTGGTATTCCAGAAGGTCGAGCAGTTCCGGGCTAAAGGGCCAGCAATCGACGACTTCCCGCTCGATTCGATCCCTTTCGGCCTCAGATTTTCCTGGATGCAACAATCGGAATCTTTCGGCAGCATAGTCGCCGGCTATACCCCGAATATCCTCGTCGGAAATGTTTCGCCGGTTTTTAAAGAGCCGATGCAGCAGGAGCTTTTCCCGGTCCTGCCTGGCGGAGGGGCCTCTAAAATCGACAATGACCGGCCCCTGGCGGTGGATCTGCTGAAAAGCGTCATTCTGATTGTCTAAAACGGAGGTTACAAGAATAAGGAGTTCGGGGCGATCTTTGGCTATTTCCGAAAGGATCTGCACGAAATTGAATGCATATTTTCTGATATACAGGCCCGACTTGGGATCTTTTTCAGGCAGTCCGGTAAACCATGTCTGGAATTCGTCCAGGATGAGACAGGCAGGTTTGTCCTCAAACATTTTTTCAAGAAGTGTTCGAGGTGGAAAAGGCTGGGACATGCCTTCGAACTGACCACGGTAATACTCGCCTTTGGGATGCCGGTCGAAAATCAGGTCCCAAAGCAGCAAGTATTCGTAATTGTGAACGGGCTCGGATATGGGGACATATCCGTGGACCAGCTGGATGGACTTCAGTTCATCGCCGCCCAGTCTTCCCCCCCAATCATTGAGCCAAGCTTCGACAATGTCGGGGGACTCGATGGCGTGATGCATGACAGCCATGATATGAGATTTGCCCCGCCCGCGGTCTCCCATGAGCAGGATGGGGCGACCGTGTTGATTGACGCTGAGCGCCTTCAGGGCAACCCGCACATCATCTGTGGGGTAGGTGATGGACAGTATCTGGTCGGGAGACTTCTGGGCGGCGCCTTGATTATCGCTTGTTCGAAGCGAAATCGCCGTGCCGGGCATGTGAACCTGGAGGAACTCGTCCCGAAGTTTCAATCCAAGCATTTTGTGTCACCGCCTTGCATTTTGAGTTATGTCCACCAGATTGCCCGGGCCTGTTGCGCCAAGGCCAGACGCCAGGTCATTAACTGCCTGTATGGCGTGATGCGGAAGAGCGAGCAGCGTAAAAGCCGGAAAGAATTCAAGGCGCCCCGCAGGAGCGGTATAACACTGTATGTGTTAGTAATCCAGGGAGATTTGGGCCGTGCTTCAAGATGGGGGGACTCGGGGAGAGACTCTCTCACTCCGTTTCGTCTGGTGTCTATAGGGAGATTTCCCGGTGGGCAACGCTACGCTTTTGCCCACCCTACGGTTTTAGGTCGAAATTAACAGCGAGGCAACAGCGTAAAGAACAGCCAGCTAACAAGCCAGGTAGCAAGGCATGAAAAACAGCACTGTCGGCCAGGATAGCTGGTCGTGGATTGAAGAGT
>JARLHP010000158.1 GCA_031292195.1 Syntrophobacteraceae bacterium
CGAGCCTCTTCAATGGTGACCGGCTTTGGCAGTTTAAACTGACTTATTACGGTGATCACGCTCCTATACCTCCACTAGCTGTTTGCGGCTTATGTCTTAAGGGAGCCAAGTAAACGGAGCATACCCCTGATCGTGTCGTTGAAGGGCCCCTCGGAACCGGCAGCCTTGGACAGCACGTAGCCGCCCTGCACCGTGGCGGCTATGGCCGCGGCTATTTCCCCGGGATCAAAATCGGAATCGAACTCATTTTGCTCCTGCCCACAAGCGATTGTTTCCGTCAACCGTTTGCGCATCCAGCCGAAGGTCTCATCCAAAGGCCGCCGTAACTCCGGGTCGGCCATGATGTCAGGGTCCTGGGTCAACCGCCCGATTCGGCACCCGCGCAAAACGTCCCGTTCGCGGGTAAGATAGGCCGAGATTCGCTCGTATGCGCTCCCCGAGGCCGTAAAATAGGACTCCGCCACGGCGCACACCTGCTCGGCGCTGCGCCGTATGGCCTCCAGCGCCAGGTCGTGCTTGCCGGTAAAATGATGGTACATGCTTCCCTGCCCGGCTTGAGCGCGGCGCTGAATGGCCTTGGGGCTCGTAGCGACATAGCCGCGCTCCCAGAGCAGTTCCATTGTGCTTTCAATCAAACGTTCCCGTGTGTCCATGGCGCCACTGTACATACCGATAGGTACAAAATCAACAAAAAAATGAGCCCCCGGGCGCCGTCGAGGGACCTTTGGCCTGCGCCGCCGGCCTTGTCAAACCGGTTGTTACCGGGAGGTTCAGAGCTGACCAGTGGTTGGAAGGTCGGCAAAATTATTGCAGCATCGGTCTTTTCGCCGCTGCTCGGCCTTAGGGGCCGGCGTCGCCGAGGCGGGTCATATCAGAAACTCGCTCTTCGCGCGTTCGATTCCGGGTAGGGATACTCCATGTGGCGCGCCGTCGAGCGGGCGACGGTTTGGCCGCAGCAGCGCGCAACCACCAACAGGGCCATGTCTATTCCCGCCGCAATGCCGGCCGAGGTTATTACCCTGCCCTGTTCGACCACGTGGGACTCCGGGTCGACCACGACCTTTGGAAAAAGCTCCCGCATGAGTCCCAGGGCGCGCCAGTGCGTCGTGGCGCGCAACCCGTCGAGCAGCCCGGCGCTGCCCAGGATAAGCGAACCGGTGCATACGGAGGCAAGGGTGTCAACGCCGGCCGCGCGCGAGGTGACAAACGAGAGCATCGCATCGTTTTTCATCTCCCGACGCGATCCCCGCCCGCCGGGGACAACAAGGATATCGAGCGGCGGACAGGCATCAAAGGTGGCGTGCGGCAGGACGTTCATTCCCCCCGCGGTGAGCGCGGGCCGGTCGAATTGGGCGACCAGGAGGATTTCGAAGGGGGAAGGCTCCTCCCATCGCCGTTCCTCATCGAGGCGTGTTGCCGAAAAAACCTCGAAAGGCCCGCAGAAATCCAGGACTTCGACGTCATCGAAAACCACGATGCCCACTCGTTTTTTCATAACGGCTCCCCACAAAGTGATGGCGGCGCCCTGTCTATTTGCGCCCGGCCTCCTCCGCCCGCATGGCGTGCCCCGCGGCTATGACGGAGTCAAGGATTCCGGGAAACAACCCATCGAGGTCCTCTTTCCGGAGGCTGTTCACCCACTTCCGGCCATCACGCTTTGACGCCACCACCCCCGAACTCCTCAGGACCTTGAAATGGTGAGACAGGGAAGACTTTGGCATGGCCAGGCCGAAACAACCGCAGGCGATTTCGCCGGCCACGGCCAGTTTGAGAACAATTTCCAGCCGTACGGGGTCGCTCAGGGCGTGAAGCACTCCGGGCAAAGTGATTTGGCCGACTGGCGGTTGCTCTTGCTCAATGTTTTTTGATACCATGTTTTTCCTTTCCTGAGACCATTATACAAGCAGAGACTTGACGCCGCAATACAGTTCGACTACAGTCGAACCGTATTGTTCGAAAGGTATCGAACTGTTCGGGGCGGGAGAAGGAACGACCCGGATAATGACGATCTCATGAGAAGAAGGAGAAGAAATGAGAGCCATCGCGGTCAACGGCAGTCCCAGGAAGAACTGGAACACGGCGAGTCTGCTTGAAAAGGCGCTGGCGGGCGCGGCCCAATGCGGTGCGCAGACCGAACTTGCGCACCTCTACGACTATAACTTCAAGGGCTGTATCAGCTGCTTTTCCTGCAAGGAAACAGGGGGCAAGAGCTACGGGCGCTGTGCTGTAAAAGACGAGTTGACACCCCTGATCGACAGGGTTTTGGAGGCCGACGTCCTCCTTCTGGGGACCCCTGTGTACTTCGGCTGCGAGACAGGGGAGATGAGGTCGTTTCTGGAACGTTTTCTTTTTCCTTTTTCGACCTACACTCCGGGGTACGGTTCCATATTTGCCGGAAAGCACCGGGTGGGACTGGTATATACGATGAACACCTGCGAAAAGGACCTGGCCGCCCGCAACTATGACCGGGTCTTCGCCACGTCGCAGTCCATTCTGACCCGCATTTTGGGAAACTGCGAAGTTTTCCTGTGTACGGACACCTACCAGTTCAGCGACTATTCGAAATACCTGTCGACCTGCTGGGACGCCGCGGCCAAAAAGAAGCGGCGGGAGGAAGTCTTCCCGGAGGACTGCCGGCGGGCCTTCGACCTGGGGGTGAAGCTGGCGTCGGGCGCAAGCGGTTCGTGATTTGGACCGGAGCGGACTGGAGCGTGAATTCGCCGATTCCTACGGGAGCGTTTTTGTGCTAAATTTCAATCGGGCGCAGGGATGCCCTTGGAAAAGGGTATTTTATTAGTCCGGGAAGCCTCTGCTCGCAAATTGTAATGGCCTTCCCAACCATTGAGCAGGGGCTTTTTCCTCAGGCAAATCGACCCGCCGGGAGGCGGACCGGGGGATGTGACGCGGAAGCGATGGATTGGCGCGCCGCGCAGGGCGAGGGGTGAAATGAACAGTGATGATGAAAGATTCCTCAAGGTGACCAAGGAAGTACTGGTGAAGTTCATCGAGATGGGGAGCGTTTCGCCGGCCAACTTCGACCAGAAATTCCGGAGCATCTACCTGACCATCAAGGACACGGTCCTCAGCGCCCGGCTGACGGAACTGATGGTGTCCCCGCCCCCGCAGGAGGAACCGCCGCAGAAATAGAGACGGCGGGGGCGGGGCGCTTGGCCTCAATCCCTGTTGTCGAAGACCCGCCTGCTTTTACGCTCGGAGCGGGGCAAAGAGCCGTAATCGACGATTTGCACATCGGCGCTCACCATGATGGTGTGTTTGATCTGGGCGCCGATTTTTCGGCTGAGAGCCTCGTTTTGGGAGGCGTCAACGTCCTGTTTTCTTTCCGCCCTGACGGTCATGTAGTCCCTGCCATCGCTTTTTCTATCCAGCGTGATCTGGAATTCACAACTGATTCCTTCCGTGCCGGAGAGGATTTTGTCGATCTGGCGGGGATATATGTTCACGCCGCGGAAGATGATCATGTCATCGGTCCTGCCAAGCAAGCGGTCGTGTCTTGGCAGCGGAGAGCCGCAGGGGCAATCGCCCGGCAGCAGGCGCGTAAGATCCCGGGTGCGGTAGCGGATCAGCGGGACCCCTTCCTTTCTGAGCGAGGTCACCACCATTTCGCCGACTTCGCCTTCGGGCGAGGGCTGAAGCGTTTCGGGATCGACCGTTTCAAGGATGTAGTAATCCGCCCAGTAGTGAATACCGCAGTGATGGACACAATCCAGGCCCGTGCCCGGGCCATAGAGTTCGGTCATGCCCGGAATGTCGAACATGTGCTCTATGCCGAGCAGTTCGCGCATGCGCGCCCGCATCGATTCGCTGGAGCGTTCGGAGCCGAAGATCATTTTTTTTACGTTGATCCGGTCTCTCAAGCCCCGCCGGTTGACCTCCTCGGCCAGCAGCAGGCCCATGGAAGCCGTGCAGCACACCACGGTGGTTTGAAAATCCACCAGGAACTGGCACTGCATTTCCATGTTGCCCGGTCCGACGGGAATGGCCATGGCGCCGAACTTCTCACAACCCAGTTGAAAGCCCACTCCGGCGGTCCACAAGCCGTAGCCGACCGCGATCTGGACGCGGTCCTCGGAGGTAAGTTCAGCCATTTCAAAGCAGCGGGCGAAAATGTGGGCCCAGTCGTCGATATCTTTCTGTGTATAGCAGAGCACCTTCTTCTTGCCGGTAGTGCCCGATGAGGCATGGATGCGAACCACCCGGTCAAGGGGGACGCTTACAAGAGGAAAAGGGTAGCCGTCCCAGAGGTCTTGGGCAGTGGTGAAAGGCAACCGGTGCAGGTCGTCCAGGGACTGGATGTCCCGCGGACTGATACCGGCGTCCGAGAGCTTTTTTCGATAGAGTGGAGAGCCGTTGTACGCATGGTTCACAGTCCATTGCAGGCCCTTAAGCTGCAGGTCCTGCAACTCGCCGGCCGTACGGAATTCGGGCATGAAGCGATTTGTTCTCATCCATCAAACCTTTGTATGTAGTGCCTTATCAAATGAAATATCTTTCGAGGCGATCTCGAGATCCCGCAAAGAGTTCACGGCCATTCCCCCGGCCCACATTTTCTTCGGTCGGTGGCAAAGTCTCCTTATAGCCCATTTTGGATGAAATCGAAAGTGGTGGCGTGGTGGCGTGCCGCCACAGCCGGGATTGCCAAGCCCAAACCGCGGACTTTTGGTGGCTTCAGGGTGTCCAGGGGCAACAGGAGGGGCTGTTATCACCCTGGTCCGCCGCGGTTTTCTTGGTGGTTTCCTGGTGGGGCGATAGCCCTTGATGATCCGCTAGGAGAAGTTCTCGCATGGCTGGGCTCAGCCTGACCTGCGCCTTTTCTTTTCCTGTCGAAAATCTTTCTGCCCTTAAATGAGAATGGAACTCTCAATTCGCCCCGACCGTTGTTACGTCGATCTGGAGGTGAGAAACGTCGGGCTGGGTAAATCGTGAAATTCACTAATGATTAGATAAAACGAATACGAGCTGGTTTTGAAGAAGATTTAGGAGGCATCCCCGATGATGACGCGGCCGGCAAGGGAATCTACTCATCTATTTGACTCCGAGCATGGCAGCCATCTTGCTCTCAGCCGATCTCCACAGGGATCATGAAGTTCACTTTTAGAATCGGACGGGCGCCTTTTTCTCTTCGGACATCAAGGAGTTGTGGTTGGAAAAGGGACACGATATTTCGTGCCCCTTTTCGAAGCCAGGTTTGCGGTTGGTCAGGGAACGATAATGGTGAAGGCCACATAGTTGTTCAGGCTCCCGGCAAGGTCGTAGGTATGCACCTCGAGCGTCTTGGCCGGGCAGGTGAAATTGGTGGCCGCGAAATAAGCCAGGAGCGAATGCCCGGAAGAATACTGGTCCTCCGGAGTAACAGACGCCACGACTTTGGTGACATCGAAAGGGCCGGACGGCTTTATGCAATAAACCCCCGTCGAGGGATTCGTGACCTGGGAGACACCCAGGCTACGCAATACCCCGCCGCCAGGTTTTATTATGGCGACAAGGCGGACATGCCCACCAACCGTGGCGACAGACTGGCCCGTCGCAGCCGCTTGCGCAGACACGGGAGCGTTGAGTTCGCTGCCGCTGTTGTTCTCAGCCGAGGCAGAGAAGGGGCCGATCAGAGCCAGACCGAGGACACCTGCAATGATGAGCACAAGCTGAAATTTTCTTACCATTTTTACTCTCCTTTTGGGGATATAGAAGTAATGACTTCCGAAATCACTCAGCGGACCCGGACGACCTTGCGGACGAAGTCTGCCAAGCCATCCAGGCATCGCGCATCTCCGCTTCGACCTTTTCCCATCAAGTGTTTTCGCTTTCCGTGGGCTCGGAATACTCCCGCAGTCCAGAACACAACCATACAGCCAAAGAAACCAGACGGCGCCCAAACGATGCCGGCGAGACCTCCGATAACGCAGGCTGCTTCCACCCATGGCAGCCGGCTCCCGAAGAGGTCTCTCTTCTATCTCGATCCCAATCAGGGGGTGTGCCTCGCGGTGGGAATTAAGCTTTCCGCAAGCAGTTCAGGCTCTTGGTCTGAAAAGTGATTTCACGGTTTTCCAGGATTTCTCTCAAAGACTCCGTCAGGATTAGTTCTTTTTGCGATATTTCACATCATGACTCTCACCAGTGTCCACCGGAAGCGCCCCGGCGGGTACGAGAAGGCGCGTGCCAACCCTGCGCGGACCCGCACCTGGTGCGGGATGGACACAGGTATCCTCGAACTCGCCACCGTAACGTAAAGGTTTTCCGGATGGAGAATAAGGAGATTATGCACATGGACATGGGACTCAGCAATTGAAAAAACTCTTTCAAACGAGATAATCCCGGCTCCATCTGGTTGCCTTGCTCTCTGATCCGTGCAAATGATACAATTGCGTAGTCGAAACGTACTCCGATGAAAGATCAGTCATGATCGCCAAAACCTGCACATGCTCACTTCCGGGCATCGACGCCGTTCTGGTGGAGGTCGAAGTGGATTTGGCCTCCGGCCTTCCCGGTTTTTCAACGGTCGGGTAGCCCGACAACATTGTCAAGGAGAGCAAGGACCGGGTAAAAGCGGCGATTCAGAACTCCGGGTATCCCTTTCCGTTCGAGCGAATAACCGTAAACCTCGCTCCCGCGGCCTTAAAGAAAGAGGGCGCGGGTTTCGACCTGCCGATTGCGGTCGGTATCCTGGCGGCGCTGGGCATTGTGAACTCGGAAAAGGCCGCGAAGATGATCTTTTGCGGTGAGCTGGCCCTCGACGGCAGAGTAAAACCCATCGCGGGATGTCTTTCGATGGCCATCCAGTCGCGGGATTCCGGATACGGGGACCTGACCCTTCCGGCGCAAAACGCCAGGGAGGCCGCCGTGTTGAACGCGGTCTCCGTGCGGCCCGTAAATCACCTCTCCGAAGTGGTCGAATATCTCAACGGTCGCCGCGACCTGCCGGCCTTCAAGTTCGATCTTGATTCCATCTGGGATGCGGGCGCCACGGACGAACTGGATTTGGAAGACGTAAAGGGCCAGGAACATGCAAAACGGGGGCTGGAGGTCGCGGCGGCCGGGAACCACAATGTTTTACTGGTGGGACCTCCCGGATCGGGAAAGACAATGCTCGCCCAGCGGGTCTCGGGGATACTCCCGCCGCTCAGTTTCGAGGAGGCCATCGAGACCTCAAAAATATTCAGCGTGGCCGGCATACTCAATAGTGACCCGCTGATCGTGAGGCGCCAGTTTCGATCGCCCCATCACACCATATCGGATGCGGGCCTTGTCGGAGGGGGCCACATACCCAAGCCCGGTGAAGTGAGCCTGGCCCACAACGGGGTCCTCTTCCTGGACGAATGCCCGGAGTTTCGGCGAAACGTGCTCGATCTTCTGAGGCAACCCCTGGAAGACGGGCAGGTGACCATCGCCGGGGCCACGATCGCCCTCACCTATCCGGCCAGGTTCATGCTGATCGGCGCCATGAACCCGTGTTCGTGCGGCTATTCGGGCGATCCGGTCCGGCCGTGCACCTGCCCGCCGAGATCGGTCATAAAATACCGGGGAAGAGTCTCGGGGCCTATCCTCGACAGGATAGACCTGCATATCTACGTTACTATTTCAGCCTTCGTTTTGAAGCAATAAATAGCAGGTAACATCAATAAGTTAGCTATGCTTACACCTTTTATGCACCTACCTGAAATTCATCCTATTCCCACAACACACTTACCGACAGCCACGCAACCCGCCTGCGCCTTCAAAGTCGAAGAGAGCCTTTAAACGGCTTGGAGGGGGGAGATGGAGATCACTCATGGGAGGGCCGGATTGAAGCCGGGAAAAAACTGGAGAGGCTACAAAACCGTTCGTAATGAATTCAAAATAGAACCAAGCGGTGACTTGATACAGCTAGCAGGTTCTTTCAATGACAGGATGTCATATAGCATTTACCAAAGGATTATTGGCAGGTTTAGCGGGGTCAGCAGGGACCGAATAAGACTACTTTATTGAAGATCAAAACATCTTTCGGTCAAGCGAGCGGTACTGGATAGCTTCGAGCAAGTGGTGGCGGGCGATGTCTTCTTTTTCGTCTAAATCCGCAATAGTTCGGGCGACCTTGAGAATGCGGTGGTATGCGCGGGCGCTCAGCCCCAGTTGCTGAACGGCATGATCCAGGATGCTTTGCCCGGTAGCGTCCAGTTGACAGAATTTCTTAAGGTGCCTCGGCTTCATTTGAGAATTCGAGTAGACACCCTCGCCGGCAAACCTTTTTAGCTGAACCTGCCTGGACTGGGAAACCCGATCTCGCACTGTAGCAGACTTTTCTGATTTTTCATCAGTACGCAACTGTTCGTATTTAAGAGAAGGCACCTCTATATGTAGGTCTATCCGATCAAGGATAGGTCCTGAAATTCTGCTCCGGTATTTTAGTACTGACCTCGGCGGACATGTACACGGCCTTACCGGATCGCCCGAATAGCCGCACGGACACGGGTTCATCGCACCGATCAGCATGAACCTTGCCGGATATGTAAGCGCGACAGTGGCCCTGGCGATTGTTACCTTTCCGTCTTCAAGAGGTTGGCGAAGAAGATCGAGCACATTTCTGCGGAACTCAGGGAATTCGTCCAAAAACAGCACCCCGTTATGGGCGAGGCTCACTTCCCCCGGCTTCGGAATATGGCCGCCGCCGACCAGCCCGGCGTCGGAGATGGTGTGATGAGGCGAGCGGAACTTGCGATTTAGGATGAGCGGGCTGTTATTGAGCATCCCTGCGACACTGTACACCTTTGATGTCTCCACCGCCTCGTCGAAGCTCAGTGGCGGGAGTATTCCGGAGACGCGCTGGGCCAACATCGTTTTGCCGGAACCCGGCGGACCGACGAGGAGTAAATTGTGCGACCCGGCGGCCGCCACCTCCAGTCCGCGCTTTGCGTGCTCCTGCCCTTTTACGTCTTCGAAATCCAGCTCATCAGGGGTTTCGTCGTTCCATATCGAGTCGAGGTAGGTTTTGAAGACCGGCAAGTCGGATCGTCCGTTCAGATACTCGACGACTTCCGACAGATGATTCACGGGGCGCACGGAGACTGCCTCCATAACGGCTGCTTCCCGGGCGTTTCCCGCCGGGAGGATAAAGTCAGGGTAGCCCGAATCCCTCGCCTGGATGGCCATTGACAGGCAGCCGGCAACCGGCTTGACTCTTCCGTCGAGCGCAAGCTCACCGCAAAAGATCGTCTTCGCGGCCTTTTCAGAATTCACGATACCCTGCGCTGCCAGGAGCCCGACCGCTATCGGCAGGTCGAATCCGGCGCCCTCTTTCTTTAAGGCCGCCGGAGCAAGGTTTACGGTGATCCGTTCGAATGGGAAGGGATACCCGGAGTTCTGGATCGCCGCTTTTACCCGGTCCTTGCTCTCCTTGACTATATTGTCCGGAAGGCCGACGGTGGAAAATTGGGGAAGACCGGAAGCAAGGTCCACCTCGACTTCCACCAGGATGGCATCGATTCCCAGAAGAGAGCATGTATAGGTCTTCGCAATCACGGCTCATTGCCTTCAAAGGGGCGGAGCAGGTCGAAACTGTCGAAACTGGAGTATTATTGACATAAATTTATCAGGATAGCAATCATTGAGGCATAGCCTGATTGGCTGCTGTGTGGAACTCGGCTTTTACCCGGCCTTTACTCCATTCGGGAGGAGACTTCACGGGCCGCACTAAAGGACGACATTGCCGAAGTTTTGGAAGCGATCCGCGAGACGGACATCCTGGTCCTGGCATCCTCCCTCTGCTTCTGGGATATCTCCTCACAGTTCATAGCTTTTGTAGACGATAATGGTTGCTCGTTCCCTAATCCCCGATTTCATAACCAGTAAGAAAAATGTTGATCACCATGACAACCTCTGGACTTGAGAAAATCCCCCATTCGCCATATCTAGTCTGAACGGACCGAGAGTAGCTTAGGCCAAATCCCAAGAACCCAGCAGGGAGCATATAGTGGCATCACAATGGCGTTGATTTAGGGTCATTTCCGCCCCCATTTGCCATAGCAACTCTTTGATTTTCTGGGGAAAGAGCGATCCGGTCTTTGTCTATATTTCCCCCAGCCGATTTCGACTATGCACATTTGAAGTAATCTGCGGCATTCGTCCACATTTGAACAGGTCCAGATTTTATCGAGGTACCGGGAGACAGCGAGAAACGCGGCCTGCTGAGGGATTTCATCTGTGGGGACTTGCTTAAAAACGGCGCTTTCCATGATGAGGACCCTGGTAAGCAGACAATAGAGATGGATGGCGATCAGCTCCTGGCCGATCAGAAGAGCGCATTTGCCACGGAAATTCTCTGCCTCAAGCAGACCCTTTGTGAGTTTGTAGAACTCCTCTTCTTGCCATCTTTTGTGATAGAGCTCTCTAAGTTCGGCAAGCGAATAGGTCTTTTTGTCAAGCAGGGTCGTAACGAAGACGGCTTTCCTCCCGTCTGGAAGCTTTATCTTGGCGACCCTCAAACATATGGGAGCGGGAATGGTCTTGCCCTGTTTTATGAGTTTTTTAATTAGAGTCACCGGAGGATGGATGGTGAGGATGCCATCAACACGGCCCTTATCCAGGAAGGCCCGAACTTCCTTAAACATTCCGGTTATCGGGACGCGTACGAGGAACTGAAAACCGCAGGAGAGCATGTCGCTGAGGATCTCGAAGCTTGGAAATCCCCTGTCCATAAGCAAAAGATCACTCTTTTGGAGATCCTTGTAGAGAAGCCTGGCCATGTCTCGCTCGCTTGCGGCAATGGAGCCGTAGACGAAATCGAGCGGGATCTTTGCGAGTACATCGTAGAGGGTACACGTGAGCAGCTGGGGAAAATAGGAACCCGACGGGATGCCAAAGAATGCTTCCAACTGTTCGGAGTAAGGCATGATTTTCTTTGTTCCGTCAATGGCAAGGACGCGGAAGCCATGCCAGGCGGTCTCTCCGAGTTGATCTGCCATCTGCCTGGCTTTGTTGACGGCGTTTTCGAAA
>JARLHP010000159.1 GCA_031292195.1 Syntrophobacteraceae bacterium
ATCAGGCGTCCCGCTCCTCTTTTAGCGACCTGCGCGATGTCTATGTGAACTCCCAGGTGACCCAGGCCAGGGTGCCGCTTCGGGCCATTTCAAGGCTTAACCCGGAATGGCAGCCAAGCAGGATCGTTCGGCGAAACGGCGTAAGGACCCTCACCGTTCAAAGCTTTGTCAAAAGCGGCCATTACGCCTCGGAGATTATCAATGCCGTGAGCCCTCGGATTAAAAAGCTGGCGCTCCCGCCGGGGTTCAGGATAGAGTACGGAGGGGAGTTGTCCAACCAGGCCGAAGTGCAGCCCCAGATGCTCACAGCGCTGGCCATCAGCATCATCGCCATATTTCTTACTCTACTGATACAATTCAGGGATGTATCGGAGGTGCTGATCGTCATGTCCGCAATCCCTCTCGCCTTGCCCGGCGCCGTAATGGGACTTATCATCACCCGCAATCCGTTTGGTTTCACAGCCTTCATGGGGCTTATAAGCCTGTGCGGAATCGTGGTGAGAAACTCGATAATTCTGGTCGACTATATTAAAGAGAAAATGCACGAAGGGCACGCGCTGGAGCAGGCCGCAACGGAGGCCGGCGAGCGCCGCCTGCGCCCCATATTCCTTACCACAATGGCCGCCGCTGTGGGAGTGCTGCCCATGATACTTTCAGGTTCGAGCTTGTGGAGTCCACTGGCCAGCGTGATCGCGATTGGACTGATCTGGTCCATGTTTATCACTCTGCTCGTTGTCCCGGTGCTGTTCGTAATAGTCAAATCGCACAGGATCAAACCTTCTTCCGCTGCCGCGGCCGCGCTCCTCGCGGCGCTGATTCTTGCGGCCGCCCCGGCCCATGCGGCAACTCAAAGGCTCACTTTGCCCGAGGCGGTCCACCTGGCCCTCAAGGGAAACTCCGCCCTCAAGATCGCCCGCTTCAAAGTGGTGGAAAAAGCGATGAAGGTCGCTGCCGCGAGGGCCGACAACTTTCCAAAATTGTCAAATTATTCCTGGTACATGGGCCTATCCAGCTCCCAGGCGCTGACCGTCCCGGTGGGACTGATCCCGGTTCCCATCCAGCAAAGCGTTGCAGGACAGGGTTCTTCATCGTTTTTCCTAAACGGTACGGTCCTCGCCCAGCCCGTGACCCAGCTCCTTAAGGTTCACGAGGCCACCGGCATTGCCCGGTCCGACCAAAGAGTGTCTGAGGCCGACGAAAAAAAGGCGAGAAATGATGTCATTTACGCCGTGCACCAGCTCTACTACGGGCTTCTGGCGGCCAGGGCCCAAAAGGAGGCGGCCGGGGCCGGCCTGGCGGCCGCGAAGGAGAGCTTGCGCGACGCCCAAAACGCGGTGGCGGCCAAAAGAATGCTCGAGGTGGCCTTAAACGAGGCCCAAACGGCCGTGTTACAAAACACCCAGTCGCTTCTTTCGGCAAACATTCAGATCGCGGACCTCAATGCGGAACTCGACCAACTGTTGGGGCTGCCGCTCGATACAAAACTGGAGCTTTCCGACCCGGGGCCTTCCCAGCAACTGGCCGGAGATCGTGATTACTACCTGCAAAAAGCGCTTTGCCTAAACCCCGAGATTCGAGCCGCCAAAGCCACGGTGGCCAAGGCCCAAGGTGGAGTCAACGCCGCTTGGGACCAATACATCCCCGATGTGACTCTTTTTGCCGCCAATACCTACCAGAATGGCGCCTCATTTCTTACCCACAATATGGGCTCCTTCGGGGTGATGGTGTCCTGGGACGTCTGGGACTGGGGGAAGCGCAACGCCGTTGTCGGCGAGCGCTGCGCTCAGAGGTCGCAGGCCGAGGAGAACGTGCACAGGCTTGGTGACGAAGTAACGGTCGAACTGGACAACGCATTCAGGAAGCTTGAAAATGAAAAGAGCATGATGGCTGTGGCGCGGGAGGCGCTGGCGCTTCAAAAGGAGAGGCTGCGTCTTTTGTCCAACCAGCTCAAGACGGCCACCATCAGCTACTCGAAATACGACGAGGCGGTCGCCGCCGAAAAAAAGGCCGAGTCCGACGACCTCCAGGCGCGTCTGGGCTACGAGCTGGCCATAGCGGAACTCAATCGCATCGCGGGAACGTTCGAGCGTTGAGAAGGAGAGGCGGGTCCCCGATTTCTTTGTCTTGCCTGATGAGAAGGGCATTGGGAATAATGAGGAAATGGTTATTTAACTTTGCCTGGAATCTGAATGACAGGAAGAGGGCGGCTATCTGTATCCCGTTAGGTGTCGCGACCGCGGTTTTAGTCAGCCGGCTTTTTGATTGGACCTGGCAACTTTCGTTTCTGTGCGGCCTGATTATGACAATGGGAAGCGAACTAATTCTGCGAAGCATCGTATTATTCGGCGCCGACGGCCGCATGACGCACGATCGCGCCTCCCGGGACGAGCCCAACCGGAAGACCTTGATGGTGACGATCATCTCATTATCGATTGTTGCCACCGGGACAGTAGGCCAAGTTCTCACCGCAGTCAGCAAACACGCGCAGGGACAAGTTCGCGTCCTGCTGGTCCTTAGCGTGGCAGCCGTGTTTCTGTCGTGGGCCGTTTTGCACACCGTCTTTGCAGTGCATTACGCTCGGTTATATTATGAGGCTAAGGATACACATGGTCAGCCTTTTAAAGAAGGCAGGCGCAGCGGCTTTCGCTTTCCAGGAACGGAAACCCCGAACTATATCGATTTTCTTTATATTTCTTTTACCGTGGCACTGACTTACTCGATGAGTGATGTCGTTGTGGAAAATCCGATTATGAGGCGCACCGTTCTCATGCACAGCTTAATCGCATTTTTCTTTTACTTCACGGTATTGGCAGGCCTTTTGAATGCCATCCTCACTTCCTGATGGAAGTAAAGGCAAACGCAACAAAATTGGCAACAGATCCGCCTGATCTGCTTATTCAACCGAAACTTGGAAATATCAGGTTTTGGAATTCCATCGGACCGAAGAGGCCATTACCGAAGGGTACCCAAAAGCGATCACCCAGTTCAAAGGAGGCGCCTGGTTGGTGGCACGCCGGATTAAGAATACTTAAAGGGAATGCCCAATTTCATCATCCGGCTCCTGAGGGTATGGGGATTGACCCCAAGGAGCCGGGCCGCCCCTCGGGGGCCGCTTATTCTGCCATTGGTGTTTTGCAGCGTCCGGCGTATGTGCCGGGACACGAGTTCTTCGAGCGTAATCAATTCACTGCCGTTACGGTGCTCCAGGACCGCGTCTTCAGTCTTCTCCGGCATCTGGAGATGATCGAATCGCAGCCTACCACTGCTTCCCTTGCCCAGGTTATGAATCAGTTCGCGCTCGATCAGGTTCTCCAGTTCCCGGACATTGCCCGGCCAGTGATAGGCTTTAAGTCGCTCGATCTCTTCCACGGCAATTGAAGGCTGTGGATAGACTTTGAGTTCTTTTGATTTCGTGGCGATAAAGTGATGCGCCAGAGCCGGAATGTCCTCCAATCGGTCCCGCAGCGGAGGGATCACTATGGGGAATACATTCAAGCGAAACCACAAATCCTCCCGGAATGCACCGGTTCTAACCAGCTCTTCCAGGTCCCTGTGGGTTGCGGCTATGATGCGGACATCCACTGCGATGGTCTTTGTTCCACCCACTCGCTCGACCGTTTTGTTTTGAAGAACGCGCAACAGCCTGACCTGGGCCTGGAGGGGCAGTTCGCCGATTTCATCGAGGAAAATAGTTCCCCCGGCCGCCCGTTCGAAATATCCTCTTTTTTGAGCGATGGCTCCGGTAAAAGCGCCCTTCTCATGCCCAAAAAGTTCACTGTCCAATAGATTCTCGGGAATAGCGCCGCAGTTCACGACAACTAATGGACCGTCTTTCCTGGATGAGGTGGCATGAATGGCGTTGGCGACAACTTCCTTGCCGACTCCGGTCTCTCCGAGCAGGATTACCGGACTGTCCAGCGGCGCCACCTGCCTCACCATATCCATTGCCTGTTTAAGACCAAATTCGGCGCCAATTATCTCGCCGCCTGCAAAACGCCTTCGCAATGCACGGCTGAGTTCCCGGTTTTCAGCGTACAAAAGGTCCTTAAGTTTTTCGAGTTCGTCATAGCGCAAAGCATTTGACATAGCAATCGAGAGTGGTCCCCGCAGGAGAGAGGCCAATTCCGCACGCTCTTTGGTAAAGACTGCGCCGCCTTCTGCCAGGATGATGAAAGCGCCTATGTTTTTGCCTTCCATACCCAGGTCCATTATCAGGGCGGAATGGTTTGCCAGGTCGACATAAGGGCTGAGGAAACCGGCCGCGGGGTAATCCTCCAGCTTCTCAATGGTTGAGATCCTGCCGGTTGCAACCATCGCCCTGAGATCATGGGCGGAATCCCTGGACAGGGGGATAGGCGGCAGAGATTTCCTGCCACCGAGATGGTCGATTATGAGCATCTTCACAACGCTTCCCGAACCGGGCTCAAACAAACTCAGAGCCACATGGGAGGCCGGTATGAATGACCGGATGTATTGCAGGCAGTTAAACAACGCTTTCTCGATGTCAAGGCTGCTGCAGATTTGCAAGGTGGCATCCCTGAAGAACTCGAATTCGTTTAATTCCATAGCCTCACCTTAACCGTAAAAACACTCCGGCGAAAAATGTCCCCTGAGGTTACGGCAACTCGGACGGGGCTTTTGCGCCTGCCCTCCGCCTTGTACATGCACGGTTTGTAACCTCATTCATAAAAAACGGTATTTCACCAAAAAATATAGCATATTTCCCCACTTTTTGCCGAACTCAATAGCGAGGAGTCCTGGCCAACCTTAATTATAATAACAAAATCAGCATGATATGGATGGTTTTGGTTTTTTGGCACCAGAGTTGCTTCATAAGCCGGTAACTGAGGAAAAAATGCGGAGACAAGATTCGATCACTGGAAAAGGAGAAAAGAAATGAAAAGGATAATAAGCGGTACGTTGATTGCGTTGTCAATTTTGGGGTTTTCCCTGGTTTCCGGCCTCAAGGCCCCGGTAGTTGCCTCCAACGTGGGCCCGATGTGCTGGGCGGGATCTTGCCCCGCATCGGCGGGATTGCGCCCCACCGGCCCATATGCTTGCGGGATCGCTTCGCCGGCCTACCCCGGCTATTACAATGCGCATGCGCTTGCCTGCACTTCTGAAAGGAAGGCCGCGTCTGTCTGGACAGACGAATCACGAAATTGACCATTTAAGACGAGGTCGCGTTCAAGACGCGTCAACCAGATGGGTTTCACTGCGTTTCACCCATCCTACAGCGGCTCTCGACGGGCCGGCATAGGATGGGAGGAGCGGCGCAACCCATCAGGCAAATCTTGAGCGCACCTGGTATAAGACGTTACTTTGCGGGCTGAAGCGGGGGGACGGATTTTCCGTCCTCCCCCCAAAGCATTTTGAAAGATGGCCGATCCGGTTATTAAAGGGCTTCGTTGAGGCGAAAACATTTGCGGTTGGCGCAACCTTACCCGCAATCGGAATGTAAAGCTAGGCGCTGCAATTCAAAGGAGCAAGGAAATGGTCTGGCTCGAAACGATAAATATTCGCTCGGCAGGGGCTACGGAGGCCCGAAAAGTCCTGGATTTATGCAGGCGGATCGTCGAATCCACAGCCTCCGAGAAGGGATTGAGACTAAAGATATTTTGCAATGCCGCTTATGCGACCGATATCAGCATTCATCTTCAGTGGAAGTCCGACCCCGGCGCCTTTAGTATTTTAGGCAAAGAACTCAGTTCCGCGCTCCAAGACCACGGATTGATAAGTCATTCCGTATGGATCGAACAAGAAGGGCCAGCCGGCATCGATCCGGTGAGGAAGACTCCGGGGCAACAGGGATCGGACATGGAAGGAAATGAATCACACCCGGGCAAAAGGCCTGATAGCGGCTCCGGCGAGAGGGAAAATCCCCACTACGCGATCCCGGCCAGGAGGAGGCAATCTGCTGGAAAATCCAAAAATTTAACGGAAAAGACGAGGAGTCTTCACGCAGTCGAGTGAATTATTCGAACCGCCGCCGCTGTTCGAACAACCTCCCCTCTTTTCCCCTAAACCATCCTCCAGCAAGTTCTCCTTGACCAGCGGCATGATAAGATTTTCGACAGGCGAACCCGGGCCATGAATCCTCAGGTATTCGCTCCGGGACGATCCGGTATGCCCGGACTCATCAACCTTAAAGGATTTTTCACGCTTATTTCCAAATCACCCCAATTAAGGAAAAGTCGAAATGAGAACAACAGATAAAATTCAAGATTTTCAGATGTCGCGGGCCAGGGCGGAAAAAGCTGTACACGCCCAGCTTCAACATGAGTTGAATGCGGTGCACGTCTACTGTCACTTGCGTGGACTTATCGGAGACAGGAACGCGTTGGCTTTTGCCCGCAAATGGGAAAGAAGCATAATCTATTCACATGTAATTTATAGAAATATCAGTTAAGTGCGCACCGGAAGGCAAGGCATGGATAAACAACCTTCGTCCGGGACAAAAGTAAAGGGCCGCGCCTGTTCGAGTGGGCGATAAGAACCATGGCCAGCGGGAGGCGCTGACGAGGGCAGTTCGGCGCTTATTGGCACTCCACTGAGGGGCAACAAGTACTGACATTTCAGTCTCCCCGCTTTCGAGCTACCCCCAGATTTTCACCAAATTTATCAAAAGGCGATATTTCACGAAAAAATATACCATATTTCCAAAAATCCTGGCCACATTGATTCGGAGGAACAAATGTCGTCTTTATTATGCTTATAAATCAGCATGTTAACAGACAACTCCTCTTTGGCATCGCTATTGCTCAATAAGCCTATCAACTCGGGAATAAATCCGCAGACACAAATTAAGATGCTGAAAAAGGAGAAAAAAAATGAGAAGGATACTAAGTGGTGCTTTGATTGCGTTGTCGATCGTGGGGTTCGGACTGGTTTGCGGCGTCAATACCCCGGCGAGTGCCTCCAACTTAGCTCACGGGTGTAGGGCCGAATCCTGCCCCGATAGGAATAATTTGCACGCCGAGGCGCTTGCCTACCTTAGTCGCCTCTTCTGGTGGTCACCCTATGCTTGCGGTATTGAATCGCCTGCCTACACCTTCTATTCTAATGCACGTGCCCTTCCCTGTTCCACTGACAGGAATCTGCCGGTAAACCCGAAGGGCAGCAATTAAGTGCTGCGCGTCTCAGAAAGTGATGAGGGAGATTCTCGATCCGCCCCCATCACTTTTCCGGCATTATTGCAGTTGATTTTGGGAAAGAGGCAGATTCTCTTTAATAATGAACCTTATCGAAACGCGATGGCGGTATGGCTTTTGAGTACACAGTAAGCGCTTACCCTAAAGATCTCGCCGCTTTCGTCCTGGACCATTGGCAGGCGGGAAGCAACCGGGAGTATCCCTCATTGCCGAACTCCAGTGAGTTGGAGCATTTAATCTCGGTATGCTACCAGGCGAGCCTGCTTCGCGATGAGGAGCGTCCGGTGAGATTTCGGCTGATCTTTCTCGCCCCCGACCGGTTTCCAGCAAACCAGGGGCCGCCAACCGGCCTTCACAGAATTTTATTTACCGCCCCTCCGCCGTTTACCGAGCGCGAATTGCGCAAGCTCTCGCCCTCAATAGATTTCTATGGGTCTCTGATTGGAGTGTGGCGAGATGAAAAAAGTGGATTTTCGATCTGGGGAATTGTGCATTCAGGATCGCGATGGGCACAAAGTCTTCATGGAGGAGGCAAGGGGTTCCATCCCCTTCCAGACTCACTCGTTGTAAATGTTATAAGTCCTGGTCGTATAACCGTCAACAACGGGTCTACCGAAATCGGCACGCTCAATTCCGGAAAAATTGTCAGTCCCTCAATGGCGGTTTTCGATTCGATGTGGATCCGCTCGGAATTTGGCTCCATAGTCGATGAGGAACTTGCCTTGCACCTGGAGGCCCGATCACGGGTCAAAAAACCTTGGGCGGCAATCGATCCCGGCTTTTTAGGGACGATCAAAAAACAGGTCCTGATGAGGATCATCGGCAGGATTCGCTCTTATAGGCATGGAGGCACCCTGATCTCCATCCCCGATGAGCTTAAAAAGAAGTTTTTGTCAAACAATCCCTACGCGAGGCTAAAGTACAGCTTCATTGACGAAGAGCCGTCCAGACGATTGCGCACTCTTATAGTAAAAATTGCCAATGAGTTGGCGGAACTCTACGGCTCTCCCGAAAATCCCGAAAGAGAGGCTGGCTGGACAGAGTACCTGACCAGCAAGAATCAAACTCTTTCCAGGCTGGATGAATCGCTGTTCGAGTGGGCCCATCTTGTCGCCGGCATGACGCAGGTAGACGGCGCCGTATTGCTGACACACAGATTGGAGCTGATAGGATTCGGGGCCGAGATATCAGGCACGTTGGAGCGTGTCGATGAAGTAGCTCATGCTTTGGACCCCGAAGGTATTGAGAGCCTGAAAGAGCCAACCGGCGGCTTTGGAACTCGTCATAATTCGGTTTACAGTTTTTGTAATGCGCTGCATAATACGGTAGCAATAGTAGTCTCACAGGACGGAACAGCACAACTTGTGAAGTGGAATAGAAATATGGTGACAGTCTGGGAACAGCTGTTGTCCAGTATGATAGAGGTATAGCCGGGGTGGAGGGATTTCAGGTAATCACCTTGGATGTTGGCCGTAATCAATTTAGTGTTAAATGAGTTGTCCCCTGCAGCGCTTCCCGCTCCAGGGGACAATATATCCTTAACCGCAAAGGATCAGAAACCGACCGCGCCCATTTGTACCGGGGTTACCAGAGCGGGAGTCTGTGAAATCGCGTGTGCACTATTTAGTCCGCAAGCAAAAGACCAGCAGGCGGGTTGGCTGAAATATTGACCGGACAAGGTGGCCGCACGCGCGTTGAGGAAAGCACCGCTGACCAGCACCAGGGCGAAAGCTAAGGCGAAAAGAATTCTCTTGCTCATTTTTATCTCCTTTTTGAAAAGCAGCCAGTCATCAGTTAGAAGTCAAAGTCAGTCCAGTTTGTCTTGCCAAACTTTATTAGCCGCAATTTAACGTCGCCCCGCTCCGCTGTCAATGGCCGGGAGGGAATAATTTGGCTCACCGGCCACTAAAGGCCATTAGGACTCCCACCGCCATGGAGCCGGCCACGAGCAGTCCAAAGCTCACCTTGCGCGATATGGCCAGCGCCGCCGCGGCCACAATCACCGCGGTCTGCCACAGGGAGTGCATGGACTGCCTGCCCAGTGAAATTGCCGCCGTCAAAATGATAGCGGCGACCACGGGCAGAACGCCGTGCATAATGGCCTGGGTGATCTCTTTTCCGCGCACCTTGAGATAGAATTTTTCGAGCAGATACATGCACAAAAGCGAGGGGGCGAAAATGGCCACCGTGGCCGTGAGCGCCCCGGCAACACCGGCCACCTTATAGCCGATGAAGGTTGCGCTGATGGCAACGGGCCCGGGGGTGACCTGCCCCAGGGCGATGGCCGCGCCGAACTGTGAAGAAGTAAGCCAGCCGGTCTGATGCACCGCCGCGCTCTGCATCAGGGGGATCATGGCGAAGCCGCCGCCAAAGCCGAAAAAGCCGATTTTGAGAAACGAAAGGGCAAGCTCGCAGTATATGTTCATTTTCGAAGATTCCTAACTGTTCGGGCCTTCTTTGGCCGATTTACGAGCAAATAACGAGACCACCAGGACCTTGGCCGCCCCGGCCATCCCCCCGAGCAAGACCAGCCAGATGGGGTTGAGAGGAAAAGCAAGTCCCAGCAAGAGTGCGGCAAGACCAACCGCAAAACAGCACCAATGACCGGGGATCCGCTTCACCATGTCCCACACGACGGCTATCAGAAGCCCGACCACTCCGGCGGTCAGTCCCTCCATGGCGGACTTGACCACCGGGTTATTCTCCCAGGCGAGAAAGACCCCCGCCAGGGCCACAATGAGCAAAAAGGAAGGCAGGATAAGGGCGATTGTCGCCGCGATCATCGCTCCCACGCCTCCCAGCCGGTAGGCGATACCGGCCAAAAGGTTGACCGTGAGGGCCCCCGGCCCCATTTCGGAGAGCGCCGTCATATTTTCGAAACGCTGTTCGCTGATCCACTTGTACTTCACGACCAACTCGGAATGAATCAGGTCCAAGACGGCATAGCCTCCCCCGAAACCGATGGCGCCAATCGTCAACCAGACCCGGACGATGTTCCAGGTGGTTGGTAGGACTTCAGCGGCAGGCGACAGTTCATGCGATTTTTCCATATTCATACCAGTCCTTGCATGGGGAATCGATTAACAAACGAGGATAGAGCCCATTGTGGTATAGTTTGACAAGGCGGGGCGGAAAAGTAAAAGTATTATTTTTCACCACGAAGAAACGAGAACCGCCGATAAACGCAAAGGGACGCGGATACACGGTTTGTTCAAATCCGCGTCTATCGGGGTCCATCCGCGGTCTGTAAGATCTTTTTTCCTTTACCTTCGAGGGCGCCATGTTTTCTTTCATTCATGCGGCAGACATCCACCTGGACAGCCCCATGCTTCGGCTGGAAGGCTACGAAGGCGCGCCGGTCGATCAAATCCGGCAGGCGACCCGCAGGGCCCTGGACAATCTGGTAAATCTGGCGATCTCGGAAAAGGTCGATTTCGTCCTGATAAGCGGGGACCTCTATGACGGCGATTGGAAGGACTACAACACCGGACTTTACTTCCTGTCCAGGATGAAGCGACTGGCGGAAGCCGCAATTCCGGTATTTTTCATTGCCGGCAATCACGACGCGGCAAACAAAATGACCAAAAGCCTGCGCATGCCGGAAGGAATCCATACTTTCGGATCGAAAGCGCCAGCAACCTTTTACGTGGAGGAGGCCGGGGCGGCCATACACGGCCAGAGCTTTCCTTCCGGGGCGGTTAACCGGGACCTCTCCTCCGACTACCCGGCAGCCATAAAGGGATATTTCAATATCGGCATGCTCCACACCAGCGCCACCGGGAGCAGCGATCACGACCCTTATGCCCCCTGCAGCGTCGAAGGCTTGAGGATGAAGGGCTACGACTACTGGGCGCTCGGTCACATTCACAAGCGGCAAACGCTGTGCCAGGACCCTCCCATCCTGTTTCCCGGAAATCTCCAGGGCCGCAATATCCGGGAAACCGGAGAGAAGGGCTGCATGCTGGTAAAGGTCGAAAACGGGCGACCCGGCTATGAATTTTTCCCCCTGGACGTTTTTCGCTGGGCGCAGTGCGAAGCTGACGTTACCGGTGAACAAACCGAGTCGGGGGTCCTGGAAAAGATTATGAGCAGCGTGTCGGCCATAGCCTGCGAATCGGATTTATCGATGGCTTTACGGGTGAACGTCACCGGCGCATGTCCTGTTCACGATCGGGTCTGCTCGGACCCGGAACGGCTGGCAAACAGTATCCGGGCGGAGGCGATTTCCATGCTCCGCGACAGGGTGTGGATCGAGAAGGTGAAGCTCAATACCTCGCCCCCGGCCGGCGAAGCTCTCGATGGCGCCGGGGGGCCGGTCGAAGTACTTTTAAAAATGATGGACGAAATCGGGGCCGACACCGACCTGCTGGAGGAGCTTGGCGGGTGTTTGAACGATTTGTGGATGAAGCTTCCCAGCGAAATCAGAAGCGGCGAGACGGCGGTGTGTCCGAAGGACCCGGCGGCGATCGCACGGCTGCTCCATGAAGTCAGGCCCATGCTCGTTCAAAGACTGGGAATATCGAAATGAGGGCGGCGACCATATGAAAATCATGCGGCTCGATCTCATCGCGTGCGGCCCCTTCACCGACCTGAGCCTGGAGCTGGGCCGTGGAAAGGAAGGACTGCATTTGATCTACGGCCCCAATGAAGCGGGTAAGAGTTCCGCGCTGCGGGCCCTGGGATATTTTCTTTTCGGAATTCCGGACAGGTGCGAGGACGACTTCAAACACCCTTATCAGAAACTGAGAATTGGCGGGGCTCTAAGGACCGGCAGCGGCAGGATAATCGAGGCGATCAGGCGCAAGGGCCGCGCCAATACACTCCGGGCGCCCGACGACTCCCTGCTCGATGAGGCCCTGTGGCATGAAGCCTGCGGCAAGATATCAGCCGCGGAGTTTTCGCGGCGCTTCGGGATCGATCATAACGCGCTGGTGCAGGGAGGAAGCGAAATCGTAGAGGGCGAGGGGGAACTCTCCGACGTTCTTTTCTCCGCCGGGGCGGGGTTGGCATCTTTTCGCAAGATAGAAGAGCTGGTAAGAGAGGAGGCAAACGAACTCTTTAAACCCGGCGGCCAGAGGCCGAAGATCAATGAGCTTCTGTCGACTCTTAAGGAAAAGCAGAAAGATCTCCGCGAGCTTCAGCTTCCCAACGAGAAATGGGATGCACACTCCGAAGCCTGCCAGGCAGCCCTTGCCAACCGAGCCAAGGTCGAAGCCGAACTGGAAAGAGCCGAGCAGGAAAGAAACCGCTTGAAGCGGTTGCGAGCCGCCCTTCCGCTCCTGGGCAGGCGCAAGACCCTATTAATGGAACTCTGCGCTCATGCCTCGACGGTTATCCTGCCGGAGGGCTTCTCCGAAAAGAGGCAGAAAGCCGTCCAGGACCTCCGGCTGGAAGAACAGAACGTCCAGCAGGCAAAGCAGAGAATCGAAACTCTGCGCACGGAGTTTAACGGACTGAAATCACCATCGGCGGTCCTGGATTTTTCACAGGAGATAAGCGAACTCTATCTCCGGCTCGGGAGCCACCGGAAAGCGCAGGAAAACCGCCCGAAACTCACGGTGAAAAGAAAAGCGTACGAAGACCAGGCCCGGGAACTTCTGGGCGAGCTGCGCAGGGACTTTCCGTTCGAAAGAGTCGAAGAACTGCGGCTTCGGGCGGACGAAGAGATCGTAATAAGGAACCTGGGAGCAAAGCGCGAAAAGTACACGACGAACCTGGAAAACGCGCTGGAAAAGACTCGGGAACTCACGGTCGAAATCGGTGCGATAAGTGAAAGACTGGCCGCCATT
This sequence comes from Syntrophobacteraceae bacterium, assembly GCA_031292195.1. Classification (GTDB taxonomy): domain Bacteria; phylum Desulfobacterota; class Syntrophobacteria; order Syntrophobacterales; family Syntrophobacteraceae; genus SbD1. The sequence continues at coordinate 12,941 of JARLHP010000159.1, forward strand.
CCCGTCCCCGGGGACACTGGACGGCTTCAAACAGCAATCGAGGAGGCCAGAAGTTGCGGCAGGATCGAAGAGGAACTCTCGCAGATCGAAGTACATTTTCTGCGCGCCGAAGAGCAGGCCAATATCGACCTGGCGGGCCTGGAGCTTTGGACAGGCAGCCTCGAGGAACTGGAGCGTCTCAAGACACCGGACATGGAGACCATCGAGGAGTTCGCGGCAAGAATGCGGGAAACCTCCGATCAGATCGGTTACCAGAGTAAGGAGCTGGAAAAGCTGGCCAGGGAGATCCGCACTCTTGAAACCAGGCTTTCCGCGCTGAGGGCCGGCGAGGTGGTCTCGCTGGACGATCTGGACAATGCCAGAACTCTTCGCGAAACGGGCTGGAAATTGGTTCGAAGGGTGATCGAGGGGGAAGAAGTCCACGAGGAGGAACGCAATGGTTTTGTCGCCCTGGTGCCCGGAACGGAGACGCTCCCGGATGCCTTCGAAAAAAGCGTTCTCATTGCCGATGAACTCTGCGACCGGTTGAGGCGGGAGGCCAAACGGGTCGCGGAATACAACAACCTGGTTTCGACTGGAAAGGCGCTCGCGCTGGAAAGAAACGAAGTCCTGGGCAAGAAGGAACGGATCGAGAAAATTTTCGAGCAAATCGGGCAGGACTGGACCAACCTGTGGCTTCCCTGCGGGTTTAGGCCCCACACTCCGGCCAGAATGCGCAAATGGGAGACGAATCGATCCGAACTGGTACGAAAAAAGATGGAGCTACGAAGCCTGTGGGGGGAGGCGCAGTACCGCTCAAACAGGATAGAAGAGCTTAAAGGGGTGATTGGGCAGTGTTTACAGGAACTGGGGCAGACCGTTCAAAACGACCAATCCCTTCGGGAGATGGTGGCCGAAGCGCAGCATTTGCTGGAGACCCAATCCGCGATATCGACCGAACGAGACCGGCTGGAAAAGGAACTCCAACAAAAAAAGCACGAGCTTCGCAAGGTCGAGTCCCGGACAGGGAAGGCAAAAGACGAACTCCAGGAATGGCGCAATGAATGGGCAACCGCCCTCTCCCCCCTGGGGCTTGGCGGCAAATCGATCCCCGAGCAGGCAAATGTTATGCTCGCAAAACTCCAGGAGATTTTCGCCAGACTCAAGGACGCCAAAAGCCTTGCCCAGCAGATGGAGGAAATTGATACCGACTGCCGGGTATTCGAAAAGCAGGCGGCCGAACTTGTCAGCCTGGCCGCGCCAGAGCTTCACGGGAGGAACACCGAGGAGGCGGTGAGGGGTCTAAACGAGCTTATGACCACCGCCAGGGCCGAAAAAAACAAGAAAGAAGATCTAACAAAGAAAATAGTGCGCGAAGAAAAGGAACTGCCCAATGGACTAGGCAGGATTGACAAGTTGAAATTTGAAATTTCGGGAATGCTGGCGGAGGCGGCCTGCTCGGAGATTGAAGCCTTGCCCGATGCGGAACGGCGCTCTGCTATGAAAAAGGACCTGCTGGCACAGCTGGCACAAATCGATGAGCAGCTCATCGAACTGGCCGCAGGCCAATCGATCGAGCAGTTCCGCGTGGAGGTCGAGGGGCGGGACCCGGACCTGCTCCAGCCGCTTCTGGCAAATCTGGACGAAAATATCGCCCGGCTAAAGGCGGATAAATCCGACCTCGATCAGACTATCGGGTCTGAAAAAAACGAACTGAGCCGCTGGGACGGGCGAGGCGACGCCGCGGAACTGGCCCAGCAGATCCAGGCTCACCTGGCCGATCTGGAAAACAGCGCCCGACAGTACGCAAGGCTCAGGATCGCCCATGCTCTGCTCCTGAGAGCAAAGGAGCGCCATCGCGAGATGAGCCAGGGACCGGTCATAAAGCGCACCAGCGAACTGTTTGGCGCTCTCACCCTGGGGGCCTTCGAAGGCATTCGGGCAGGCGACGACGCGGGCAGAAACGTCATCGTCGGGCTGCGGAGGGGCGGCGACATGGTTCCGGTACGGGCCATGAGCGAAGGGACCGCCGACCAGCTCTACCTGGCTTTGAGACTTGCCAGCTTCGAGCACCACGTCTTGAGCAACGAACCTCTGCCGCTGGTGCTCGACGACATCCTGGTCCAGTTCGACAACGAACGCTCCAGGGCCGCGCTGCGAGTTCTGGGGGAAGTGAGCAAAATAACGCAGCTTATCATGTTCACCCACCACAGCCACTTGGTGGAACTGGCGAGATCGGAGCTGGGAAGCGAGCGGCTTTTCGTTTTGGAGCTTCCCTGAGAGGGGCGGTGGGACCGCCAGCCGGGATTGCCAAGCCCAAACCATGGACTTTTCCTGTTTCCAGGTGTCCCGGGACGGCATGAGAAACTGCTCTTATTGTTGGGCTGCGCTACGCTTAGCCCAACCTACAGCCCAACCTTGTATCTTAAAAAAGCAAGAGCATGGATCTACGGATTTTGTTGGGCTGCGCTACGCTTAGCACCAACCTACACGCTTAGCCCAACAGCCCAACCTACGGGATCTTAGCCTAACCCGGGGACCCCGGCCTAACCTGCGGATCTCTGAAGAACCGCGCCCCGAAGCTTTTGGATGTGTTCCGAGGAAACAGGAAAGCCTGTGGTCGATTTTTAAATTACTTCGGCTGGGTAAGGAAGCGGGACTTGCGGGATGCCGCGGCCCTGGGCGTTATGGGCCGGGCCGCGGGAATGGAGGGTTGCGAAACCAAAATCAGCGGCTGTCTTCAATCAATTACACGTAAAGTCAGCCGCAATATCCGGGACAAAACGCGGCAGGCGGAGGCATGGCGCAGGGAGAGCATGCCGTAGCACAGCAGTTAAACGGCGCCGATACGGTAGTGGCCACGAACGAAGCCGCCCCTCCAACCACCGCCACCGCTCCAACGAGTATAGCCCCGGCGGCATAGATAGGCGCGCCAAGTATTTGTCCGAAACAGCATTGCGCCTGTGCGTTGGTCGTTACGCCCATCGATAGAACCAAAGCAACGGCAAGACACGCTATGATCAATCCGGATTTCACTTTCATGTCTTCCTCCTATTTTGATCTATTACTTCCTGTCAGTTTGCCATATTGTCGTCACTGGATGCGCTCTTCCATAATTATTACAGTTTCTATGGAGTCTCGCTTCCCCTACCTCGAAAATATAGTTACTCGGGAGGCATACGTCAAAGAAGATAGGGCGGAAATAATTTAGGCAGCCGGATGGAAGGTCGGCCAGAACCGGACCGCGCTGGATTCCGCGCCTCGAAGGTGTTATGTTTTTAAAACATCGGAGCGTGCCGTGACCGGCATGTTCGAAAGGAGACTCATTATGACGATAAGCAACTGCGGCAAGTGCCGGTTTCGGGCAAAGTATGACGCCAATCCGGGGTCGCTTTTGGGCAGACTCTGGAGGTGGCACGCAAACTGGTGCCCCGGCTGGAAATCTTACCTCAAAGCTCTGCCCGAGGCAGAAAAAGCGGCAATAGCGGAAAGATATGGATTCAAAAAATAAAGATGACCGTCCATCCCGTTTGTGAAGAGCGTCGGACGTTGCCAAAGCCCGGACTCCTGTGATAAAGGAGACCCGACGCTGGAGGGTGGGATGTCGCTTGGAAAAAAGCTTTTGAAGGCGGTCTCCGGGTTCTTGTTGGTTTTTGCCTGTGTCGCGGCGATTACCGCAACCGTGGGGCTTTTTCATTTCTGGCTCTTTTTGCGCCTACCGGCGAAGCCTTTTGCGGAAAAAAAGCAGTTTTTCATCCCGCGCAATACGGGCGCGTACGCGGTAGCCAGGCTTCTTGAATCCCGGGGTGTGATCCGGAACGCCAACGAATTTTATCTACTGGGCTTGCTCACGCACTCCCTTCATCGTTTGCAGGCCGGGGAATACGCTTTTTCGACCCTCGAGGGCCCCGGGCAGGTTCTCGAAAAAATCGCAAAGGGGCAAGTGGTTCTTTATGTTATCACCCTGCCCGAAGGCTCCACTCTGCGCGATCTGGCAGCCACTGTGGCCAAAGCAGGGCTGGCCGGATCAAACGAAATCCTGGGGGCGGGCAGGGGCCCAAAGCTTGCCAAATCCTTTGCCATCAAGGCGGATGCACTGGAAGGTTATCTATTTCCCGACACCTACCGGTTCAAAAAGCCGGTCCTGGCGGCCGCCATCGTAGGCCGCATGGTCGCCCGGTTCCGGCAGAAACTGCCTTCGGGCTGGCAAAGCCGCGCGAAGGAGATGGGCATGACGCTCCATCAAATCGTCACCATGGCCTCCATTATCGAAAAGGAGGCAAAGGTCGACTCCGATCGCCCGATCATTGCCGGCGTCTTCTATAACAGGCTGAAAATCCACATGCCGCTTCAAAGCGATCCGACGGCAGTCTATGACCTGCCCGGCTTTTCAGGGCCGATCACCCCCACGGACCTCAAAAGGGAAAGCCCCTATAATACCTACCGGATCAAGGGGCTGCCGCCCGGCCCGATTTGCAACCCGGGAGTGAAATCGATCACGGCGGCCCTCTATCCCTCAAAGGTCCCATACTTCTATTTTGTAAGCAACAACGACGGCACGCACCACTTCTCGGTCACCTGCCAGGAGCAGCAAAAGGCCGTTTCACACTATTACGAACTAAAGAACAAGGCGGACAAGAAATGAGCACGGTGGCAAGCATCATATTCGCGGCGGGACGCGGGACACGCATGACGGGATATTCCGGCAACAAGACCCTGCTGCCCCTTGTGCCCGGAAAATCACGCTACGAGGGCTCTCACCCCCTCATTAGGGAGGTCCTGGATAATCTGCCGGAAGGACCCGGGGGGATAGTGGTAAACCATCGCGCTCAAGAGGTGAAAAGTGTTGTTGACAGGCCCGGGATAGATTTTATTTTTCAACCGGAGACCAACGGCACGGGAGGGGCGCTTCTGGCCGCACGCTCCTTTCTCCAAGCCTGCCGCACAAACCGGGTGATAATTACGATGGGGGACGTTCCCCTCATTCGGTCGGCTACCTACGCGGAACTCCTCGACCGACTGGACAAATGCCACCTGGTCATCCTGGGGTTCCAATGCCGGGACAGGGGGCAGTACGGGATGATCGAAACCGAGGGCGAAAGGATTACCGGTATTGTCGAATGGAAATACTGGAAGGACTTTCCACCGGAGAGGCAAGACAGGCTCAGATACTGCAACGCCGGGGTCTACGCAGCCCGCAGAAGCGTTCTTGCGGGCTACCTGGACCGCATGGAAGCAAGACCCCACGAGGTCAAAAAGCAGCGCGACGGCCAATGGGTCATCATCAAAGAATACTTTCTCACCGACCTGATCGAAATGATGAACGAAGACGGTCTGCCGCTGGGTATGGTCTGCGCGCCGCAGGAAGAAGTCACCGGTGTGGATACCCCCGAATCGCTGGAAGCCGTTCAGAGGCTATATGCCCAAAGAAACATTGGACGCGGTCCATGATCTCCGGGAAAAGAGCCGGCTTGCGGATACTTCTTTTCGCTCACGGCGCCGCGTCCCGCGAGCCGGCGGCAAGAACCATATCGTCGACGTGAGCGCAGATTATATGCCCTATGGTGATATGGCATTCCTGCACCCTGGCGGTGATTTTTGAGGGAACGTGGACGATGAGGTCGCAATAGAGGTCCATCTCGGTTTGGGCCCGACCTGCCAGGCCGATGGTCACCATTGCGTTTTCCCGCGCCCACTTGAGCGCTTTTAGCACGTTCCTGGACCCTCCGCTCGTACTGAGCCCCAGGACGACGTCCCCCGGACAGGCCAGAGCGCGCAATTGCTTTTCGAAAATCTGGTCGAAGTCATAGTCGTTTGCTATGCTCGTCACAATGGAGGCATCGACAGTAAGGGCCATGGCCGGCAGCGGAACTCTCTCCACTTGAAATCGATTTACAAACTCGGCTGCCAGGTGTTGCGCATCGGCGGCGCTACCGCCGTTGCCGAAAAGAAAGAGCCGGTGCTTGGAAAGAAAAGCCCGGCCCACAACCAGGGAGATCTGAACTATGTTATCTTTTTCCGTGCGGCAAAGCGCCTGCTTGGCCTCAATGCTTTCCTCAAAGATCCGCTCGGTGGCGAGCAATAATTGTTTCTTCGTTGGTTGCATACCTCTCCCCCCCAAACCGATAGTAGCCGAACCGCGGAGCGAATGCCAGTAATAAGGAGTGGAGGGCGGCTTGCCACGGTCGGCAAGCCGCGCCGCCGGCTCCACATTCCGTATTTGCTTGATATCGCTCTTCATGTGAGGTAATGGACGTTTCCCTTTTCAACAGGATTTTTGGAATCGTACTATGAGTATGTCACATATATGGAACCTGAATAGATACAACCGGCAATCAAATCAATTTCATTGAATAACCATTGAACCTGGTATAGACTTTTTTGCTAATTAATTATGAAAGGACCCGTGAAAATGCAGGGCAAAACGTGTCAAGCATCAGAAGCTACAACCAATCTCTATTCCACCTGCCCGGCCGGTGAGCTTTTCCCCATTCCAAAGGAATCGGAGCACGAAGGCGAAATTGCCAGGCTCGGCAAGATTGTGGAAGAACAGCGAGGCCTGGGACGACAGATCGTAGTGGTTATGGGGGTTGGGTTTGTCGGAGCGGTGATGGCCGGGGTGGTGGCCGATTCGGTGGACAAGACGACGGGGAAATCCTGCAAATTTGTAATCGGGATGCAGCGGCCGTCGCCAAGGTCATTTTGGAAAATTCAATATCTCAACCGGGGAGTTGCCCCCGTTGAAGCCGAAGACCCGGAGGTGGCGCCTCTTATTCGAAGGTGCGTGCTGGACAAGAAGACCCTCATAGCCACTTACACCTATGAGGTGCTCAGCCTTGCCGACGTGGTGGTGGTTGACGTGCAATGCGACTATCAGAAGGAAACACTTGGAAACGTGCGCAAGGGCAGCGCGGACATTGCGGCGCTGGAAGAGTGTCTAAAGATAATAGGCGAGAAGATAGACCCCAAATGCATGGTTCTCATCGAGACGACGGTCCCACCGGGTACGACCCAATATGTGGCCTACCCCATCATAAAGAAGGCTTTCCAGATGAGGGGTATCGAGGCCGAACCTCTGCTGGCCCATTCGTTCGAGCGGGTTATGCCGGGCAAAAATTACGTGTCTTCGATCCGGGATTTCTGGCGAGTGTGCAGCGGAATAAACGAAGAATCCAAAAACAGGGTGCAGACTTTCCTGTCCGAAATCCTCAACGTGGAAAAATTTCCTCTGACCGTCCTTGAATCGCCGATGGAGAGCGAAACCTGCAAGGTGATCGAAAACTCCTACCGGGCGACCATCCTGGCTTTTCTCCACGAATGGAGCATTTTTTCGGAACGAAACGGTGTGGACCTCCTAAAGGTGATTGAAGCCATAAAGGTTCGCCCCACCCATTCGAACATAATATTCCCCGGCCCGGGCATCGGAGGCTACTGCCTGCCCAAAGACGGGGGACTGGGGATATGGGCCTACCAAACCCTTCTGGGGTTCGAAGACGATATCTTTAAAATCACCCCCCAGGCGATCGACATAAACGATACGAGGGCGCTGCACGTGGCTCAGCTGGTTCGCGACGCCCTGCGCAACATGGGAAAAATTGTGGCGGCCTGCAAGATAGCCATTTTCGGCGCTTCCTACCGGGAAGACGTCGGGGACACTCGCTACAGCGGTTCGGAACTGCTGGTGAGAAAGCTTGCTGAAATGGGGGCCGACATCTCCGTCCATGACCCTTACGTCAAACACTGGTGGGAATTTGAAAAACAGGACACCTACCCTTCTCCGGGCCATTCCTGGTCGAGGTTTTTCCGCAACCAGGAGAACCTCAAGCGTCTGGTGGTGGAAAAGGACATGCAAGAAGCGGTGCGGAACGCGGATGCCGTTGTCTTTGCCGTACGGCATGAAGCTTACCTGCACCTCAGCGCCGACGACCTGGTGAAAATGACCGGAAAGCCGGTGGCAGTGATAGACAGCTTCGGGATTCTTTCAGACGCCGACATCAAGCGTTACTTCCAACTGGGATGCGAAGTAAAAGGGCTTGGACGTGGCAATGTAAAGAGGATCAAGGACCGGGTAAGGTCCGAGCGGCAGGGCTAACCCGCAATGCTGTCGGGTTGAGGCCAATACTGTTTGGTTAAAGCTTGACGTTTTATTGACGGCATTCACGGTGGTACCTTCCCGGTGGCGGTTCACTTCCGGGATGGGCACCATCATGATGGACGTCATTTTTCCCGGAGAAATGGGAGGATTTGGAGGCCGGCACCGGAGTACTGAAAGGACTGCGCCAAGAGCGGTATGCAAATGTTCCAGTTGACGGTGGGAGAAGCCTGTAAAATCGGGATTTTTGCCGAATTTCTGATGAGACCGGCACCCACGTTCCGTGTTTTGGTGGTTGGCTGCCTGATCAACTTTGTTTTGCCCGCGGCGGTCTATCATCTGCGCTACCGTACATGGTTTGGCTGGATGTGGGCTGTCCGCTACTCGTTCCTGTCGGTTTTCATTCTGTCCTGGATTTCCCTGTGGGGATTGATGAGCGCTTCGCGTTCAGGCTGGCTGACACGCGATGTGCAGGTTGCCGAGGAACCTTCCGGACAGCAAAGACAAGAGGCGGGGCCTTTGGCTTTCGGCATATTGGCAAGAGCGGATGAACTCGAGGAGACAACATCATGGCAGAGAGTGTGAGCGTCGTTGCGCGATTTAGGGCCGATGAAGGGATGGAGCGGCAACTCAAAGAGCTTCTTCTGAGCCTCATAGAGCCGAGCAGATCTGATAAAGGCTGCATTCGTTACGACCTGCATCAGTCGTATGACGACCCGGCAGTTTTCGTGTTCTATGAGACATGGGAAAGTAAGGAGCTTTTGGGCGAGCACTCCGCGACACCGCATGTTCGACAATTCAGGGTCCAGGCGAAGGCCCTGCTTGCGGAGCCTCCCGAGGTGATCCTGCTGACCAAAATAAGCAGCTAAGTAGTGATACCAGGTTGCGCTCAAGATTTGCCTGATGGGTTGCGCTTCGAGACTGTGTCGCAATCGTCCGCTCAAAGCAAGGCAACGGACAAGAGTGCGGGGAGCAGTCCCCATAAGAGCTAACTTATTGGGGTCCCATTAAGGTGGCCACCGGTTTGTAGCCTCATCTCAGCCCAAGGCATACCCCAAGGGAAATGGAAACCGGGGGTGGGCCGGGCAAATCTTTTCATGCCCGGGCCCAAAGGACAAGAGGGGGGCGATTCCAACAGTGGGATGGAAACCCTC
>JARLHP010000160.1 GCA_031292195.1 Syntrophobacteraceae bacterium
CCATGAGAGTTTGCCGGAATTATGATTATTGGACAAATTCACCCAAAGTCGACTTTTGCAAGAGGCTCTCCAGGCTAAACATATCCGGATTCACCCGAGCGCCCGTGGCTTGGATTTCCGCTCCAAGACCAGTCCAAAATCACTGCGATCATCATAGAAACCCTCTTGCCTTCGACACAGGCAATGCTTGCCTGTGCCACCCGCTTGATGGGTTGCGCTTCGCTCCACCCATCCTTGTATCTTAAAAGAGCAAGAGCATGGGATTAACCGGGGTGGCGAAAGTATTTGTTGGGCTGCGCTACGCTTAGCCCAACCTACAGCCCCATCCTACGCCAACCCGCCGAGAACCGCTGTAGGATGGGTGAAACCCATCTGTTTGACGCGTCTTGACCGCAACTTCGTCTGAAAAGGCGGAAGGGCAATAGAGCGGAGAGCCGAGCCCCCCGCACCCCTGCGGGACCCGGATCGCGGGGCGGCCGGCGTAGCCCGCGACCGGGACGCCGGCGCCGGTGGCGCAAAAGTTGATCCCACCCGCTTAAGCAAGCGCATCAACGGACCCGGGACCGGGGGAAAGCTTTGCCCGTACCTACTTCGCGGCTCACCAGATCACTGTTATACGAAATATTATTTTATAGTCCGAAGCAAGCAGGCGCATATCGTCTTTGGGGTTAACATTTTATATCAAGGAGATGATCGAAATGTGCCGCATAATAGTGAAACATGCAATTATATAATTAGATTATAAAGTGGCACGATGAAGGATTGGCAATCATATTTTTTTGATTTTGTTTAAATCTCTCATCAGATCCGGATATTTTGAAGCTGTTTGAGCGGCGTTCAAAAATATCGCCATTTTCCGGCAAAAAGGGGTTGCATTATTTTTATTCCTAGTTATTATACCAGATGTCAGTCATATTCTGTTCAACCCACACTGTTCGTTCACCTTCGGGTATCCTCAAAATTCTGGACGGAAACGGCAGCGAAAAGAGCAATTCAAACCAGGAGCAGTAAACTGTGGAAGGTCGAGTAAAGTGGTTTAATGATCAAAAGGGCTACGGCTTTATTGAAGCTGACGGCGGAAATGATGTTTTTGTTCACCACTCCTCCATTGAAGGTTCGGGATTCAAGTCCCTGGCCGAGGGGGACCGGGTCAGCTTCGAGGTCGAAAAGGGCGCCAAAGGCCCAAGCGCCACCAAAGTACAAAAGATTTAATTAGCGTTATCAATAGATCAGGCAGGGGCTTGGGCGGGCATGGCGCTTTGGCGCCGAGGCTTGCTCGCAGGGTCTTCTGTGCTGGAGTCTAGGGCGAGAAGCCGGAAAGCGGTGAGGTTATGGTGCGGAGCCGCGGCGGATTGGTTTCATTTCGAAAGCAGACCAAGAAGGTAGACGCATTTCCGTCAAGTCGTACGACGCCCGTTCAAGGGTGGGCGCCCAAACTTGGCGACAGAGTGGAAACGCCCAACGGGGTCGGAACGGTGTTGAAGATTTCGGGCGAGCTCTATTTGATCGATTTGGATAATCAGATCGCAAACGTATGGGAGCGACTGAGATCGATCAAGCGTCTCAGTTAGCCGCAGGCGCGCCGTCGGTGTACGCAGGCCGACGGTAAGCCGAGAGCTCGTTGCGTTATCCCGCAGCGGGTTTTCGGTTGAAACGATTCTTTTACAGCTCCGAAAAACGGGCAGCAAAAATCTTTTACGCGAAAGGGTTCTAAAGATGGCCGAAGGTCGAGTAAAGTGGTTCAATGACAGCAAGGGGTTTGGATTTATCGAAAGAGATGGCGGAAATGACTTGTTTGTTCATTTTTCGGCCATTGAGGGAAGCGGCTTCAAGTCACTTTCCGAGGGTGACAGGGTCAGCTTTGCCGAGGAAAAAGGTCCCAAAGGCCCGCAGGCCACTCAGGTGAGAAAACTCTAGTTTGCCTTAGAAATCCTCACCTATACTTACGATGGAACAAAGAGCCGGAGTATCTCCGGCTTTTTTGCTTTTTGCCGACCGCTCCCGGCAAAAGCAGCACGCGATAAAGCCGGGCGAGGCTTAAGCCGCCTTCCAGAGGGGTGCTGGGAGGCCGCGGCATTAAACGCCCGCCCGGCTGTCAATACACTCTACTATGAATCCATTTGAAGGAGTTTTCTGATGGCTCAAAGATCGAAGGCCACATTCCAGAAGCGGGAGAGGGAAAAGGAAAAACAGCAGAAACAAAGAGATAAGGAAGAGCGCCGGGTGGAAGCCAAAAAAGTGAAATCGGAACGATTACCGATCGAGGGCAACGAAGATCCGGATATTGCCGGAATCAAGCCCGGGCCGCAACCACTGCCCGAGCAGTGGGACTGGAACCCACGACGAAACGAAAAGTAGGCTGCACAAGGGCCCGGTGAGTGCAGCCCACCGGCAAAAATCAGCCTGCGACTCCCCAAGGGTTGCGTTATATGGCCTTGCTGATCTTTCGATCCTGGAAGGACTGCTTTGCCAGGTCCTTTATGCCTTTTTCAATCTTTTCCGATCCCCCTGCCAACCTGCCGCTCGTCATCCCTCGTCACCACGCCGGCGCCGGGGGCAAAAACCGTTTGCCGCATCGAATCGTATGAAAGCGGCTTCACCGCTGCACGGATTGTGTACAATCCAGGCCGGCTCCGGTTGGCCCTCTCACCTGAAATCGGACACAGCGGAGAGAAAAAAGGTCTCTTCAATCGAGAGATTCTCCGATAGACAAAGAGCGCACGCGCCGTGAAAAACGGTCCAGGTCGGGTATGAGGACGGCAAAATTTGCCGGGGGGAAACTCCCTGCATAGTATAGAGCCTCAAGCGGATTTTTCGTGAAAGAGAGTCAAGATCATGACAAATCGTAATTTTGCATCGTTTTTGTCACTCTGATTGCCCCCAAGGTCCATTTTAGCGCCGAATGGAGATGGCCATGCCGTCGAGCCCAATATCCCTGCCCGGTATAAACAGCTTTTGCGCACAGACGCGGAAAAGCAGTGGGCATGGTGATTTTCATGGTTTACGGGAGTACCGGGGTGCTCGCTGGAAGCCCCCCATGGCGAGCGAAAATAGTCGATTGGCACTAAATCTGCATTCTTTCGATACCACAATTTGCCGCATGATTGAATTTCGAAACCTAGTACGCCCCTTAAAAGGGTCGGAACACGTAAAGGAGTTAACCATGTTGTCAATGGTCGTGCCTTGTCCCGGGCGGCCGGCAACACCAGTCACAGGAGCCTTGCCCTATGAGTCGAAAACTCAAAAGGCTGGCGCTTGCCGTCTGCGTGCTATCAGTCGCGCTACCCGTTCAAGCTTATGGGTTCCAGGTAAGAGTCAGCGCCTACGCTGCCGATCGTCGCTGTACGAAGCGGTTCCATCCTAATGTCACAGCCTCGAAGCACCGTATCACCAGCCAGGATTGCTACCGAATGGTGGCGTTTTCACCGGATCTTGCCAGACAATTCCGATTCGGTGACCGCTTCCGCCTGCAGATCAAGCACAAGGTCTATACTGTAAGGTATCAGGACAGGATGCCCTGGGCCAGGCGGGGGAGGGTCGATTTTCTTTTGCCCTCGGTCGGGAGCTGTAGAAGGTTTGGCATTAAAAGGGCGATTCTCACCCCCATCAAGAGTGAAGAGCCCGAAACCTGAGCATCCTTACCGCGCGCCGCAAAAAGGAATACCCAGACCCGCGCCTTTCATCGGGCGCAGCTGTTACGCTGCAAGTGCGCCAGGTCCTCTTCGGTATCGATGTCGAAGAAAGAGTCCTCGCTGTCGATTTCCACCCGGAGGAGGCTCTCGGGATTTTCACGGATGATGTCTCGTCCGCCCACGTCTCCCCGGGTTTTCATTATTCGGGGATAGAACCTGGCGCCGAAAATTACCGGAGAGCCTTGGCGCCCGTTGCAACAGGGCAGGCAAATATCTTTGTGGGAGTTCCGGAAACTTGCGAGCAGCAGGTCGATGAGGCGATGGTCCAAAAAGGGGTGGTCGGCCAGAATGACCATTATGGACGCAAAACTTGTCACCCGCAGCAAGCCTTCGCGCAGGGAAGCGGACATTCCCTCCCCGTAGCGGCTGTTCAGGGCAACCGAAAGGCGCGAATCGCACACCAGCGGGCCAAGGGAAGCGAGCATGGCCCCCGACTCATGTCCGAGCACCAGGACCAGGTGCTCCAGGCGCGAGGAAAGAGCGGTTTGGACCGTTTTGGCCAGCAGCGTGCGGCCGCCCACATCCAGCAGTTGCTTGGGCCTGCCGAGGCGGCTGGATCTTCCCGCGGCAAGAATTATTCCGGCGGTGGGGCTTTTCTCCATTCTCAGTCCCGTACAGTGTGGTGTTCCAAAGCGCACCGCGTCACTATTTGTGGCTCAGGCCTCAGCGAACCGACAACCACCCGGTCAATTTCACCCCTTCCCCGCATCAGAAGAGATGTGGCGATAGCTTGCCCGGCGCTCCGACGGACCGGGTCGTCGGCCTGGTTCAAAAAGACGACTCGCCGCGAAGGGTGTGGAGAACCCCTGAAGATACCCTCGGGGGCCAGGAGTGCGCAAACCACGGACTCGGCGCTAACCGGGCTTCCCAGCGCAACACCGGTCAGCCGCGAGTAGAGCGAAGCCCTGAAGACATTCTCATCCCCCAGGGGTTTGCCTACGGCTTCCAGCCCCACCACCGCCACAATAAGGCCGCTGCTCCGCGCTATGACCGGTTCGTGTTCGGCCGGAGCTTTGAGCGGAAGGCGCTTCGATCCGTCCGCTTCCACCAGTATCCAGTGGAAAAGACCGGCTTGCCGCAACGCGTCGATCAGTTCCGGAGGATAGCCCGCAAGTTTATTGGACCCGTCCAAAACGCTTGCCGCGGCCGTAACGTGGGTTCCCCCCCGGGTGCGCCCTTCCAGCTTTTGGCGCAAGGCGGGAAGGTCGCGGGCCAAAAAGAGGGTCGGGGACTGCTCGGGAGTGGGCACAAAAATCCTGGTGGTCGTGGTGGTCAGGACCGAGCGGCCTTGGGCGGCCAGTTCCCGGGCAAGCTGAAACATGAGGGTGGTCTTTCCCCCGGCCCCGACCAGGCTGACCACGCCCCCGTCCCGCAGATGCAATGCGTCGCTAAGCAGCCCCATCGGCCCGCCCGCCTGCCGCAAGCCTGGCGCCTACCGGCCACCGCACCGGTCCTCTCAGAGAGTCGCAATGGGCGAGAATGGCCTCCAGGACCGCCCCGCCCAGCGCCCTGGCCTTGTCGGAAACGGTATGGCAGTAATCGCCCTCGCCTCTTGGGTCGATGTCTCCTATCTTCAAACCCGAAGTCACCGGAAAATTGGGCCGGATGAGCCCGCGCAAAACACCGTCAAGGGCAGCTACAATATCCCTGCCGCCCACCTCTCCGATTACTTCCCCTTTGGATACCGAATCCCCGATTTTTTTCCGGGCGAGAAACACCCCGTCCGCAGGCGAACGCAGGACCCGCTCCCGGGTGTATCCGCCGATATTGCCCGGCACCCCCGTATTGGCTTCCGCCTTTCCCCGGTAGATGAGGCGTCCCAAATTGTGCCCGCGGTTGGTCTCCACGACCACGTGAGAGTCCATGCCGGCGGTAAAGCCCGGACCAAGGGCCACCACCAGGGGCGCTTCCCAGACATTGGTGCCCAGGTTTTTCTTGGCCAGGATGGCGTCCACCACCACATCGGGCTTCAACTCCCGGATGCTCTCCCATTTGGGGTCCACCCGAACGGCTATCCTGCCCGATCTCCAGGCCTGGAGCATTTGGGCTCTGCCGCCCACCCGGACCGCTACGATTCCTTCCACGCTCATCGTGCCCTCATGGACCGCCTCGCTGAAGCAGACAAATCTTCTGATGGCCAAAGGAGAAGGGGTCTCAAGCATTACGATCCGCTTAAAACCGGCGCGAAAAAGCCTCGCGGCCACGCCGGAGGCCAGGTCCCCGGCCCCCTTGAAAAGAATCGTCAGTTCCTTTAAAGGCTTCTTGTTCATGTCGTCTCCCGACGCTTTCGATGCTTTGTCAAAGCGGCCCGGCTTCCAGCAGTTCTTTAAGGAGCCTTCGGCACATCACCCGCGCCATGAGGCGGCGATGACCGGGGCTGCCGGCCTGGTTTCCGACCGGTTTGGTCCTTTTGGTGACCAGTTCGGCGGCGCTCGCCAGGAGCTCAGGGGCGGGAAGGGCGCCTTCCAGCACCTCCATCGTCTCCAGGGCCAAAACCGGCGAAGAGGCCATGGCCCCTACGGCCACCCGCGCCTCCCGGATTCTTCCCTCCCTCACTTGGAAGGCCACGGCCACGGACACCAGCGGGTAATCGATGGAGGCCCGCTGCCGGTACTTGCGATACCCGGACAGAAGGTTTTCGGCCGGGGGCAGATGAAGATCGGCCACCAGTTCGCCGGGGAGCAGGACGTTTCGTTTGATCCCGTCCTCGACGAAAAATTCCTCTAGAGGCAGCGTGCGCTCGCTCTTAACCCCATTGGGCCCGCCCACCAGTCTCACGCGAGCCCCCAGGGCGATGAGGGCCGGAACCGTATCGGAGGAAAAGTTGGCAAAACAGCGTTTGGCCGCCGGCGCCGCGCGGCAGATGGGGCCGTCTTTTTTAAGGCACCCCCCCAGGCTGCGTCTCCAAAAATCGCTCTGGTTGTAGTAGTAGCACCGGGTGTCCAGGCAGACGTTTCCCCCGAGGGTCCCCCGGTTTTGCAGCGGCGGGCTGGCCACGGCTTCGGCTGCCTGGCTGAGGGCCCGGTAGCGCGTTCGAATCAGCGGGTGGTCTTTTATCCGGGAAAGGCGCACGCAGGCCCCTATGGTTGCGCCCTCCTCTCCAACCCCAAGGTGGTGCAACTCCGGCGCACCCTTTAGGTCCACCAGGTGGGTGGGACTAAACAGGCCGTGTTTCATGGATACCAGCAAATCGGTGCCTCCGGCCACCGGCATGGCGCCGGGATTCTCCGCCAGAGCGCTCAGCGCCTCGGAGAGTGAGGAGGGCCTCACCAGTTGGAAATCAGGCAAAACCATCATGAATTATTCCTTGGCGGTAGGACCGCCGGTCGGGGCGGCGTGCCGCCGCAGCCGGGATTGCCAAGCCCAAACCACGGACTTTTCGTGGTTTTCGGGTATCCCGGGATGACATGAGAAACTGCTGTGAATATTCTTGTTGGGCTGCGCTTCGCTTAGCCCAACCTACAGCCCAACGCTGTCAGGGACGCTAGGTCCTGCTCCCTGCTCCCTGCTCCCTGCTCCCTGCTTTTTTTGCAGCCAGGGCCTTCAGCACCGCCTCCGGGCTGATCGGGGCTTCGTGAAGCCATATTCCCACCGCGTCGTAGATCGCGTTTACGATGGCCGGAATGGAAGGGTGCAGGCTTCCTTCCCCGCATTCCTTGGCCCCGAAGGGGCCTTCCGGATCCAGGCTTTCCACCAGAATCGGCTCGATATCAGGGACGTCGAGGGCGGTGGGGACCTTGTATTCCAGAAGGCTCGGGCTTTCATGCTGGCCGGTTTTCACAAATTCGTTTCTTTCGTACAGTGTCTCCCCCAGCCCCATGACCGCGGCCCCTTCGACCTGCCCTTCCGCAGCGGGAGGATTTAGAGCCCGCCCCAGGTCGTGAGCGGCCACCAGGCGAAGCACCCTGACCTCGCCGGTCTCCGTGTCCACCTCGACTTCGGCAACGTGCGCCCCAAATGAGTAGGCGGGGCTCGGCCCCACGCCCGCCCCCCGGTATTTGCCGGCAAGAATTGGCGGCGTATAGCCTCCCGACCCGCACACCGGGCCCCCCCTTACTTCGGCCAGCATCACGGCTTCGGCGAAACTGAGTATCTTCGGCGGGCTGGTCGGAACCTCCACCGCCTGGCCGCGAATTTCCAGATCCTCGACAGATACCCCGTGCTCCTCGGCCACAGCGGCAAGCAGTCGGTTGCGAACTTCCAGCGCGGCCGCATGGCAGGCGTTTCCGGCCATGAACGTCACCCGGCTGGAGTAGGAGCCAAGATCGACCGGGGTGGTGTCGGTATCCGCAGACACCACTTTGACCGATTCGGGGGACACTCCGATAGTTTCCGCAGCCACCAGGGCCAGCATGGTGTCGGAGCCCTGGCCGATATCGGAAGCCCCGCAAAATACGGTGACCCTCCCGCTTCGATCCGCTTCGATCCGGGCGTTCGAGTGGTGCAGGGGGTTGAAATAGATGGGCAGGCCCGCGCCGCAGATGTAGAAGCCCCCGGCGATACCCAGGCCGCGACCTTTGGGCAGCTTGCCCCTTCGCTCCTCCCAGGAGACCTTCCGCGCGGAGCGCTCCAGACACTCCCGGAACCCGCAGGAAGTGATCCTCAATTCGTTTACGGTGCGCGTGCCGGACTCCATCGCGTTTTTTAGCCGAATCTCCAGGGGGTCGATTCCCAGGTCGGTGGCGATCCGGTCCAGGTGGACCTCGAAGCCGTACCGGGGTTGAACCCCTCCGTGGCCGCGCTGCGCACCGCACGGGGGTTTGTTGGTGTGAACCCGGACAGCATCGAAGCTGTAGGCAGGGATCACATAGGGACCGGTTAGAAGCTGCCCGGAATAATAGAGGGTCACAACGCCATAGGAGCCATAGCTCCCGCCGTCCAGAAGGCTTTCAAAATGAAGGGCGGTGATCCGGCCGTCCTTTTTGACTCCGGTCTTAAACTTCATGTGCATCGGATGGCGTCCCCGGTGGGTGAGAAACACCTCTTCCCGGGTATAAGTGATTTTTACCGGCCGGCCCGACTTTCGGGCCAGGATGCTGGCGGCGAACTCCAGAGGCAGCGGCTCTCCCTTGCCTCCAAAACCTCCTCCCAGGGCCGGCTTGATTACCCGCACCCGGTCCTGCGGCAGTTCCAGCACCTTGGAGAGGTACCGGTGAAGGTAGTGAGGGACCTGGGTGGCGGTCCAGAGGGTGAGTTTGCCGTCCTGGAAATGGGCAAGGGACGAGTGGGGCTCGATCGGGGCATGGGTGGCGGCGCCCTTGAAAAAGCTATCCTCCCTGATGTAATCCGCCTCGCCAAAGCCGGCCTCCACATCGCCAAACGACAGGCTGGCCTTCCGCTCGATATTGGCCACCCGGGTCTCTTCGTGGATCTTTACGTCCTCGCGGACCATCGCCTCATACGGGTCGAAGATGGCCGGGAGAACCTCGTAATCCACCACGATGAGGGAAAGCGCCCGCAGCGCGGTCGCCTCGTCCACGGCGGCCACCGCTGCCACCTCGTCTCCCACAAAGCGCACCTTGCCTACCGCCAGGGCGTATTCATCTTCGGAGACCGGCAAAATTCCGTAGGCAACCGGAGCGTCCTGCCCCGTGGCCACCGCTTTTACGCCCGGAAGGGCCTCGGCTTTCGAGGTGTCGATGCTCCGTATGCGGGCATGGGCGTGGGGAGAGCGCAAGATTTTTCCCACCAGCATTCCCGGAAGACGAAGATCGTCGGTGTACTGCGCCTGGCCGGTCACCCTGGCCACACCGTCGTAGCGCACCGTGGGTTTTCCTATCCACTGAAATTCCCGGCTCATGACTCACCATCCCGCCCTTGGGCCCCGCTCGCCTCGGCCGCCCGGCGCACCGCGCACACGATTTTGGTATAACCCGTACAGCGGCAGAGGTTACCCGAAATTGCACGACGGATTTCGACATCGGTGGGGTCCGGGTTGGCGTCCAGAAGGGCCGTGGCGGTCAGGACCATCCCCGGCGTGCAATAACCGCACTGGACCGCACCTTCATCCAGAAAAGCCTTTTGCACCGGATGGAGTTCCTCCCCATGCGACAACCCTTCGATGGTCACAACCGAGTGGCCTTCCGCGTCGGCCGCCAGCACCAGGCAGGAAAGGACAGGCTCGCCGTCCAAAAGAACCGTGCATGCCCCGCAATCCCCAAGATCACAACCCTGCTTCGTGCCGGTCAAGCCAAACCTCTCCCGCAACGCCTGCAGAAGCGTCTCGCCGGCGCGAACGCCAACCTCCACAGGATCTCCGTTCAAGCTGAATCGCACAACATTCATTGCTCCACACTCCCTCATTCCAACCATTCCATAGCCACAGAGCGGGCCGATTGCGCCGCGATCTGTTCGTTATATAGAACATGTCCTCTATAGTGAACAAAAATTAACTGTGGCTCCCGCAAAAGTCAAGCGAAATTTTGGGGCAAGGTTGGCGTTTCGGCGGCGGCCTTGCGGCGTGTCGCCGCCGACCGCTTGCCAAGCCCCGATCTGCCCGACTGACCGCGCCGGCGGCGCTGATCGGCCCTAAGTCGGCGCTTGAACGCCATAATGGGGATGATACCAGGTTGCGTTCAAGATTTTATTGATGGGTTGCGCTTCCGCTCCACCCATCCTTGTATCTTAAAAGAGCAAGAGCATGGGATTAACCGGGGTGGCGAAAGTATTTGTTGGGCTGCACTACGCTTAGCCCAACCTACAGCCCAATCCTACGCCAGCCCTTCGAGAACCGCTGTAGGATGGGTGAAACGCAGTGAAACCCATCTGTTTTCATTGTCAAGAAAGCGACGGAGAGGACCGAGTTATGGTTGGAATGTTGATGCCGGAATGGCGCCCTGCATTTTGCAAGTCACACTCACGGCCGGGGAATCCTGGCGAAAGGGGAAAGCAAAGATGGCTGACTGTCAACTGCTCGATAAGTGCGGGTTTTTCAAAAAATATTCAGGATCGCACCAGGCGGCCTACCGGGGGCTCATCGCTTCCTACTGCCAAGGGACAAAACAAGAGCAGTGTAAACGGAAAGCGTACAGAAAAGAAAAAGGTCCCCCCCCCGCCGGACGACATGCTGCCCATAGGACACACCTTCAAGGGCTGACCCGGACATATTGTATCACAGCGGGGCCTTTTGCTCGGCGCTGCCTTCCTCCGCGCCGGTTTCACCCCGGATGGATTTTTGCAGCTCCTGCTGATAGCGGGTGAGCAGGTCTTCCAGGCCAAGTATACCGATCAGTCCCTTTCTTTGATCCACAATGGGGATGCGCGTAAAGCCGGTTTCCAGAAACTTTACAAGCGCGGCGGACAGGCTTTCGTCGGGTGCAACGCTTATGGGCGGCAAGAGCAGATCCCGGGGGCTCAACATCTCCCACACCGATTTTTTTGAAAGGGCCGCCCGTATCTCGAGTAGAGACAATATTCCGGTGAGCCGTGAATCGTTATCCACCACCGGGAAAACGGACTCGTTGGTGCTGGTGGCCACCCGCCTTAGCTGCGTAAACGTCATGTCTTCCGGGAGAACGGTTGCCGGAGAATCCGGCCGATAGACATCTTTTACCGCCAGGCCTTTGAGCATATAGACCAGCCTGTCGGACTGATGGGCGGGGGAATGGAATTTGTTTTCGACCTGGTTTTGGAAGATACTCCAGCGTTGCGTAAGCAGGATGGCCAAAACCGAGGACAGCATGATGGGCACCAGGAGATCGTAGCTGCCGGTCATTTCGGAGACCATGAAGAGGGCGCCCAGCGGGGCCTTTGCCACGCAGGCCAGAAAGGTGGCCATCCCGACAAGGGCGAAGGCACCCGGAGAGCCTACAATGGAGGGACACCAGGTGTGGGCCAGTCGGCCGACGGCCCCGCCCAGTACGGCCCCGATAAAAAGAGCGGGGGCAAAAATACCCCCGCTTCCCCCGGAAGAGAGGGTAAAAGAGGTTGTGGCGATTTTGAGAAAGGCCAGTGTAAACAGAAACGCCACCGGCAGCTCGCCCAGCAGGGCCCTTTGCATGGTCCCATAGCCGCCCCCCAGGATCTCCTTGTGCCAGAGGGCGACCAGGCCCACCAGGAGGCCTCCCACTGCGGGCAGCCACTCACGCCTTATCGGCAGCTTTTCGAATAAGCCGGTTTTAAGGCCGGAGAGCATTTTGGTAAAAAGGAATCCAAACGGAACGCAGACCAGTCCGATAGAGGCGTAGAAGAGCAATTCCAGCGGATCGGGAAATTCGATGCGGGGGAAGGCGAATATGGGCTGACGGCCGAAGATGGCCGTAAAGATTTCATAGGAAACCAGCGAAGAGATGACGCTCAAAATGAGGCCTTCGGTTTCGAGGTCTTCGCGGTAAAGAATTTCAGCGGCCATGAAGGCGCCGCCCAAAGGCGCCCGAAAAATGGCGCTCAAGCCTCCGGCGCACCCGGCCAGGAGCATGAGCCTTCTTTCCCGGACGTCGAGCTTCATAAGGCGCCCCAGCATGGATCCCAGTCCCGCTCCAATCTGGGCGATGGGACCTTCCCTGCCCGCGGAGCCGCCGGTCGCCAGTATGGCGATCGAAGCCATACCCTTTACCAGCGGCACACGCGGCCTTATGAAGCCCTGGCGGTGAAAGGCCTCGATGTAGGCGTCGGTTCCCTCTCCCTCCGCCTCGGGGGCCGAAAAAGTGACGATCAGACCGGAAAGAAGCCCTCCGAAGGCGGGAAGCAGGACGAGAAGCCAATAGAGGACATGTTTACCGGGAATCGAAGAGGCGAGGTGTTCGCCGGCGGGCAGCGGGAAGTCATAGCCCGCAAGGTAATCCAGGAAGAAAAATGCCCCCCACTCCAGGACATAGAAAAAGAGGGCCGCGGCAAGCCCGCTCAATACGCCTATGGCCGAGCCGTAAACAAACCAGCGTAAAAACCTCGATTTACGTAATACAGTGAACTGGGAAAGAACGTGCTTCCACGGCGCAATGAGATCGAGTTCAATGTCTTCAATGCTGATCTGCTTATTTGTTTCCACTTGTCCGCCGCCTTCCAGCATGACTGTTCCGCTGCCGCCCCGCGCCGTTTGGGAGTCATTTTGACAGGTATACCGGAAACCTCAATTTGCACCTGGCCCCCCACCCGGGTCCCTGCCCTTGGAGACCGACGCCCCAAGCTCTTCCTGCTGACGGGAAATCAACTCTTCGAGGCTCAGCATGCCGATTACCACATTTTTTTGGTCCGTAACAGGGATTCGTGTAAGACCGGTTTCAAAGAACCTGACAAGCACGTCGGAGATACTCTCGTCGAGGCCCGCACTAACGGGCGGCAGGAGCAAATCCAGCGGACCGGCCGTCGCAAAGTTCGAATTTGTTGACAAGGCGGTCCTTATCTCCAGCAGTGAGAGTATTCCCAGAAGATGCGAATTCTTGTCCACCACCGCGAAGAGGGACTCGCCGGTGTCGGCGGCGAGCTTTTCCAGGAGTCCAAAAGTGATACTTCCGGAAACGACCGCGGTTGCTTTCGGGCTATAGGCGTCCCTGACCGTCAAGCCTTTCATCTTATGGATCAGCAGATCGGATTTATGGGCGGGAGAATGCATTTTATTCAACACCTGCGATTCGTAAATACCCCACCGCTTTGAAAGCCAGACAGTCAAAACGGAAGTGAGCATGATGGGCGCAAGGAGCCCATAGCCGCCGGTTATTTCGCTTATCATCACGGCGGCCCCTATGGGGGCTTTGGCAAGGCCGCAGAAAAACGCGGCCATTCCCACCAGGGCAAAGGCGCCGGGAGAACTCACTATTTTCGGGAACAGCAGGTGAGCCAATTGCCCGACTGATCCGCCAAGCATGGCGCCGACGAAAAGAGCGGGCGCGAAAATGCCCCCGCTTCCCCCGGAAGACATGGAAAAAGAATTGGCGAAGATCTTCAGAATAGCCAGGGTAAACATGAGGGCGATGGGGAGTTGCCCCATCAGGGATTTTTGAATCGTACCGTAGGCCGGCCCCAGGACTTCCGGCCGCCACAGGGCTAAAAGTCCAACCATAAGCCCCCCCAGGGCGGGGACCAGTGCGCGGGGCCTGATCGCCAGCTTTCGGAAAAACCGGTCTCTCAGGCCATAGAAAACCGTGACATAAATGTAGACGAAAGGGACGCAAAGCAGTCCGAGCAGACCATAGAACGGCAACTGCAGCGGATTGAAGGCTTCAATGGGCGGAATTGCAAAGATGGCTTTGGCGCCAAAAAAGGTTGTAAAGACCAGGTAAGAGACCGCAGAGGAAAAAAAGCAGAGCGCAATTCCCTTCGTTTCGAGATCCTCCCGGTAGAGGATTTCGACCGCAGTCAAAGCGCCGCCCAAAGGCGCCCGAAAGATGGCGCTCAACCCCGCGCCGCATCCGACCAGGAGCATGAGTCGCCTGTCGCGCGGGCTCAGTCCCGCGACGTTCGCCAGCCAGGAGGCTATGCCGGACGAAATTTGGGCGATGGGGCCTTCCCGCCCGGCGCACCCCCCGGTACCGATGGTGAGCAGCGAGGCAACTCCCTTGATGTAAGGGGTACGAGTCCTGATGGCGCCCTGCTTGTTATGGAAGGCGTCAATGAAGGCTTCCATTCCATTGCCTTCCGCCTCGGGCGCCCAGCGGTATACGATAAGGCCCGAAAGAAAACCTCCGATGGCGGGCAGAAGGACCAGCAGCCAGGGGCGAAGAGGGGTTCCGGCAGTCAAAGGAACGATATGCTCCCCGCCGGGCTGCCCCGGCGAATAACCGGCGAGGTAGGTCTGAGTGAAAAAAGAGGTCCACTGCAGCAGGTAGAACATGACGCCGGCCACAATCCCGCTAACTATCCCGATGACCAATCCAAACACAGGCCAGCGGAAAAGACTGGATTTGCCAAATGCTCTGCGGAGCACGACGGTCCGCGCCCTGAGAGTTATCCGCTCAACCCTTTTTTTGCCCTCGCGCCGGTTTCCCGTTTCCACTCGCGCTCTTTTCTCCTTGTCGGGAAAATCTGAAAGTGGTTGGGTTCACCCCGCTTCGAGACCCACCCGCCCTGCCGATCTCCATTAACTTTAACAATCATAAATAAAAATGCGATGAGCAGCGGGCGGATAGACAGGAGACAGGAACGAGAAGGGAGGCGGAAAGTGGCCGCCTTGCGCGGCCCGGTCCCCTTTTTTTACTCAAACACGCTGGTTGGACAGGCGGGAGATTTTATCGGCAAGGTGGTAATTTTCATCCTTTTTCTCAAGACCGGCCTTCAAGCGTTCCGAAAGGGTGGCGATATGCGAGAGCGCTTCGCGTTCGGCAAGAATTATTCTTTCGCTCTCTCTAAGAAGCGCGAACAGTTTGTCGACTTCATCGTTTAAAGACACCAGGGCCTGGTCCAGACCCTGGTCGGACATTTTGGACACCCGCTCCACCACCTCGAGCATTTTGCTCTGCAACCGCCGGTAGAACCCGATAGTGTATTCCGGATTGAGGAAATTCCGGTACTGGGAGAGCCTCCTGATCTTTAGCCGAAGGTCTTTTAGCGAAAACGGTTTAGTTATGTAATCGAAGGCGCCCAGTTTCATGGCCTCGATGGCCGTCTCCACAGTCGGCGCACCGGTCATCATGATCACCTCGGAGGGCAGGCCGAGCGATCGCACGTGCTTCAACAAATCGATACCCCCTTCGGGATTTCCGTTGATACCCGGGATATTTTTGTCCAGCAGCATGATCTCGTAATCGCCCGAGGCCATGAGTTTGAAGGCGGTCTCCAGGTCCCCGGCCGCCTCCACGCCGTACCCGTCGGCTTTTAGAATGGATTCGAGCATGGTGCGAAGATCTTCGTCGTCGTCGACCAGCAAGATCCTTAGCGTCATTTTCGCGGACCTTTCATTGGGTGTTGAGGCACGAATAATACTCAATTTAATCAATTAGTTGCTTATGCCCGTGGTGATGAATCCCCACTCGTTTAATCGTAATAGGAGATCATCGCCGCCTTGTCAATTCCTTTTGTACGGTGTGAAACAGTTGCTGGGCAACCCGCGGAACGAATCGAAGGGACCGTACCGGAAGCCGCCCGCTTTTGCCCGGCGCTTTCGGCTTGACAAGTTTACGGGTTGATGGTTCTTTAGCCAATCATCCAAGGGCCCGAAAGGGCAAATACCTGCAGTCCATCTTTTGGCGGGATAGTGCATGCGGTCGGAAAAGTATAGTTGGGGATATGGAGACCGGCGGTTTTTCAGCCTCCTTTTGTCCGCCCTTCTATTTCTTTTGACTTGCTTCATGCCCCTTTGCCACACCTGTGATCTTCTCTGCATGGAGGACCAGGAGCCGACGGTTTCCGGCGCTCTTTTCATCGCCGGGCGCCATGCGGGAAGTGAGGGAGCGGATACTGACGGACCGTGCCTTGCGTGCCTGTTTTTGAAGGCCATCAACGCAACGCGGGCCACTCTTTTCTTCTTTCTGCTCACAGCGCTTATCCGGCTGCTTTTCCTGCCGTTTCCCAAGGCTGCGTTTCCTGGTTGGCGAGATCTCTTCTCAGCCTTTCCGGCGCGTGGACCGCCGCAACCTTTGTTCGACTTCGGATATTCCGGTTTGCCGATTTTTTAGCTTGCCTGCCTGAGGCGCGTTCGGGTAGCAGCCTGCGGTGGGGCTGGCCCTTCATGAGGGCCGGTCCGCGGGGTGGGGCCGCATACTGTTGCAATGATAAGGGGTTAATGACGCATCCGTTTTTCCGGCAGTGCAAGACGCCACAGACCCGAGAGCCGAGGAGGCTCGGCTTGGCCGGTAAGCGACGGATTCTCGGCTGTTGGCGCGAGGTTTTTCGTTGGAACGAGGAAAATATTGGAGGGGTAATTTTCTATGGATCGAAGAGACCTGCTGAAGACGATATTCGCTCTGGGCGTCCAGAGCCTGGTCCCAATACCGTGGTCGAAAGCGCTAGCCGGCACGAACTCAGGCCCGCACCTGGGAAAACTCAACATTTATAACGAGCATACCGGCGAGCATCTCAACGTCTGTTATCTTGACGGAGGGCGCACTTTCGATGAAAAGTCCTACCACGAACTGACCCGTTTTTTCCGCTGTAATTATGACGGATCGGTTCATCCCATCGACCCCATGCTTTTTGTCCTTCTTGACTCCGTGCATTGCCTGCTGAACGCGAAAGGAAGGCCTTTCCGCCTGATCTCGGGCTACCGCTCGCCGGCCTACAACCGGCTGCTGCGCAGGGAGGAGCCCGGGGTGGCCACGCATAGCTTCCACATCAAAGGCATGGCCGCCGATGTCTCGGTAGAGGGCGTGGCGTTGCGGGACATCGAAAGGGC
This sequence comes from Syntrophobacteraceae bacterium, assembly GCA_031292195.1. Taxonomy (GTDB): domain Bacteria; phylum Desulfobacterota; class Syntrophobacteria; order Syntrophobacterales; family Syntrophobacteraceae; genus SbD1. Next base: position 16,957 of record JARLHP010000160.1, read on the forward strand.
CGCAAGACGACTGAAAATAGGGGGCGTGGGGAGATATTCCGACTTCGTACACCTTGACGTCGGCCCCCCTCGCACCTGGTCACACACCTAGTAAGGTGGCGTATGAATCAGGATGCGCAAATATTCATAGCAACGGTGGTCGCGGTGTTCCTGGGAGCGGCGCCGTTTTTGCTCTTGGGGGCGCTGCTCTCATCTGTCTTCGAGATATACATGGAGCAGGATTTCCTGGAGCGCCACCTGCCCAAGGGGCGCATCACCGGGTTGCTTTTCGGAGTGTGCGCCGGCATGCTGGTTCCCACCTGTGAATGCGGGGTGGTTTCCATTGTCAGGCGGCTTTTAAAACGAAAGGTGCCGTCACATGTGGCGATAGCTTACCTGTTTTCCGCTCCGGTCATAAATCCCCTGGTGCTCGTCGCCACTTACGTGGCTTTTCGGGGAAATATTCGAATGGTCGCGGCAAGAGTCCTTGTGGTGGCCGTATGCGCATGCTGCATGGGCTGGGCGGCCGCCGGGATCGACCCGTTGGATCTTCTTCGCGATGGAAAGGATCCGCTGGAGCCGTGCGCAACCAATCATTGCGGCCAGGACCATAACCACCATGTCCATGCTTCGCCCCTTTTGCTGCCTGTCTTCCCCGAGGGGGGCGATATCTGCGGATGCGGGTTCGACGGGACGACCGGGATCGCCGCGGTCCTGACTCATACCGCGTCGGAATTTCTGGACATGGGGAAATACCTCGTCCTGGGTTCCATGGCGGTGGGATTTTTCAAGCTCCTGCTGGTGGAAAACTTTCTGCCTCCCTTTCACAACAACGTTTTTTGGGCCGTGGGGGCCATGATGTTTCTGGCGGTTTTTCTGTCCATATGCTCCGAAGCCGATGCGTTCGTGGCGGCTTCTTTTTCGGGCTTTCCCGCTGCGGCCCAACTCTCTTTTATGACCCTGGGCCCCATGGTGGACCTCAAACTGATCTTTATGTACGGCTCGGTATTCCGCAGGCGAATAACCCTGCTTTTCATCTTTTTGCCGACCGTTCTCATTTTCGTGCTCTCACTCCTGGTGGGATCGGCAATCAGGTGAAGTCATGAAAAAAGCAGGCGGGGTTTTGGAGGGCCTGATCCTCCTGGCCATAGGCACTTATGCTTTTCTGTTGGTCTTTTTTGGAAATTACTGGCGATTCCTCAATCCCAAATTCAAATGGCTTACGGCTGTGACCGCCCTGGTCCTGATCGTGGTGGGCGCAGCCTCTGTATTGCACCCCAATAAAGAGCCCAAACTTTCGAGAATTATTATTTTCCTTTTACTGTTGAGGCTCTTTTGGGTGGCGCCCGCCGGGATCTCCCCGGCCCACCGGGTAAAAGCGCAAAGCCTCGAAGAAGAACCCTCACGCGCCACAGTCGAAGGCGTCGAGTATATCAAAATAAACCTGGCCGAACTCTATTCCCTGTGCCGGGAGGGCGTGGAGGCGAAGCTCGCCATGCATTACGCGGTGCGGGGTATGGTCAAGCGAGACAGGCAACTGGACCGGCTGGGGCAATTCGCCCTTGTCAGGAGCACGGTGTTTTGCTGTCTGGCCGATGCCGTGGGCATAGGGTTCAGGGTCAAATACGATCACGTCGACAAGCTGAGCGACGGTGAGTGGGTGGAGGTCTTCGGGACCCTCGCGCCCCTGGTCTCTAAATTGCCGGACCCCGCCATCGGCATTGCCGGGATGAACATAACTGTTCTAAATGATTCCTGCATGCTGCTTCCACACAAGGTGTCGGCGACAAGGAAACCCCAGATTCCATTCATTTTGGACATAAAACAGGCCGAACCCTACGCCTATTGACCCAACCGGCAGTAGTTACCGGGTTGGGCGACCGGCCTGGCCGGCTGCGAGACTTTTTCTGAAAAGACACCCAAAGTGAAAGATTATCGTAAACCCGCCATTATCTTGGCCTTCGGACTGGTCGTGCTCACCGTTTTGGCCTGCCTTCCGTACGCTCCGCAGAGACCCTTCGACGCCAGAAATTATACCCGCCTCTCGGGGATGAAAGTCGAGCAGCACCCCTGGACGGCAGTGATCGAACCGCTGTTCGCCCCTCTTCTGATAATAGCCGGAGCGCCGAATTTCAAAATCGCGGCCCTGGTTACTCTGGTCTGGGTGTTTTTGGGCGCGGGGCTTTGGGGAATGCGGTCCGGTTTTCACTCCCAAAAGGAAAAAAGGCTTTTTCCCCTATTGAAAAGGGGGGCTTTTAGCGCTCTTATCGCCACGTCGACCCTGCTGGTTTTGCTCTTTTTCTTTGTCATGGCCCGCGTTCCGGGTTGGCGGTTGGTCGTAAGCGACCCGAGTCTGATCGTAGCCGATCTCCACAGCCACACCCTAATGTCCCATGACGGCCTGATGTCCACGCTAACGAACCTCAACCTGCATGCGACATGCGGCTACGGCATGGAAGCCATGACGGAACACTCCTTCCTGGTCGGCCATGAAGTTCACGGCCTTGCGGACACTGCCCTCGAAAGGCTGCCGGCGGTCCTTTCCGGCCTCGAGGTCCATGTGGGAGCAAGGGCCATTTTGATCGGCCTGGTCAAAAAGCCCACGGTCAAACTTGAGAAATCCTTAATACTGATGCAGCTCTTTCACTCTTCCAGGCGCATGAAGGGCGCCGGCCCCGCGGCCGGAAAGCCCGAGGATCCCGCAGCCCTTTTTGCCAAAAAGATCCATGAGGACGGACAAGGGGCAGTCCTGGCGGTCACCCTGAAAAATCTCCAGACGAGCGACATCACCCGGCTGGCAGATGACGGCGTGGACGCATTCGAGATCGCCAATTGCGGCCACCCCGACCTTCCGCGGGCTCTCAGGCGGCAGGTGCTGGCCACCTGCCTCTCCCGCGGTCTTGTCCTTTTGGCCGATACCGACTGGCATGGCTGGACCGGGCTCACCAGAACATGGAACGTGATCAGAGCGCCGGGCGGGGTGGTCCTTCCCCGCGCCCAAAGGGCGGACTTCGTGCTTCAAAAACTCAGGGATCACGACGGCAGGGACATCATCCCAGTGGTCACCGGGTACATGGGAGAGCCCTCGCTCGCCAGGGCCGTTTTCTCCCCGTTTGTCGAAACAGCCAGATACGCCATGGAGCTTTCCCCCACCAGGGTCATATCATGGTGGCTCTGGGCCTGGAGCGTATTTTTCCTGTCGGTATCGGTAGAAAAGAAAGGCTTCAGCCCGGTCGACATCCTGCCCGCCTTGCTGGTCATCGCCACAAGCATCGGTCTGATCTCTGCCGGGCTATCGGTGATAAGGCAGGGAACGGGCCGGACCGCCTTCGGGTTTCACGCCGGCCTCATTACCATTGCCGTGGGAGTGGCGGCTTTTGGTATAGCAATGTTTCGCGGGTTCGGATTTTTAAGGGCGCGCAACCGCCCCTGAGCGGACGGGAACTTTTCCCATCGCTCCCCCCCCCTCGCACGGCGCGGTCATAAAGCCAGGCGCGCCATCAGCCAGAAGTTAAGGCAAACCAACCCGCGTTTCACCTCCCAATGCATTTTTTCCTCAAAAAGTTGTTTTCCCCCTGGCCTCGCAGGGACGGATTTCAAAACCCATCCATGTCAAAAAATCTTCAAGGAAATTCAATATTGTTCCGATCAACCCTATTGCGAGAATGTCGCGGGTCAAGATCGCAGCCGCATAAAAAAAAAGAAGGAAAACACATGGATGCCAAGCTGACAATCGGAAGACGTTTGACCATCGGTTTCGCCACTGTCCTCATGCTCGCAGTCCTTACCGGCGCCACGGGCTATTGGAGCGTCCGCTCCATTTCAAACAGCGCCATCAGCCAATTCTATCGGGTAATGCGCACTGACGCGGCCCTTGCCAAATATGCGGCGCAGGCCGGGGCAGGCATAGTCAATTTGAGGCGATTTGAGAAGGACATTTTCCTGACTATCGACTCCAAGGATTCGATGGCCAAGTATCACGCAAAGTGGCAAAAGACAGCGAAGAATCTTTCCGAAAAGCTTGATGCCATCGCCAAGGCGGCGACCCGGGACAATGACCGCAAGAACCTGCAGCGGATGAGACAGGCTCTTGGCAACTACCAGGCCGGGTTTGCCGGGGTTTTTGACAAAATCCGCAGGGGCGAGATAAAGACCCCCGAGGCGGGCCATGAGGCCAGCCTGCAATACAAGAGCGCGGTCGACGATCTCGAGCGCACGGCCATGAGTTTCTCCGATGAAAGCGGCCGGCAGATGGCCGGCGTTGCGACCTCCCTTAAAGAACAGGCTGCCCGCACCCAGTTTACGGCGCTGCTGTTCATGATCCTGTGTGTGGTGATCGGCGCCGGGATCTGCCTGTATATAACCCTTGGGACAACGCGGTTCCTCAAAGAGGCCGTACACGGTCTTAGCGACAGCGCCGAACAGGCCTCCACGGCGTCGAGCCAGATTGCATCGACCAGCCAGCAACTGGCGGAAGGAGCTTCCGAGCAGGCCGCCTCCATCGAGGAGACCTCTTCTTCCCTCGAAGAAATGGCTTCGATGACCAAACAAAACGCCGACCATTCGCACCAGGCGAGTCTGCTCATGGGCGAAACAGCAGGCATCGTGGCCGAAGCCAATGGGTCCATGAGCCACCTGACACAGTCCATGGCGGAGATTTCTTCCGCCAGTGAACAAACATCCAAGATAATCAAGACCATTGACGAAATAGCGTTCCAGACAAACCTGCTGGCTCTCAATGCCGCCGTTGAAGCCGCGCGGGCAGGGGAAGCGGGAGCAGGGTTCGCCGTTGTAGCCGATGAGGTCCGAAATCTTGCCATGCGAGCCGCTGAAGCGGCGCAAAACACCGCACACCTGATCGAGGGCACGGTCAAGAAAATCAAAGACGGCTCGGAGATCGTGTCAAAAACAGGCACTCAATTTTCGCGGGTCTCGGAAAGCGCCGCCAAGATGAGTGAGCTTATAGGAGAAATTTCCGCCGCTTCGGCCGAGCAGGCACAGGGGATCGAGGAGATCAACCGGGCGGTGAGCCAAATGGATAAAGTCGTGCAACAGAACGCGGCCAACGCGGAGGAATCTGCCTCCTCGGCCGAAGAAATGAACTCCCAGGCCCGGCGAGTAAGACATTTTGTGTCTGAACTGGCCGCCTTTGCGGGATTAAAAACCCATGGCGCCGGAAGGAACCGCACCGAATCCAAAGGTGTGGCCAAAAAGCAGGCAAAAGAAGCTGTCGGAAAGGGTTCCAAACCCCTCGCGCGGCCTTTGGGCGGAGGCGAAAATCTGCGAAGCGCCAACGGAAAAATGGGAGGTCGCAACGGCAAGGGGGAAACCGAGCCCAGCCACGTGCTGCCGCTCGACGATTCCGAGATGGCTCAATTCTAAATTGGAACCCCCTTGACCCCGGAGTTATAATTGAAATTGGAAAGACAACTCTTTCCTCCTTGGGGAGAGTCAGGTTCCCTTCCTCCTCCTTTCCTGACTCTCCTCTTTTTCTGGCCCGGCCGGGGTCTATGCAGTAGCGCAGCCCCGCAAAATACCCTGATCCCCCCGGGGCAAATAAGGTCTTTACCTTATTTAAATTTCATCCACGTGGTTTATATTGGTACCATCGCTGACGGCTGCGCAAGAATCCAGCCGATTCTCCGTCGTCTATCACAACAACCATCGCCCTATATCTTGCCTGATCCAGGAGGTAACGATGGATATTTTCAAGAGTTATCACGCGACCAACAACTGCCCGGAACGGGCGGGAGCCTTCCCCAAGGCGCCCAGGTCGCAGGTTATTGCCGCATATCTGCTGGTACTGGAAGGGAAAAAGGGCCCCTTGGCCGCCGATCTGGAACTTCCTTTTCCCAAGGAGCAGATCGCGCAGGCGATTTTAAGCGAACTGGCCGAAGACCCGGGGTGTGATGTGCGCAAGGAACTGGAAATCGGCTACGTGCTGCTGGAATCCTTCGTTTCTTACGATGAGTATCGGGCAGTGGAGGATTTCAAGACTGCCAGCTTTCGGGCCGAGCGGATCGCCAACCCGCAAAATCCCTCTTCGATACTAAAATCCGCCCGTATAATGCAAAAGGCCAGAGGAGAAAGCGCGGTCAGAATCCAGGAGAGAATCCACGAAAGGATGCAGAAAAGGCAACTCGAACTCTCGGAACTCCAGAAAAGAGAGGCGGCCTGAACCGGTTTTCCCCCGGGTGTGTTGGCCTCCGCCCGAAGAGGCGGCGCCTTTATACCGATCACTGAGGGTGATCGACAAATAAGTCTCCGAGATCGATGATTTCGAGGGCCGTTTTTTTTCCAAAAGCGTTCCAGCCTATTTTGAAAACGATATCTTGAGCCTGCCCCGGACCCGATCCCGGCAGGCTTTTATTTTTCCCGCCGTCTCGGGTAAATCGGTTGCCCCCCCGCCACCAGATTGCCTCCAGCCCGTTTCCCAGTTCAAGCCTCAAATGGTTTTGTTCTTTTCCGAAAACCTTTGCGGAGTTAAACCGCGCGCCGCGCAGGGCGAAGAGGGGGGCCGGGTTGCCCATGCCGTGGGGTTCGAGGGCCTCCAGGGCTGTAACCAGCTCCGGACCGACCAGGGCCAAAGGCAGTTCCAGATCGACTTTGCCGCCCGGAATAAAGATGTCCGCCGGATACTCACCGGCAATTTCCTCCAGGCGTTGGGCGAATTCGGCAATGCGATCCACGGCGATTGTCAGGCCTGCAGCCGCCTTGTGGCCACCCCACCGGACGAGCAGGTCGGAGCACCGGGACAGGGCCTGGTGGACGTTGAACCCCGGGATGCTCCTGGCGGAGCCTCTTGCCATTGCGGACTCTTGGTCTATGGCAAATATCACCACGGGAGCATAAAAGAGGTCCTGCTGTACCCTGGAGGCGGCAATGCCCACCACTCCAGGCCGCCAGTCCGCGCTGCCCAAAACCAGGGTTCTCCCTGTGGGAGGGTTGCGGGTCAGCCGGGAAGAGATCTCCCCCACTATTTTTGCCTCCTGCGCCCGCCTTTGCCCATTGAACTCTTCGAGTTGCGCCGCCAGTCCCGCCAGTTTGGCAGGCTCGCGGGAGGTGAGCAGATCGTAGGCGATTTGCCCCTCGGAGACTCGTCCGGCGGCATTAATACGGGGGCCCAGGTAAAAGCCGATGTGCCCGGCGGTCAGGGTTTTTCCGGCAAGACCGGCTCCAACGGCAAGTTGAGAAAGTGGGGCGCAGCTGTTTGCGTTTATAGTGCGCAGGCCGTTTCGAGCAAGAATCCGGTTTGCGTCAACGAGGGGAACGAGATCCGCGACCGTCCCGGTGGCGGCAAGGGCAAGGTATTTGCCCCCGAGCCGCGGAAAAGGCAGGGCTGCCCGCCTGCTTCGCAGCGCCCGCCTCAGGGCGGCCAGGAAAAGAAATGTCAGCCCCGAGGCGCAGAACTCTTTAAAAGAAGAGGTGCAATCCGGGTGTTTGGGGTTTATGATCACCGTTGCCGGGGCCCGGAGGTGTCCCGAAGGGTCGGAGGGGACCTCATGGTGATCGATGACGATAAAGTCGGCCCCCATGGAACATGCCCGCCGTACCGGTTCATAATCGAGGGTTCCGCAATCCAGGGCAATGAAGACCTTCGCCTCGGGGTTTTCCGATACGGCCCGCTCCGGGATTCCATATCCCTCCCGGCGCGAAGGGATGAGGACCGTGAAGTCGCGGTAGCCGATTTCCTGGAAAAAGAGAGCCATTTGGGCCGCGGAAGTGATTCCATCGCAGTCGTAATCGGCCACCACCACTACTTTGTGGCCATCCAGCAGGTGTTTTGCCAGAAGGTCCGCCCCCTCGGTCATGCCTCGAATGCAGAGGTGCTCGGCAAGATCCTTGAGGTCTGCGGAAAAGTCTGCGCCACTAAGGTTGCGATTTCCCAAAATGATGTCTATCACATCGGAAACGGTAGCCGGCAAGCGCCTGTTCACAATCTTCCAGCGCCGGCGGGCAAGGATATCCTGTCCCATAATAGGTGCGTTCCCTCCTGTTGGGGACCCTTATACCACTGTTCGGGGCGGGGGTCGAGGACGCAGGAATGAGGCTGAGCAGCAGGAAATTAAAATGCGCTCCGATGCGCAAATTTGTTTCATAATCGGCGGATTACTGATATAAGGGCCGCCAGAGCCCACTTGGGATAGATGATATTTTTGAATGAAACAGACGGTCAGGAGTATGCAGGATATGGATACATTTGTTTACATAATGAACTTTATCAGGGACAAAAATGTCGCTTCGATAACTCCCACTTCGTCCGTCGGCGTAAGGAAGGTCTGCAGCAAAATAGACTTCCGCCAGAGCGACCTGATAGTGGAGTACGGTCCCGGCACGGGTGTGTTTTCAAAGTACCTTTTGGGGCACATGGGAGAAGAAGCGCGGTTGATCCTGATCGAGAGGAACCGCCACTTCAATTCCTTTTTGAAAAGAAAAATAAACGACCCCCGGGTCGTTCTGGTGCAGGACACCTGCGAAAATGTGCTGGAGACCTTGAGGAAGTGCAAGGAATCGGAGGCCGATTACATTATTTCGGGCATTCCCTTTTCCTTCTTCGACCACGACCTGAAACACAGGATTCTCTACAACACTCACCGAGCGCTTAAAAAAGGCGGCAAGTTCCTGGTCTACCAGACCTGTTTTCAGACCAACAATCACCTTAAAAACCACCTGAAACAATATTTTCCGATAGTCAATTCGAAATACGAACTGGCCAATATCCCGCCCATGAGGACCTACGAGGCCATCAAGGTCTGAGCGCCGGGAAATCAGCAGAGCAGTTTCACAAAAGCCTCATTATTGTTTTTCCGGGCAACCCTTGCCGCTCCAGTCGCGCCCCTGCATTGACAGGGCGGCAAGGGTTACCCGGAAGACGGAGCAGAAGTCGCCGGCTCACGCTGGAAAGATGTAATCCCGACATCAATGCAACTGGGCTTCCGTGATCGGCTGGCGCCTGGTCGTCTCTTCCTCATTGAAGCCGGGCAGGGGATGTCCGGGCCGCCGAATATCCAAAGTGACCACGGTAGCGCGCCGGGGCGATTCCCAGACAACGCACAAAGGCCCTGCGCATGATTTCGGCACTCCCGAACCCGCAGGCGGAGGCAATCTCTTCAAGGCTCATCTCTGTTTGTTCAAGACGGCGCCGGGCAGCCTCAAGACGCAGTTGCTCAACATAACGGGCCGGAGTGATCCCCAACTGTCGAACGAATGAACGCGCGAAATTACGGGGGCTCATCGCTATGCGCGCCGCCAATCCCTCAACCGAAAGATCCCTGTCCAGGTTCTCAACCATCCAGACCTGAAGCTCGAATAGTGAACTCTTGCGCACAGCCTGAGTGGACAGTGAAACACTAAACTGAGCCTGCCCGCCCGGCCGCCTCAAAAAAAGCACGAGACCGCGTGCCGCCGCAAGGGCCACTTCCCCGCCAAGATCCTCTTCGACGAACCCGAGAGCCAGATCCATGCCCGTTGTCACGCCGGCAGAGGTGTAGACGTTTCCATCCCGGACCCAAATGGGATTGGAATCAACCGTTACCCGCGGATATCTTGATGCCAGCTCCTGAGCACAGGCCCAATGTGTGGTCGCTCTCTTTCCGTCGAGTAAGCCCGCTTCGGCCAGCAAAAATGCCCCGGTGCAAACCGAGCCCAGACGACGGACCCGAACCGCGATTTCCCGCAACCAGGCAAGAAGCGCGGCATCGCCTGTGGTGCGCGCTCCGGTCCCACCGACCACCAACAGCGTATCCACCTCCTTTCGGACGTCCCGGTAATGCCTGTTAGCAGCCATACAAAGGCCGGAGAGTCCTTCAACTTTAAGTTCGGTCCCCGTAGTGACAAGCTCGGTTTCATACTGTCGCAAACCGACGCCATCCATTCGATTGACAGCATCGAATACGGCCATCGGTCCTGCAATGTCGAGTTCCATGGCCGGAGGAACAGCCAGCAGCACTATATATCGAACTTTGGCAGCTCCATGCTTTTGCGCAACTCCAGGATTTGATTCCATGCTCGATTGCTCTCCCCTCCTCACGCAGGTGTCCTCGCCAGCCTTTGGCAAAGATAACAAAAGAATTGGCGAAGAGACATCCGATTATGGCAGAAACAGTGGTTTCTTTGTCATTTGTGACAAACCGTTCCAGTGTTAGAAAACATCTGTTGGAAGGATTTCAGCCCGGGTTTGGAACTGTTTCCGGCCCTGGCTGAAATTTGCGTGATTTCAAAAATGAAGAGGGACTGATGGACACACCCGGGATATCACTGCGGCCCATGAGAGAGGGAGATGTTACCGCGATCCGAGGCTGGCCTCCTTACCAGGATACCTATGCCCAAATGGATTATGCTTTGAGACACCATGGATGGCTTGCTGAATATTACAGCAACCCCGGGTCCTGGTGCTATATCGCCGAGAGCGATGGAAAAACCGTTGGCTTTTCTTTGCTGCTCAAGACCAGCGCCCAAAACGCTGAACTGCGCATCGCCCTGCACCCGGCAAAAACAGGGCTGGGGCTTGGAGGGCAGATCATGATGTCGGTAATGGAGACCGCTTTTTCTCAACTCGGATTTGACACAATCCATCTCGTGGTCAGAAAAAACAACTTCCCGGCCATGAGGCTCTATGAGCGACTGGGATTTAGAAATCGTGGTGATTGCACACTCTTCATTCAAGGCATGCCGGTGGAATTTTTCAAGATGGACATCGACAGACTGGAATTTCAACTTCTTAAAACCGAGGAGTAACTAAATGAACACTGCATTGCTTCTTATTGACATACAAAAGGATTACTTTCCGGGCGGGCATATGGAACTTACCGGGGCTAACGAAGCGGGCGAGGCCGCCGGCCGTCTGCTTGCCGGTTTCAGGAGGTTGGAGTTACCCGTGGTTCACGTCCAACATATATCGACTCGTCAAGGCGCCCAATTCTTTTTGACCGGCACTGACGGCGTGAATTTTCACGAAAGTGTGGCGCCCCGTGCAAATGAGACGGTCATTCAGAAAAATTTTCCAAATAGTTTCAGATCAACCGGATTGCAGGATATTCTTCAGAAAGTTGGTATCGGACAGATCGTCATATGCGGGATGATGTCCCATATGTGTGTCAGTGCAACCGCAAAGGCGGCCTTCGACCTTGGCTATCAGTGTATTGTGGCCCATGACGCCTGCGCAACACGAAGCCTCGGTTTTGACGGCGCCGAGATCTCGGCCGGTTATGTGCATGCAGTCTCTATGGCCGCTCTGGGTTCGCTGTTCGCCCACGTAACAAAAGTCGATGAGGTTATCAACAGACTCCCGGGATGAGATTTCCGAGGTTTGACAGGATTTACAGGATTAGATATACCGCAAAGCACAATAGGACCGACGGCAGGCCTTCCCTGGGCGCAGCCAAACATTCCCTTGCCCTAATCCCAATCCTGTAAATCCTGATACGGGCGGGCAGACGCCCGCCCGTATCGTTTTACTGCGCGGCTTTTTTCTGCGTTTCGATCATATAGCGTACCCTGGATTCGATCAGCGGGCCGTATCCGGCCGACTCCTGTTCGTCCAGGTCGAAATCGAGGCTTGCCGGGCTGTGAATGGAAAGAAGGCCCAGGCCGGTAGCCAGGGCTTCTCGAACCCATGAGACCCAGGACTCCACCGCATCCTGGTCTTCGCGAAGCAGACGGGCGATGGTAATATCACCGGGGAGGCCCTCCATTTCCCTGTCCGAGTTCATCTGGGCCACCAGCGCTTCGTCCAGCTTGGGGCGCCTCACCAGGACCGACTCAACGATCACTTCCAGGTAGACCGGGAAGGGGTCCGGACCGGCCAGGGCCGCATTGCATATGGCGCACCGGTCCCGGTCGTGCTCAATAGTGGCGTTTTCCGCAGACCGATTTTGCCGGGCTATTTCCATGAAATGTGCAATGGTATATTGAATCGGGCCGTCACTGCTTTCGCCGTTTATCAAGACAAACACCTCCCTTTCAGGCCCATCCGCCTGAGCGGTTCGATTACCAGAACCTGTACGTTATGTCCCCTGCGATCAGATTGGCATTCTCGCCGGTCTGATGGGTCGGATTAATGTATCCCAGGGATTGAGAATTGTTGACCGTGCGGTCCTCGATCAGAACATAGGTGTATGAGAGGTCAAAGGACACATTGCCGTAGTGCAGGCCGCCACCGAAGCAGAAGTAGTGTCGGTCGTTGGACGGCAGCACGTAATCCGCATGACTGTCGGGTATGGCCTCTTGATCGAAGATGTATCCCGCCCGAAGATCCACATGGGGAGTCAAATGATACTCGAGGCCCGTTTTGAATCGCCAGGAGTCGGTCCAGTCCTTCACTTCCGTTATCGTGTGGCTGGTCATTCCAGGAAAGGGGTGGTCCAGATTGAACACCAGGGATTGCAAGTCGCTCCACCGGGTCCAGGTCCCTCCGAACTCCCAGCTCCAGCAATCGGAGGGATAAAACACCACGCCCATGTCGACCGAATCCGGAAGAGTAACAGTCGCGTGGGCCGGCGAGTAACCATTGAGCGGCACATAGGGCGACTGCTGCCGGAGGTAGGCGTTCAGGTCTCCTCCCTCGGTTATTTGACTGCGGTAAGATACGCCCATCGCCACCCAGTTGCAAGGCTTGTAGTGGGCTGCCAGGTTGTAGCCAAACCCCCATGTATCGCCCTTGATCTGGGTGGTGGGATCGATCGCGGGAGTAAGGGAGGCCGGATAGCGGTTCTGGAGGTCCAGGCCGAATTCCATGGCCTGAAAGCCGGCGGCGACCGAGAGTTGATCGTTGAATTTGAATGCGATGTTGGGGTTGACGTCCACGGACTGGACCTCGGAATAATAGCTGTCGAGGGCCCCGAACCAGTTACTGGGGAACCTGACCGAGAGCCCGTAGGGCGAAAAAACACCAAGACCCAGCCAGATGCAGTCGCTGGCCTGGTAAGTCAGGTACATATTCGGCACCAGGGCCCAGTCGCTATTGACCACCTGGCTGCCTCTCAGCAATGGATCGGGTACCGGGCCCAGGGGGGAGTTGACCGTACCCCCCGGACTGCTCACCGTCCCGCCGGTCATGATCCCTGTTGCGCCCGCCTCCACCTGGAGGCCCGGCAGTTGTGTGATGCCCGCCGGGTTGTAGAAGACCGCCGATGGGTCGTCAGCCCGGCCGACCACCGCATCGCCCAGAGCGTTGCCCCGCGCCGAGCCCTCCCAAAGCGCAAAACCTGCCCCAAAGCACTGGGCGGACATCAGAAGCGATGCGATAATTCCAAAAATCCATCCAGCCAACCATACTTTTGCCCTCATCTCTCCTCCTCCTCATGACATGTTTCGGTTAATTCCCCCTCAAATTACACGCCCCTTCCGAAAACGGCCAAGGCAAAGGGGGGATATCCCCCTTTGCCCGGCCGAGTTTACGGCCTTTAAAAATTCATGGCGGGCTGCGCTTGGCTTAGCCCACCCTGCAAGACTCAGTGTCGATCCGGGAACTTCCTGGTGGGCAACGCTACGCTTTTGCCCACCCTACGGTCTCGCAGGGTTGCTCACGACGGTCACAATCAGCCAAGCCCCGCCTGGACTTTCCTGATTTCCCGTTTATTTTGCTTGCCCACGCTGGTCTTGGGAATCGATTCCACTATGGCCACCTTGTCCGGGACGCCCCACTTCGAGATGGCCCCCTTTTCCACAAAAGTGGAAAAGAAAGCCTTGAGTTCGTCTTCCGAGACCTTTCCCCGGTACCCCTCTTTCAGGGTGACAAGAGCGAAGGGCCTCTCCCCCCAAAGCTCGTGGGGAACCCCGATAACCGCCGCCTCGCTCACCGCTTCATGCATGGTCAGTATGCTCTCGATGGCCAGGGAGGAAATCCACTCGCCCCCCGTCTTGATCGCATCTTTGATGCGGTCGGTCACCTTCAGATAGCCTTCCGTGTCGATCGCCCCGATATCCGCGGTGTGCAGCCATCCGCCGGCCCACAGGTCAGCGGAGCGTTCGGGTTCCTTGAGATAGCCCTGGGTGAGCCAGGGGCTCCTCACAACGATCTCTCCCACGCTTGCGCCGTCATGGGGGACCTCGCCGCCGTCCAGGTCCACTATCTGAATGTCCACCAGGGGAATCGGCAGCCCGGTGCGGCAGCGGACGTCTATCTGCTCATCTTCGCTCCATTCGAGCATGTAGGGCTTGATATGGGCCAGCGTGAGCACCGGACAGGTTTCCGACATCCCGTAGCCGCTGTAGGTGCTGATACCTTTTTGCCCGGCCGCCTTGCAAAGCCCTTTGGGCAGGGCCGAGCCCCCGATGATCAGCCTCAAGTTTGACAGGTCCAGGGCTGAAGCCGCCGGGCTGGCCAGTATCATGTGCAGGATGGTCGGAACGCAGTGGGAAAAAGTAACGCCTTCCTTTATAACCAGCCCCAAAAGCACCTCCGGGATGTAGCGCCCCGGATAGACCTGCTTTAGACCCAGCATGGTGGCCAGGTAGGGAATTCCCCAGGCGTGGACGTGAAACATGGGGGTAAGAGGCATGTAGACGTCACTGGAACTCAAGGCGCCCTGGCAGGCAAGGGGCATGGAGGCCGCAAGCGACAGGGTGTGGAGCACCAGCTGCCGGTGGCTGAAGTAAACCCCCTTGGGGTCTCCCGTTGTGCCGGTGGTATAAAAAGTGGTAGCCATGGAGTCTTCGTCGAAGTCCGGGAAATCGTAGCCCTCGGGGCCCTTTTCCAGCAGGGCCTCGTACTCGCCGGCCGCCTCGAAGCCGGTCTGCGGCGCCGTCCCCGTGTCGGTCATAACGATGATGCTTTTGACCGTTTTCATCCCGGGGCGAAGTTTTTCAACCAGGGGAAGGAACTCGGCGTTGACCAGCAGGGCCTTGTCCTCGGCATGGTTCAGGGTGTAGAGGATCTGCTCGGGGGAGAGCCGCACGTTTACGGTATGCAAAACGGCGCCCATCATGGGAACGGCAAAGAAGCATTCCAGGTATCTGTGAGTGTCCCAATCCATGACGCCTACGGTATCGCCTTCCCCGATTCCCAGACTTTTCAGGGTGTTTGCCAGTTGGCCGATCCGTTTGTTGAGCGTCAAATAGTCGTAGCGCTTGACATCCCTGTAGACGATTTCTCTTTGGGGCCAGCATCGCAGAGGGGTATGCAAAATGTGCTTTATCAGAAGAGGGTACTCGTAAGCTGTCGGGGTTCGTTCGATCAGCCTCGTAGCCATATCTGTTCCTCCTTATGTGGTGAAGACTCTGGATATTACAGACCGAAAAACACTTTCTGGAGCGTCTTTGCCGAAATTCCCGTTAGATCGAGATACATCGTCAACCCTCCAGTGAAAAACGGCCAGCCGGCGCCCATGATCATGGCCAGATCGATCTCCTTTGTGCCCGCCACGATCTTTTCTTTCAGGATGAGGTCCGCTTCCCTTGCCAGGTTGGCCATGGCAATCTCACGGATCTCTTCGGGCCGGAAAGTCTTGTTTTTCTCCTTCACCCAGAGCTTGTCCACCTCGGGAGCCACCCGTTTCCCCTCGCCCGGCGCATAGATTTTGGTCTGCCCGGCTTCCACCAGCGCCTTCAGGTTCCGGCTCAAAGGAAAGCGCTCCGCCCCGAAGGCATTGTTGAGTGTCTCGTTAACGTGCAGGGCGATCGGCAGGCCGGTCATCTCCAAGAGCTCGAAAGGCGCCATGGGCAGCCCCAGTCCCAACAGGGCATCGTCGACATCCTGGAAACTTGCCCCCTGATCCACCATGGAGATGCAGTCGCAGAGATTGCGCATGAGAACGCGATTGACGAGGAAGCCGGGTGCATCCTTTACCAGGATACCCGTCTTCTTGAGCTTTTTAGCCAGATCGAAGGCGGTGGAAAGAGCCAGCTCTCCCGTTTTCTCACCTTTTATTATCTCGATCAAGGGCATAAGTGCGACGGGATTAAAAAAGTGAAAGCCAACGACTCGCTCCGGATTTTTCAGCTCCGAAGCCATTTCGGCCACGCTCAAAGAGGAGGTGTTGGTGGCAAGTATGGCATCGGGTTTTAGGACCGATTCGGCCTCCGCAAACACCTTCTTTTTGACCGACATTTCTTCGAAAACCGCTTCGATAACGAAATCGCAGTCGGCAAAATCGTTGATGTCGAGGGTTCCGCGAACCAGCCCGCCAAGGTAATTGGCGCGGGCCGGAGAGATTCTGCCCTTCTGAGCGCTTTTTTCGAACTGGGAGCGTACATAGGCTACGCCCTTGTCTATGAACTCCTGCCGTACGTCTTTCATCACCACCGGCAACCCCAGGCGGTGGATGAAAAGGTGGGCCAGCTGAGAAGCCATGAGTCCGGCGCCGATCACACCCACCTTGGCGATCTTCTTGGGTTTGGTCTCCGGGAGGCCTCTTGGTTTTTTGGCATGCCGGTTCACAAGGTCGAACGAATATATGGAGGCCTTGCACTGGCGGGTCTTTATCAGATCGCCCAAAGCCTTGTTTTCTTCTTCGAAGCCCTCTTCGAGGTCCCGGGAACAGGCGCCCTGGATCAGTTCGAGGGCGCGGTAGGGCGCGGGGGCCGCCCCGTGCACCCTGGAATCCACATAGGCGCGGGCCTTGGCAATAAGGGCCTCGAGCCCATCGCACGAAACAGGCGCTCTTTCCACTTTTTCCTTGCCCGCCACGATGGCCAGCAGGAAATTCAGGGACTCATCCAGGAAATCGGCGGATTCAAACAGCCTGTCGGCAAGCCCCAGTTCAAAGGCCTCCTTGCCGCCGATCATCCGGTTTTGCTTCAAGGCGTTGAAAATTATGAGCTGCAGGGCTTTTTCCGGGCCAATGAGCTTGGGAGTAAGCGTGCATCCTCCCCAACCGGGAATGAGGCCCAGAAAACACTCGGGGAATCCGATCATCCCCACGCTTCGCGATACCGTGCGGTACTTACAATAAAGCGATACCTCCAGCCCGCCTCCCAGCGCCGCTCCGTTGATGGCGGCCAGGGTGGGAAAGTCGAACTCCATCAGCCGCTTCATGGCGTCGTGACCCCCTTTTCCGACCGCATAGCCCTGCTGGAAGGTGGCAATGAAGGGCACCTGGCTAAGATCTGCCCCGGCCGCAAAAACATAGGGCTTTCCGGTCAGCATCAACCCCTTCACACCTTCTTCGGCCTTCACCCGGTCA
>JARLHP010000161.1 GCA_031292195.1 Syntrophobacteraceae bacterium
CTGCGAAGGACCTTTTGCGCGCGAAAATGTTCTCGGCAGGGCGGTGGAGTATTGTTGGAAGGGACGTGCGCACAGGGCCGACTCCGGATTGTGGCGGTTTCTGGGCCGAACGTGGCTGGCATGTTTTCCGGTGAGTGTTTGGTTGCTCCGGGTGAGCGTTTATCTGCGGGGGGGTACTGAGAGCATGTGAAGGCGCCGCCCGATTCGGATTTCATTGAGAGGCTTATTACCGTGAATGCTCGCATGTCCGCACCCCAACCGGAAAAAAACAATCTTTCCTGCCGTGGTCAGGCTTCGACCGAAACCGGCGGCGAGACATCCGGGTTTCTGCCGGCAAAATCGTTTTTGTCATCGGTACTCAAATACTCCGGCAAGAGGGCCCTGGTCTATTTCATACTCACGATTCTCGTGGGGCTTACCGAGGGCGTCGGCCTTCTCATGTTGATTCCCCTCCTGCATCTCATCGGGTTTGGTGAGGGAGCGCCCTCCGATTCCACGTCTGTTTTCATCGGGGCTTTATTCCTCAAGACCGGCATCCCGTTTAATCTGACCACCATTCTTTGCACCTACATGGTGATTGTTGGAATATTTGCCGTGATAAACAGGTACCTGGAAGTGCTGATCGCAAGGCTTAGCCTGGGATATATCCAATTTATGCAGGACCGCGTATACTCCGCTTTTGCGGGAGTCGAATGGTTGTGTTCGATCCGGACGAGCGGGGCCGACATAATCCGGGTTTTAACCAACGACCTGATTCGGCTGGGCACCGCGGCCAGGCATTTGCTCGATGGCATCGCAGTGGTTGCCCTTACCCTCATATATGTCGGGGTTGTCTTGTGGATATCCCCGGTTATGGCCATTTTCATTTTACTCAGCACCGCTGTGATACTGATTTTCCTGCAGCCCTTCAACCGGCAGGCGCACAGCCTGGGGGAAGTATTCCACGCGGAGACAAGTAAATTGTACTTCGTTGCCAGTGAACACGTAAACGGCATGAAGGTGGCCAAGAGCTACGGGCTGGAAGCGGAGCATATAGAGAGGTTTTCGGCCATAACCGAACAGATTGCCGAAAAAGGAGTGCGTTTCCTTCAGGTGGACTCCACCACGCAAATGTTTCATCGCATTGGCGCGACGGTAGCCTTGAGCGTTTTCTTTTTTGTAGGCGCGGGACTTCTGGCCATACCTTCTTCTTACATGATCCTCCTGGTGGTGGTTTTTGCCCGCTTTTCACCGAAGGTGTCCCTGATCCAGCACCACGCCCAGTTCGTAAATAACTGCCTGCCGGTCTACCGCGCAGCCACCCTCATGCTGCGCCGCTTCGAGGAGTCCGGCGAATCTCCGCCCCGTTCCCCCGTTCAACCTCTGCGACTCGACAAGGGCATCCGATTCAACCAGGTATCCTTTTCCTATGACGGCCCTCAGGGACCTCGTTCCCTCTGCCAAATCGATCTGCTCATCCCGGCGCGGAGCACTGTGGCGGTGATGGGACCCTCCGGCAGCGGAAAGAGCACCCTGGCCGACCTCCTTATGGGGCTCCTGACGCCCACCGAAGGTACAATCTGCCTTGACGAAAGGCCGCTAACCGGGGAACTTCTCTACAATTGGAGACGCTCGATCGGGTATGTGCCCCAGGAGACTTTTCTTTTTAACGAAACCATCCGTGGCAATCTTCTGCTGGTTCGACCCGGCGCTTCCGATGACGAACTTTGGGAGGCGCTCGAAAACGCCGCCGCCTCGGGTTTTGTGCAAGCCTGTCCTGATGGTCTGGAGACCCTGGTGGGAGACAGGGGAGTCAGGCTTTCCGGCGGGGAAAGGCAGCGGATCGCTCTGGCAAGGGCCTTGCTGCGTAAACCCGCGGTTTTGATTCTCGATGAGGCTACCAGCTCCCTTGACAGGGAAAATGAGGCACAAGTCCTGGG
Organism: Syntrophobacteraceae bacterium; assembly: GCA_031292195.1. GTDB lineage: Bacteria > Desulfobacterota > Syntrophobacteria > Syntrophobacterales > Syntrophobacteraceae > SbD1. The sequence continues at coordinate 1,920 of JARLHP010000161.1, forward strand.
CGCCATAGAAAGACTTCACGGAGAACTGACGATGGTTGTCATTGCCCACCGGCCTTCCACGGTTCGAAAGGCGGACACCGTTGTAGTGCTCGAACAGGGGCGAATCGTGGAAACCGGGACCTGGCATTCGCTTTCGTACAAAAAAGGTGGGCAATTTTTGAGGCGGATGGCGCAGCAGGACTGATACGAAGTACGTTCCAAACGCGTCAAACAGACGGGTTTCACTGCCATACCACAACGGTTCTCGACGAACTGGCGGATGGGCTGTAGGTTGGCGCTAAGCGCAGCGCAGCCCAACAAAAACTTTTCCTGACAGCGGGGCCGCCGCCTCCTGGGATGCGGTTTGAACGAGATGAAACTCAAGTTCGTCACCCCGGCAATTTTTAAGCCGGGGTCCAGACCCTTCAGGCGCCTGAAGTTTCATACAAGATGGCGCAGGCGTACCGAGACCAAGGAGGAGAGTCCCATGCAAGTCCGCAAATCCTGTGGAGCATATCACCATAGCGGCCTAATGACGTCAGCCCCTGCAAGGATCATCGGCTGTTTCACCATCTTTGCTCTCTTGATCGCCGGTTTTTCCTCCGCCGCTCATGCCACCCCGTCCAAGGGCCTCAAAATCGTTCGCATCACGCCCTCGGGCAGCGATGTGCCGCCGGGCAGACAGATCGTATTCGAATTCGACCGCCCGGTCGTACCCTTGGGCAGAATGGAGCGAAAGGGTTCTGAAGTTCCCATTTCAATCAAACCGGCGCTTTCCTGCCAGTGGCGATGGCTGGATTCGTCCAACCTGGCGTGCCGGTTGGACGAGCATCAGGCAATGGCCCCCTCCACCCGCTACACCGTGACGGTGGCTCCCGGGATCAAAGCGCAGGACGGGGCCACGCTCACCGGGCCCCTGGTTCATACCTTTATAACTCAGCGGCCCAAAAGCACCTCCGCACAGTTCGAAAGCTGGCTCTCGCCGGTTGAACCCCGAATCAGCATAGAATTCGATCAGCCGGTGCGCCGGGATTCCCTCCAAGCCCATGCATTTTTCAAGGTGCAAACCGGGGCCCGAACCGGTGTCGAGGTGGGGGAGGCCGAGCAGCCCGGATCGCACGAAAAGCCCGGACTCAGGTGGCTGCTCAGCCCGGCCGGCGACCTTCCTGCCGATATGAGCGTAAGCCTGGTTGTGGAACCCGGTATCCTGTCGCTCACCGGGACGGAACCAGGAGTTGAAAACCGTTCGGTCTTCAGTTTACAAACCCTGGGGCAGTTCCGGTTCGCCGGTGTACGCTGCTCGCAGCCCAACGGCGCCACCTCCCTCATTTTCCCCCGCAAAGCAGATTCGAACCATTTGCCCCCCACCAGGTGCAATCCCTCGGGCGCGGTTTCCTTTCTCTTCACTTCTCCGGTAGCCCAGTCCGAACTGAAAAAACACCTCTCCCTCTCCTTCCGCCCGGAAGGCGCCACACCGGGAACCGGGGCCGGGAGCGCACCCGCCAAAAGCTCCACACCGTCCGTGTGGTCGGATGACGAGGGGGCCGCCGTCTTGACCGATCTGCCGGATAAAGACGGCTATTATTCCTGCGACCTCCAATACGGCTCTCTCAGGCCCTTTGGCAAATACCTGATCCATGCCGAAGCAAACGGCCTCCGGGATGGTTTCGGTAGACCAGTGGCCAAAGCCATTGAGATGAGCTTCGATACCGATCACTGGCCGCCCGAATTGAGCATCTACAAGGATATGTCCGTTCTGGAAAAGGGGCTTGATACCGATTTGCCCGTCTTTGCGGTTAACATCGACGCAATCGATTTTCGGCATCAGGCCTTTACGACGGAATTAAAGACCCCGCCCCGGGCCACGACGATTATCGGCCCGGGGACCCGCGATGTCATGACCGCCGTACCGCTCGGAATCCGAAAACTCATTCCAGCGCTGTCCGGCGTGCTCACCGGCACGGTTTCACCTCGGCCCCCGATCGTTTCCAATGGAAAAATTCAGGAACCCGAATTCATCTTTGCCGAAATAACTCCCTTTCATGTTCACGTTAAAATGGGCTATTCCAACACACTGGTGTGGGTCACCGACCTTAAGACCGGCTTGCCCGTGCCCGGTGTCAGCGTGGAAATCCGCACAGATTCTTACAAAGCCCCCGGGACTCATCCGAAGTCCCTGGCCGGAGCGGTAACCGATGCAAACGGCCTGGCCGAGCTTGCCGGGACTTCGACCATAGACCCGCAACTGCAATTTGCCGAAGGCTACTCGCAGGCGCCCTCTCAGAGGCTGCTCGTCTTTTGTCGCAAGGGAGACGATATGGCGCTTCTGCCGTTCACCTATCATTTCCGGGTGGACTCGGAAGGGGCAAACATGGAGTATATCCCTTCCTCGATGCGGGTCAAAAACGGCCACATCCGCGCGTGGGGCGCCACAGCCCAGGGAGTCTATAAACTGGGGGATACCGTCCAGTACAAAATCTACGTAAGAGAAGAGCAGGCCGCGCGTTTAGGTCTGCCGCCCGCATCTCCTTACAGCCTGAAAGTTATCGACCCCGCATCCCGGGTCGTCTTCCAGCGGGACAACATCAAACTCTCGGAATTCGGCGCCCTGGACGGCCGGTTTCCCATCCCCAAAAACGGAGCGGTCGGGTACTACCGGTTTCAACTAAAACCTGGCTTCGTCAAACTGGATCTCGAACCCCTCCAGTTTCTGGTGAGCGATTTCACGCCCTCTCCCTTTCACGTCACTGCCGATCTTAACGGAAAGAGCTTCTTCGCGGGCGAGTCGGTCACCGTCTCCACCCAGGCGAAACTTCATGCCGGCGGTCCTTATGGCGGAGCGGCCCTCACCGTGACGGCCTCCGTACAGGCCCGGCCCTTCCACCCCGAAGACCCCAAGGCCCGCTCCTTTCAGTTTGACGTGGTCGAAAAGACCGGCAAGGAAGAAAGCGGACAAACCCTGCCCGAGGCCCAAACCGTTTTCAAGACCAACGGCAAACTAAATGGTAACGGAAATTTCGATACCAGTTTTACTCTTCCCCCGGAATCGCCCGTCTATTGCGGAAGTCTGGCCGTGGAGAGTTCGGTAAAAGACGAGCGGGGCGCCTTCGTTGCCGGCCGCGCCTCGGCGGACTACTTCGGACGCGACCGTTTCGTGGGGCTAAATCTCGACTCCTGGGTCCTGGAGGAAGGAAAACCGGCCAGGGCCTCCTTCCTGGTAACCGACCAGGTGGGAAAAGCGGTCCCCGACCAAAAGGTCCATATCGATATCGAAAAACTCGACATTAAAGCCGCCCGGGTCAAAGACGCCGGTGCGGCCTATCCCACCCGCTACGTCGAAACCTGGCTTCCGGTCGAGGCCCGGGATCTTTCCTCCGGCGCCGGGCCGCAAGACTTCGAGTTTACCCCCAAAGAGTCCGGAACGCTCAGGATAACGGCCAGCGTCACGGATACCCGGGGCCGAATCCAAAAGACCGCGATGAGGAGCTGGGTTTCGGGTCAAAGCTACGTCCTGTGGAAAACCGAAGAAGGAAACCTGCTCAACATTTTTCCGGACAAGGAGCAATACCATGTGGGCGACACGGCCCGGGTTCTGGTTCAAAACCCGTTTCCCGGCGCCAGGGCGCTTATTACCGTGGAGCGCTACGGCGTGCTGGATCGTTTCGTAAAAACCCTGGCGCGTAGCGCCGAGGTGATCGAGTTCCCCGTTAAGCCCGATTACTTGCCCGGCTTTTACGTGTCCGTGGTGGTCATGTCCCCCAGGGTTGAAAAGCCGCTCGGCCCGGCGGGGGAAGACCTCGGAAAGCCCTCCTTTCGCCTCGGTTACGCCAGGCTGGAGGTAAAGGACCGCTACAAAGAGATCGAAGTGAAATGCACTAGCGACAAGGAAGTCTATAAACCGCGCGATACGGTCAAACTCCAGTTCCAGGCCAGGGTGCGAAACCTTTCCCCGGGCGAATCCGCCCCACCCATGGAGATTGCCGTGGCAGTCCTCGATGAGTCGGTTTTCGATCTTCTGCGCCAAAAAGACAAGGCTTTCGATCCTTACGACGGTTTCTACAAGCTCAGTGACCTCGACCTTGTCAATTACAACCTGCTGATGCAGCTCGTTGGAAGAGAGAAGCTGGAGAAAAAGGGGGGGGCGCCCTCTGCTTCGGCCGGCTTCGATCTGGGCATGCGTTCGCTCTTTAAGTTCGTAAGCTACTGGAACCCCTCCATCCGGCTCGATGGCGAAGGCAAGGCCAGCGTCGAATTCAAGGTTCCGGACAACCTGACCGGGTGGCGTGTTCTGGCGATGGCTGTAACCCCCGGCGATCGCATGGGGTTGGGGGAAACCTCCTTTAAAGTCAATCAAAAGACCGAAATAAGGCCTGTGCTCCCAAACCAGGTCCTGGACGGAGACAGTTTCGAAGCGGGCTTTTCGGTCATGAACCGAACGGACAAGAGCCGAAACATCGAAGTGAGCATCACGGCCGAAGGTCCAGTCGGGTCGGTCGGTTCTACAAAAACCTCGGTTACACAAACAATTGCCTGTGAACCCTATAAGCGCAGCGTGGTTCGGCTTGCGGTCAAAGCCTCCGGAAAGGGTGAGATAATCTTTACCGTTCGGGCCGGAGATAATCTGGACCACGACGGCCTGAGGCAGAAGCTCGCAGTTCTTCCGCTGCGTGACCGCAGGGTCTCGGCCGCTTACGGGAGCCTGCGGTCCGGTCATGCTTCGCAGGTAATCGAATTCCCCAAAGAAATGCGCCCGGGGTCGGGCTTGCTTACCGCGGGGTTCTCACCCTCCATCCTGGGGGGCCTGGAGGGGCCCTTCGATTACATGAAAGTCTACCCCTTCGAATGCTGGGAGCAAAAGATCAGCCGGGCGGTCATGGCCGGTGCGGCGCAAAGCCTTGCCCCTTATTTTTCCAGTTCCTTTTCCTGGAAAAACGCTCCGGCCGAAGCGGACCGCATATTGGCCACGGCCTCCGAGTTTCAGGCCCCAAACGGTGGAATGGCCTTCTACGAGCCCCGTGACGAATATGTCAGTCCATTTTTGAGCGCTTTTACCGCCAGGGCCTTCAACTGGCTGAAAAGTTCGGGCCACACTCCGCCCGCTCCGGTCGAGCAAAGACTCAACCAGTATCTTTTGAATCTTCTAAGGCACGATCAGTCCCAAGACCTCGCCTCCCGCGGCGTCATCTCCGATGTTAGGGCGCTGGCTTTGTCGGCGCTTGCCGAAAACGGCAGAGTCTCCCTGTCCGATCTGGAAAGAAATTACATGCACCTTGACGAGATGAGTCTTTTCGGCAAGGCCATGTTTCTGGAAGCCCTCACCCGGGTACCGTCCACCCGGCCAATGATGGCCAAAGTGCTGCAAAAAATTCTCTCCCATTCCGACCGGAGCAGCGGAACGATTCGGTTCACCGAACCGCCGGATTCCGCCCGCTTCTCCATTCTCTCCTCGCCCACACGAGACAACGCCGCCATTCTCATGGCGCTCCTGTCCTACCGTGCCCAAAACCGCGGTAACCGTCTCGGAAACATCCCCGTAAAACTCATGGCGGCAATTGCCGCCGGCAGAAAAGGGTTGAACCATTGGGCCTCGACCCAGGATAACCTCTTTGCGGCAATGGCGGCCGTGAGTTTCAGCAGAACGTTCGAGACCCAAAAACCGGCCGTGAACTTCCAGGCGCTGCTGGATCAAAAACCGATCGGTCAGGGCCGCTTCGATAATTTTTCCGACAGGAAGGTAATATTCGATTACCGGGCAAAGGACGAGCAGACGGGTGAAAAATCGGTTGTGACCATTGGCCGGGAAGGGCAGGGCAGGCTCTACTACGACACGTCTCTTTCTTACGAACCGGTGGAGCTAAGCCCCGAATCGGTCGATGCCGGGATGGAAATTCACAGGCAATACAGTGTGGAGCGCGATGGGAAATGGAGCCTGGTCGGGAATCCCCTCCAGCTTGGGACCGGGGATCTGGTAAGGGTGGACCTTTTTGTGAGCCTTCCCTCCGAGCGCTCTTTCGTAGTGGTGGAAGACCCTGTCCCGGGGGGCCTGGAGCCTGTTAACAGGCAGCTGGCGACCTCCTCCGAGGTCGATGCCCAAAAAGCCGAAGCCCAGTTCGCTCCGGAGTCTTTTCGCCGCAAATACCCCGATTGGAAAGAGTTCGGGGGTTCCCGTTGGAGCTTCTACCACATGGAGTTGCGCCACAGCGCGGTGCGCTTCTATTCCGAGCGGCTTGGACCGGGGCGCTATTACCTCTCATACGTTGCCCGGGCCGTCGCCGGGGGCGAATTCACCGTTTTGCCCGCCCGGGCCGAAGAGATGTATGAGCCCGATGTGTACGGCGCGAGTTCCCCGGATAAATTGAAAGTGCAACTTGCGCCATGAAAACCGCTCGCCGCATGCGCATAAACATCGCCCTTTGCGGACTTGGGCTCCTGGCGGCCGCCTTGGTGCTGCTGGCTTTTAAGACGGCGCGCGACCTTCAACCGATTCCGACCACTCTTTCGGTTGGCGATTCGCAGGTAAAAAAGCCCGAGCTTTTAGACCGAACGGGCCTGAACACGCTTTGCGTAAGCTATCAGAACAGGTGGAGCGTTCGAACCGCCCCCCTGTATGAAATACCGCGGCTTCTGCAAAATGGTTTTATTCTCTCCGAGGACAAGCGTTTTTTTGACCACGGCGGAGTGGACTGGCTGGCGCGCGCCCACGCCCTGGTCCAGGACCTCCTCTCCCTTAGAGCGGTCAGGGGCTCCAGTTCCATTACCGAACAGGTCGTGCGCATGCTTCACCCCAGGCCCCGGACCCTCTGGTCCAAGTGGCTGGAAGGAATGGAAGCGGTTCGCCTGGAGAAGCGCTTTTCAAAAAACCAGATTCTGGAATTTTACCTGAACCAGGTTCCCTACGGCCATCAGAGGCGTGGCGTAATCGAAGGGGCGCGTTTCTATTTCGACCGCGATCCCGCCACTTTGAACATTAGAGAATGCCTGGCGCTGGTCGTTCTGGTGCGGGCCCCTTCCGGTCTTGATCCCAGAAAAAACCTCGGTTCTTCCCGGAAACGAATCCTCGCCCTGGCCGCGCATATGCGCTCCGGGGGCCTGCTGAGTGCCGAGCAGTATGAGGCGGTCCTCTCCGAACGTCTTCAATTGGCTCGCTTTCGCAGCGTCATCGAAGCGCCTCAGTTCGTTCAGTATGTCCTTGGTACTGTTTCGTCCCGGATCTTGAACTCCCGGGGCGCCATTACCACCAGTCTTGACGGGCGGTTGCAGCAAAAGGTGGCGCAAATTCTCTGGAACCGCATCGAAGCCCTCAGAGCAAGCGATGTGGGCGATGGAGCGGCCCTGGTCGTAGACAACCGGACGGCGGAAGTGCTCGCGTGGGTGAGCCAGAGCGGTTCGGCGGGAGAATCCAAAGGGTGGGTGGACGGTGTAACCGTGCGCAGACAGCCCGGCTCCACCTTGAAGCCCTTTCTCTACTCGCTGGCCCTGGAAATGGGATGGACCGCCTCGACCCTGATAGAGGACGCTCCTCTCTCAGAACCCGTAAGTTCCGGCCTGCACCTCTTTCGCAACTACAGCCGCACCTGTTACGGTCCGGTCCGATTGCGGGTGGCCCTCGGCAATTCCTTGAATACCCCCGCTGTCAGAACGATCGGGTTCACCGGAACGCACCGTTTTCTGGAAAGGCTGCGTTCCCTGGGTATGACCGGTTTGAACAAACCGGCCGACTATTACGGTCACGGCCTTGCCCTGGGAGACGCGGAAGTGAGTCTCTTTGAACTGGTGCAGGCTTATTCGGCCCTGGCGCGCCACGGCGCATTTCTGCCGCTGCGCACGCTATCCGGACCCTCCCTGTCGCCCGGCCAATCGCGCCAGGTGATCGATCCGTCCGCCGCGGCCATCATTTCCGACATACTGTCCGACCCGCAGGCCAGAATGCTCGAATTCGGAGAAGGAAACCTGCTGCGCTTTCCAGCCCCGACCGGGGTCAAGACCGGGACGTCCACGGACCATCGGGACTGCTGGACGGTGGGGTTTTCAGACAGATACACCGTGGGGGTCTGGATGGGAAATCTGAGCGACCGGCCGACCAGGGGGATAAGCGGGGCCATCGGGCCGGCGCTCGTTTTGCGGGCCATCTTCGCCGAACTCGACCGGGACGGAGATACCGGCGCCTTTACGACCTGGCCGGGCCTGCAGACCGTGAGCATATGTCCGGTCAGCGGGCTTCTTGCCGGTCCGGGCTGCCCGCCTGTGGAAGAAAAATTCAAGCCCGGCGCGGCCCCTGTTCGGCTATGTTCGATGCACTCCGCACCGCCGTCCCTCCGAGCCGGGCACAAACCTCCCGTCGCCGATTGCGCTGTGAACGTGAGGTCGACGCCTTCTTCCACCCGGCGCGCCTCACCGCTTATCGAGTTGCTCCAGCCCTCTTCCGGCCTCCAGATAGCCATTGACCCCAGGATCCCGCTCGGGCTTCAGGCCTTTGCTTTTGAAATACCCCGGGAGGTGGAGACGACAAGAGTCCAGTGGGTACTAAACGGAAAAGCGGTAGGGGAGACGGGGAAGGACCAGCACCAATTTGTCTGGCCGCTACGCCGCGGCAAATACACTCTTCTGGCGCGGGTTTGGCGAGAGGGCTGCAGCTCCGCGGTCCAAACTCCGGAAGTGCGTTTCGCGGTAAAATGAATTCATGAGCAAATTGAACTGATCGGGAAGATTTCCTTACCTTACTTTCGAAAGTGGATGCGGACCCCGGCCTGTGAATGCCAATGGGCCGAATTGACCTGTCCGGTCTGCGTGCTCAATTTAATAAGTATCTTACACGATAATTGCCGGTGACTCAGCTTCCGCTTCTTCCGGGCGGGGGCGGATTCTCCGGAGATTTTGAGAGGAGAAGCTCAGACGAGTTTGAAGAATGTTAATCCTTTGCAAACTCGGAGGAATCTGTCTATGAGCCGACTATTTATTCTCACCTTAATGGCCATGGTTCTTTTCGGCGGTAGTGCCGAAGCCCGGTCCGGTTGTAGAGAGGTTACTTTACGGGAGGCGCTCACAAACAATCATGCGGACGTTCTCAAAGGAACCAACTCCATAGGTGAGGGGTTGTTCGGGACATTGGGTTCGGGGTTGCTCCTCTATGCGGAACGTAACGGTAAAACCGAGGTCCTGATCGGTTCGGTCTTGTTGTTTTCCAAGGAATTCTACGAGTTCCTGCACTCTGTCCCGGAGTTTGCGGCCTCCGCTTCAAACGGGAGGCAATTGAACAAGTTCAACGGCCTCGATCCTGATAGCATCGTTGAGTCTTGTCCGGCCACCGGCACGCTCGCATCCACACTCGGCTTTAAAACCCTGACGATTCTGAAACCGAAACCGCCGTTTTTCCCGGGAAAAAAGTCGCCCCCGGCGATCGGCAGCGCCTTTCAGAGAAATATCCTGGGCCAGATTGGTCAACTACCTTCTTCGACACTGGCGCCGCGCAAACCTGCCAACGTCCCTGGTCTGGCGCCTGCCGCGATGCCTCCCTGGTGGCACGATGCTCCGGCCGGCTTCGTCGGTACGGTTCGCGACAGACTTTCCGGTCAAAGCCTTTCCTCCGCTTACGTCACCCTTGTGGGTCTTTCAAACACCCAGGGCGCCGCACCCGGCGTTTTCACTCAAAACGACGGCTCTTTCGAATTCAACTACATTCCCGCCGGTAAATACGTCCTATGGGTGAGCAAGCCCGGTTACGCCGGAAGCAGCGCTATCGTGGACGTACCGGGCAGAACCAACGTCAGCTTGTACCGCGTTCCCGCGTATCCCTGTGACTTCACGGTCTTCAACACCACCGACTGGCCGATTTTGGTCGGACCTGGCGCCAGGTTCGTTTCCATTCCTCCCCACCAGTCCTACACCGCAAAGCTCAATTATCCGGACAAGTTCTTCGCCCGCGCCCAATCTGTTTATGGATCACTGTTTTGGGGCCCCATCCCCGGCCAGTGTGGCGGTCCCGGCTACATCAACATCGTTCCATGAGTTGTGCGCCACGCCATTAAGACCGATGAAAACATGGATGGCGGTCCGGGGTCGCCTGGTGATAGCCAGACGCAATCCACAATGATCGATCCGTTTGAAATCCTCGGGCAATCTGCCGCGGCAGGTAACCCGTGCAAACCAGGCGGCGGCAAGCCATGAACCGCCTCTCATGACGTGCAGCGAACCGCTTGCCGGACCCTGCGGGTTATTGCGAGGGCTCATCCCGTAATAGTGCGGGGCGAACCAGTCTTTCACCCACTCCCATACATTTCCGCTCATGTCGTATATCCCCAGGCCGTTTGGCGCCTTCATGCCCACCGGATGCGTCCTGCCCCCGGAATTTCCGGCATACCAGGCCACCGTGGCCGCGCGGTTGCCGCCCGAATACCTTTGTCGCTTACCCCCGCTGCAGGCCGCATACTCCCACTCGGCTTCGGTTGGAAGACGGTAGTTTCGACCTGTCAGTCTATTGAGCTTGCCAATGAACCCCGTCGCATCCTTCCACAACACCTGTTCCACCGGGCAGTCCGCCCCGCAATCGTTAAAGCGGGAAGGATTGCGGTTCATCACAGACTGCCATTGGGCCTGGGTCACCGGGTACTTGCCAATATAGAAATCATCGACGCACACCTGGTGGACTGGTCTTTCCTCTGTGGCGCCGCCGCCGAAAGTGTCACCCATCCGGTAACAGCCTCCCTTTACATACACCATATCGATTCCCGGCTTGCAGTCGGCCGGTCCTGCCGCGGCGGATAGCAGAAGGCATGTCAGCATAATGGTTGCTAAAGCATTCATAATGAACCTCCTTTTCAACCGTGCGCTGATCCCGACCTGGAAGCTCGCGCAAACAGATTACGATTAGGCAGCTACTATATATGACTTCCAGCTTGCGTAACAGGGGAAGGGGCAAGTCTCCGTTTGGTCAGAGGCTCAGGGTCGGAAGAGATCAAAGGGCGCCCAATCGGCCCACGGTCCTTTAACCGGATTTTTGTCCCTTAACTGGACGCGTATCGGGGTCTGCTCACGAAACGGAAATAATAGCACGCTAAGCGTGCGCAGAGGCAGGCACCCAACGGTACAGCGTGGGAATTGATACGCCCCGGTTCTTGGCCATCGTCAGGTCAATACAACACAAATACCACTTCATCTTAACCGGAATGTAACAAAACGGTGCTAAAAGTGAATGCACGTTAACCCGTGATCACTCTCCGGGGGGGGAGCAGTCAAATAATATGAAGTCAGATTCCGGATTTACGCCACGGGTTGCCTGCAACTTCGCCTGTTCCGCGGTTACGCCAGGCTAACCGCATCGAGAGTGGGGGAGGGCAGGTAAAGTGTTTTGGAACTTACCGCCTCGACATATCTTTTACGCAATTTTGCATTAATTGCTGGAAACAAACGGATTGTCGAGGATTAGTTTTTCTTCACCAGGTCTATTACAAAGTTGCGTTGAAGACGCGTCAAACAGATGGGTTTTACTGCGTTTCACCCATCCTGCAGCAGCTCCCGACGGGCTGGCGTTGGATGGGTGGAGCGAAGCGCAACCCCATCAGGCAAATCTTGAACGCAACCTGGTATTACTCATAGCCAACCATGAAAGGTAGAGCTGATGAATATTCGAAATGCGTTGACCGGCTTTGTTGTCTTTCTGATTTCGTTTTCGGTTTTTGGCTATGCGTGGGCCGCGGACGGCTCCGTGAGGCTGACGGGGGCCGGGGCCAGTTTCCCCGCACCCCTCTATGACAAGTGGTTCAAAGATTTCCACGGGCTTCATCAAGGTATTCTGGTCGACTATCAGTCTGTGGGGAGCGGCAGTGGAGTGAGAAACTTCATCAACAAAACGGTGGATTTCGGGGCAAGCGACGCCGCGATGAGCCCGGAACAAATCGCCCAGGTTAAAGACGGTGCGGTGTTGCTCCCCATGACGGCCGGCAGCATTGTCCTGGCCTACAATCTTCCGGGGGTTACAGACTTGAAACTGAGCCGGCGGGCCTATGCCGGGATTTTTCTGGGCAAGGTAACGAAATGGAACGACCCGTCGATTGCAAAGACCAACCCCGGTGTCAAGCTGCCCGATAGCCCCGTCAACGTCATTGTACGCGCTGACAGCAGCGGCACCACAAACGTTTTCACCAGGCACCTGGCGGCCATCAGCCCCCAGTTCGCAAAAAGCCCCGGCATCAACAACATGCCTGACTGGCCCGTTGGGACCCGCTCCAAGGGTAACGAAGGTGTAACCGCCGGCATTCTCACTACGCCGGGCTCCATTGGCTATATCGAATACGGTTATGCGATAGGCCAGCAGGTCCCCATGGCCACACTGGAAAACAAAGCCGGAAAATTTGTGAAGCCCACCATGGAATCGGCCGTGGCATCCCTTGCGGCGGTGAAATTGCCCGAAAACCTGATTGCCTGGCTTCCCGACCCGGATGGGGATTCCTCCTACCCGATCGTAACTTTCACCTGGATGCTCTTTTACAAACACTATAGCGACGCGGGCAAGCTCAAAGCGGTCCAGGACGTGGTTGCCTACTGTTTGACAGAGGGTCAGAAGAGCAGTCAACAACTGGGCTACATTCCCCTGCCGGCCTCCGTTGTGGCCCGAGACAAGGCCGCACTGCAGGCCATCCAGGCCAGGTAGGCATGAGAGAGGATTGTGGAGATGGCTGGTATTGGCCTGGAATCGACTGCTGTAGGCGAGACGGTTACGCGTGCTCCCACACCAATGGAGAAGTTCGGCAACTCCGCTTTTCGCCTGGCTTGTTATCTGTTTGCGTGGCTGACCGTGATCCTGGTTTTGTACATAGTGTACACAATCGCTCGCCAGGCCGCCCCGGCCATTGACAAGTACGGATGGGGGTTCGTATCGGGCACCAAATGGGACCCGAATACCAGGCAGTTTGGAGTGCTTCCCGAGATCTGGGGCACTTTATACAGTTCGCTGCTGGCCGTGACCATCGGAACGTTGTTTGGTGTTGCGGTGGCTGTCTTCCTGAGCGAACATTTCCTTGCCACACTGGTCTTTTCCCTGCTCAAGGTTTTCGGCCTTCAGTTCCATTTCTTGTGGGGAAAGCTGCCCGACCAGTTGGAACATCTGCTCAGAAACCTGGTGGAATTGCTGGCCGCCATTCCCAGTGTGGTCTATGGGCTTTGGGGAATCTATTTCGTCATTCCTTTCATCAGGCCTTTATGTCATTGGCTGCTGATAAAACTTGGCTGGATTCCGATTTTCAGCACTACCTTGAGCGGGCCGGGCATGCTGCCGGCAGGCATCGTGCTCTCTATCATGATCCTGCCCACCATTGCCGCCATAAGTCTCAATTCTCTGAGCGCCGTTCCTCCCAAACTGCGGCAGGCCGCCTATGGGCTGGGGGCCACCCGCTGGGAAGCCATCCTGGCCGTGATACTGCCCACCGCATCCAAGGGCATTTTCGGCGCCGTCATTCTGGCTTTTGGCAGAGCGCTTGGGGAAACGATGGCCCTCGCCATGCTGATAGGCAACTCGAATGTGATCAGTTGGTCGCTGTTTTCGCCGGGCAATACTCTGGCCGCTCTTTTGGCCAATAACTTCGCCGAGGCGGGGCCCTCCGAGATACCCGTATTGATGTTCGCAGCCCTCATCCTGCTGGCCATAACCCTGCTGGTCAACGTGGTGGGGGCCTTTATCCTGGAAAGCGCCTCGGCAGGCCGGGAAGGAGCCGGACAATGAATTCCACCGTCGCCGCGTCCGGGCAAATCGGTCCTCCCGAAAGCCGGCCGGTCACCATCGATATGCGCCTCCTGGAAAAATCGCTGCGTCGTCCCCGCTCGGCCTTCAGTTTCGTGATGAGCGTTCTGGTCGCCCTGATGACCATATCGGCCCTGGTTCCGCTCTTTTCGGTGCTATTGATGCTGCTCCTACGAGGCGGCAAAAGGCTCAGTTTGAGCGTTCTAACCCAATTGCCCCCCACTGCCTTCGAGCACGGCGGAGGCTTTGGCAACGCCATCGTGGGCACTTTGTTGATGGTGGGCATCGCCGCCTTGATCAGCATACCGTTCGGGATTCTGGCCGCGGTGTTTCTGGCCGAAGTGGCGCCGGAGAGCAGGCTGGCAAAAGTGATCCGCATGTGCGCGAAGTTGCTCACCGGTTTCCCCTCCATTTTGGCGGGAGTTTTTGCCTACGGCGCCGTGGTGCTCATCACGGGCGGGTTTTCAGCCACAGCCGGTGGAATAGCCCTGTCGATCCTTATGCTGCCGACGGTGATGCTCACCGCCGAAGAGGCCATCCGCATGGTGCCCAACAAGGTCCGTGAGGCGGCCATCGGAATGGGGACCACCCAGGTCCAGACCGTGTGGATGGTCCTGCTGCCCGCCGCCTTTCCGGGGATTCTGACCGGAATCATGCTGGCTGTGGCCCGCGCCGCCGGGGAAACGGCCCCCTTGCTGTTCACCGCTCTATTCAGCAACTACTGGTTTGGATCGGGAGGCAACATGAGCCTGAGGCAGCCCACTGCCTCCCTGGCGGTTTTGATCTACAATTTTTCGGCCATGCCGTTCAAAAACCAGGTCGAACTTGCCTGGGCGGCCGCCCTGGTCCTGGTGCTTATTGTCCTTACCGTCAACCTTGTCGGTCAAGGCCTTTCACGTTCAACGACAAACGACTGAAAGAATGTCGGCATGGAAGCTATATCAATACAGGGGGATAATTCCATGAGTTCTTCTTCGCAAAGCGCGCTGCCTTCGCCATTTCCTGATAACGACGGGGTGATCATCGACTGCGATCTCAAAGAGCTGTATTACGGTAAATTCAAGGCCGTGCGCGATACCCGGGTCCCCATAGAGCGCGGGAAGATAACTGCTTTCATCGGGCCTTCGGGATGCGGCAAGAGCACGGTTCTGCGCTGCCTCAACCGCATGAACGACCTGGTGAGGGGATTTCGATTCGAGGGGCAGGTGCATTTCCAGGGTACCGACATCTATCACAACTCCATCGATCCGGTTGCCGTTCGCCGTCACATCGGGATGGTGTTCCAGCAGCCCAATCCCTTTGCCATGAGCATCTACCGCAATGTGGCCTTCGGCTTGAAACTGAACGGCTATAAGGGCAACCGGGAACAACGGGTTGAAAACGCGTTGCGCCGGGCCGCCATATGGGACGAGGTCAAGGACAAGCTACAGAACAGCGGACTGTCTCTTTCCGGCGGCCAGCAGCAGCGTCTATGCATAGCCCGGGCCATTGCGACCGAGCCCCATGTTTTGCTTATGGACGAGCCGTGCTCCGCGCTGGACCCGATTGCCACCCGTAGAATCGAAGAGCTCATGCTGGAGCTAAAAGAAAGATTTACCATCGTGATTGTAACGCACAATCTCCAGCAGGCGCAGCGGGTGGCCGACAAGACCGGTTTTTTGTACGTGGACACCACCCAGGGCGGCCGCACCGGTTACCTGGTGGAATTGGGGGACACTCGGCAAATATTTGAAGATCCCAAGGAAAAATATACTCAGGACTATATTGGCGGAAGATTTAGTTAGGACGTTTCCTGAATTTTCCAGTAGTTGGGGAACCGAATATGACGACGACCCGGATAAGGCTGTTTGCTCTTGCGCTGCTCATGGTTATGCTGGTTGCCGGATGTTCCCGGTCCGAGGAGAAACGTCAGCAGGCCGGAAAAAACGCGGCTAAGACTACCGTGCCCGCCATGGCGCCCGGTCCGGTCCTGCTGAGTGGCGCCGGCGCGACCTTCCCGGCGCCGCTCTACCAGCAGTGGTTTTCGCTCTACATGAAGTCCCATCCCGGTGTCGTTGTCAAATACGAGGCTGTTGGCAGCGGCGCAGGCATAGAGCGTTTTATGGCAAAAGGCGTGCCGGACAACAAACGAGTCGATTTCGGCGCAAGTGACGCGGCCATGACTGACGACGAAATCTCGGGCATGGAGAGCGGCGTCACAATGATGCCCCTTACCGCCGGCGGGGTGGTGCTCGCCTATAACATCCCGGGGCTGCAAGGCAGGCTCAGGCTTAGCAGAAAAGCCTATGCGTCCATTTTTCTTGGAAAGATCCAGAGCTGGAACGATCCGGTCATAAAAGAGTGCAACCCCGGGCTCAACTTGCCGAAACTGACAATTGCCACGGTGGTGCGAAGCGATGCCAGCGGAACCACATTCGCCTTTACCAAGCATCTGGCTGCGATCAGCAGGCAATGGCGTGAGAGTTACGGGGCGGCAAAACTAATCGATTGGCCCGGAAGAGCAATGCGGGCCAGAGGAAACGAGGGGGGCGCGGGCCTGGTTGACCAGTCCGCGGGCGCCATTGGCTATATGGAACTCGGGTTCGCTCAAAGGTTGGGGCTTGATACCGCGGTTCTTGAAAATAAAGCCGGCAATTACATCACGCCCAGTCCGCGGAGCGCTAAGGCTTCCATGGCATCGGCGGTGTTGCCGCAAAATCTGCGTCTTTTCATCCCGGACCCGGACGGACCCGATTCATACCCCATTGTGACACTGACCTGGGTGCTCCTCTACGACAGGTACAATGACCCCCAAAAGGTCCAAACCCTGAAAGACCTTTTCAGCTGGTGCCTTCATACCGGGCAGACTTACAGTCAACCACTGGGCTATCTTCCCCTGCCGGACAACATTGTGCGGAGTGCGGTCGCCGCTTTGAGCAGGATCACACCCTGAGCGCCGGCTTCGGCATACCATGCGGCTGTGGCCCAACGGTTGACGCCCGACCACTTTGGTTTATAACCCCCGCCCGCGGCCCGCATATTCCCCTTCGGCTTCCGTTCGAAAGACGCAGGTCTTTGCGTGACTTTCATCAATCCCCGATCCCGACCTGGAAGCTTAGACAAAAAGATTACGATTATGCAGCCACTTTATATGACTTCTAGCTTGCGTATTAAAACCGGAAATTGTATCTATTTTCAGTCTCACTCGCACGACTGAATTTTTTCGCTCTAAAATGGGGCCCGAACATGCGAGCGGGACGGTTTCGCCGAAGTTGATGCATTCTTTTGTTCCCTTAGTTGCTGCAAACCTTAGGAGGCAAGATGTTCGGACAGATTCTCTCACAGTCCCAGCAATTGGTGGCCATTTACGGCCTCAATGTCGTTGCCGCCCTGCTGATCCTGGTCGTTGGCCGCTGGGTCGCGCAGATCATTCGCAAGCTCATTCAGAATGTAATGGCCAAAACGAAGGTGGATTCCACCCTCATCTCCTTTGTCGCCAGCCTTTCCTACGTGGCCATGATGGCCTTCGTGATACTCGCCGCTCTCGGGAAACTGGGCATTCAGACCACCTCTTTCATAGCTGTTCTGGGTGCGGCAGGTTTGGCCGTGGGCCTGGCTCTGCAAGGTTCGCTTTCCAATTTTGCCGCCGGTGTGCTGATGATCGTCTTCAAACCCTTTAAGGTCGGTGACTTTATCGAAGCCGGGGGGGCCAGTGGGAGCGTGGAAAAAATCGAGATTTTCACCACGACCCTGAAAAGCCCCGACAACAAGATCATTATAATTCCGAACTCCAAGGTTGGTGGCGGCAACATCGTCAATTACACCTCCGAGCCCATTCGTCTGGTGGATATTCAGCTGGCGTTCAACTACAGGGACGATATCGTCAGGATCGAAAGACTCCTTCGGGAGATTATGGAGGGTGATGAAAGAATTCTTCAAACTCCGGCGCCGGTTGTTGGCATCGCCAAATTCACGGAAACCAGCGTCACCATAGCTATCCAACCCTGGGTGAAGACCGGGGACTATGGCCCCGTATCCGGCTATATCCTGCGAAAAGTCAAGGAATTATTCGACAACAAGGAATTGTTGCTCCCCCTCGAGGAGCAACCCGCCTTTATGGCAAAACAAGGGCGCTAATGACTCGTCCTGGTCCGCGCTTACCCCCGAGACTAGGAGATGAATCTTGACTATTTACTTGACATATAACAAGGTAGGTATTACCAAATCGGCTACCTGGATACGAAACGCAGCGTTTGCGGTTCGGGCTGTAGAAGTGATGTAAGGCGTACGGTGCGCCAGGTAAGAGCGGAACCAGCCATTGGGGCGAGCCAGTTCCCGGAGGTTCGGCTGTTGGTTTTTATTGGGTTATTTTATTTATCAACCAAAAAGGGGTGTATCATGAAAAATTTATTCCTGCGCTTTCTGGTAGTTGCCGGCGTTTCTTTCCTCATGGCCGGCTGTGCTTGCCACAAACCTTGCGTGCAACCGTGCCAGCCACCGGTGGTACAACCGGCGCCTGAAACTCCGCCGCCGCCAGAGCCGGCTCCTATGCCAAAACAGCCGCGTAACTAGAACCAATACACCCCTGCCTCGCCAGGTATCGTGAGGCAGGGGTGCTATAGAAATAACTTTAAACATAACACTCGATTAGCAACTGCAAAAAATGAAAAGAAACAGCACTAAGTACTCGTTTTGTATTCCCTCGGCATCGTGGTTTTCCAGGCTCCCGGGCGCGGCAGGCTCCAGCGCGGCGTTAACAGCCGGATTGTTGTGCGTCATGCTGCTGGTCGCCGGTTGTGCCACCACGGCTACCAAGCCCGCGGTTCTGTCCGGGCCCGTCTCTCCGGTCTCTCCGGCGCCCCCGCCTCCGCCCCCGCCTAAAAGGGCGGATTTCGAAAATCAGCCCAGCTCCGGGGACACCCAGCACGTTGCGGACTGGGTGGTCGATTCGGGTGACAATCATGGGATGCCGTTCATGATTATCGACAAGACTTACGCCACAGTCTTCATGTTCGAACCCAAAGGGCACCTTCTGGCCGAAGCCCCGTGCCTGGTTGGCCTGGCCAAGGGGGATGTTTGCGACCCGGGCATCGGTCGTGAAAAATTATCTCAGATGGTTCCCTCCCAGCGCATTACGCCGGCCGGCCGGTTCGTGGCATCTCTGGGCCCTGATTTGAAGGGAAATACCGTGCTCTGGGTTGATTACAATGGGGGACTCGGCTTGCATTGGGTGGTTACCAACAATCCCAAAGAGCATCGGCTGGAGCGCATCGCCAGTCCCAATCCCGCCGACCATCGTATTTCCTACGGCTGCATCAAC